>NZ_CFHWOM010000006.1:0-136628 GCF_984391705.1 Vibrio sp. | reverse complement strand
ATTTAGCGGCTCTTTTTTTGTTTGAAATTCGGAAACTGACGACAACAGTGTGAACGATTGGCGTCGTTAAATTATCTTGGTGTTAAATAGAGTTAAACATGTGTTAGGTTGCTTATTAAGAGTCCGTAACGCCTGTAATCTTTACCATTGCGTTACGTTTAGTACTTAAGGGTGTTTGCCAGGCCGACGTTATGGTGTAGCTTACACCTTAGCCAGGCGTTAAAACACAAGGAGGTTTTCGAGTTATGAAGGACATAGTGAACGTTAGGAAAGCGAGTAAGCAAGATACAAGTAAGCTATTAGAACTCATTGAGTATAAAGCCGAGTTTGACCGGATCATGAAAGGCTTTGACGGCAAGATTTCTACATCCAAAGAGAAAATTGAACGCACTTTATTTGGTGATTATCCGTTTGCTCATGCTCTGTTACTGGAAGTTAATGGTCTAGTTGAGGGTTTCGCATTGTTTCATTACCGTTATTCGTCTTTTCGTGGTGAACCGTCTATTTGGCTGGATGATCTCCTAGTAATCGGCAAGCATCGTTCGAAAGGGTATGGTGCAGAGCTGATGCACGCTTTGAAAGGGGAAGCTGAAAGTTCATTAGCCTCCCACATTGCATGGACAGCGAGCCCAAACAACGTCAAAGCTCACCAGTTCTACATGAAGTTAGGCGCTGAAATTGAGCGAATGGATGGTCGACGCCCTTATTTCCGTTGGGCAATATGTGCTGAACAAGCGGCTTAAGAAAGATTCGCAATATTGGAACTCGGTTTTCGGCACAATGAGTTAACTAGGGCAATCGCGTTACTTGTGACTTTATTGCTCGCCAGACTTTTTATTAGAAAATAACATGGAGGTTTCTTGTTTTGGGTAAGCAATTTTCAGAGTTTTCAGACAAGCATATCGAGTTTATTGGGCAGCAAAAAATCTACTTTGTTGCAACTGCAGCAGAGAGTGGTAGCGTGAACCTCTCACCTAAAGGTGGAGACTCCCTACGGGTTATCAATTCAAAGCAAATAGCGTGGTTGAATCTTACAGGAAGTGGAAATGAATCGGCGTCACATGTCATTCAAAACCCAAGAATGACCGTTATGTTTTGTGCATTTGAGGGATCTCCTCTAATTCTTCGAGCATACGGGCAGGCAACCGTCTTACATTCAAAAGACGAAAGCTGGGGGCAGTTTTCATCACTGTTTCCGGAAAGCGTTGCGGCGAGGCAAATCTTTGTTCTAGATGTCGAGTTGGTCCAGTCTTCATGTGGGATGTCAGTTCCTTACTTTACCTATGAAGGTGATCGCGATGACTTAGCTAAGTGGTCAGAAAAACAAGGTTCAGAGGGCATTGAGAAATATTGGCTTAAAAAGAATCAAAAGAGTATCGATGGATTTGAAACTGAAATTGCGAAAAGATCTGGCTTGGACGTGGAATAGGTGCTCACACTTACTTTTAAATTGCCGTCTGCATGAAAGCTGTATAAAAGCAATTTACCCTCTTGCTTACTGACATTGGCTATGGAGATAAGTCCTAAATGGAAAACCTAAATACGGTTGAAATTAAATCATTTGTGCCTGCTAAGAACTTTGAACTCTCAAAGCGCTTCTATCAGGCTATAGGCTTTGAAATGGCTTCTGAATTTCAAGGTGTTGCATACTTTAAATTTGGATCTTGCGCCTTTCTTCTTCAAGATTTCTATGAGCCTGTTCATAGTGAAAATTTCATGATGCATCTGTTGGTTGAAGATGCTGAGAGTTGGTATGCGCATATCTCAAGGCTCAACCTAGACGACGAATTTGGCGTTCGCGTTACTGACTTAGTTGAACAACCATGGGGTATGCTCGAGTTTTGTTTAACAGACCCGAGTGGAGTGTTGTGGCGCGTTGCGGAGAATAAGTAGCTAAACGTGGTGTTAGTTCGAAAAGGAATCGATAGTGAATAAAGAAGTACGAGTAGGTGTAGCCGCCGTTATTTTACGTGAAGGGCGTGTGTTACTTGGGGAACGTATTGGGTCTCATGGATCTCATACTTGGGCAACCCCAGGAGGCCACCTCGAAATGGGGGAAAGTATAGAAGCGTGTGCAAAACGTGAAACATTTGAGGAAACAGGCTTAGTAATAGAGTCTTTTAAGAACCTAACTTTCACTAATGATATTTTCGAAAAAGAAGGTAAGCACTATGTGACTTTGTTCGTTGTTGGCTCTTGCTCTAGTGGTGAGCCTCAGATCACTGAACCCGATAAGTGCAAACAGTGGAAATGGTTCGATTTAGAAGAACTCCCTGAGCCGTTGTTCTTGCCTTTGACCAACTTATTGGAAGAGTCCATTTGTTTCCAAGAGCTTACTAAACAAGATGGTTAAGGATATTTTTGATTTGTAGCGTTCACAGTATACATTTGGTATTTGTGTACAAGATGTAATGATATCGGCTAACTAATTATCGCGGCTTACTTTTAAATTAAGCATTATGTTTATCGTTAATTGGCGAGATTAAGGAGGAAATATGTCAAAGGAATTGAAGTCTTCATCATTAAAAGTACAAGAGTTCTTGTCCCAAAATGGCCAGGACTTTGTTGTACAAGAGATGCCCAGCTCAACTCGCACAGCGTCTGATGCTGCTGAGTCGATTGGCTGTACGGTTTCTCAAATAGCGAAGTCGTTAATCTTTAAGCACGGAGAAACAGGTGATCCAGTGCTTGTTGTCGCATCAGGCTCTAACATGGTGTGCTCTGACAAAGTGAAAGAAGCCACGGGTATTGTCTTGCTTAAAGCGGACGCTGCATTTGTTCGTGAAAAAGTGGGTTTTGCTATCGGTGGTGTACCTCCAGTGGCTCACCATGCTTCAGTCCATACCATTTTGGATAATGATTTAAATCAGTATTCCGAAATTTGGGCTGCTGCGGGAACACCTAATTCAGTGTTTAAACTTAATCCTCAGAAACTGGGGGAGCTTACTCGGGGTCAGTGGATTGATTTAGCAAAATAGAGATAGTAAGCGATTCGTGCATGTTCTAAACGTTTGGCTCTTTTTCTAGCTAACGATCACTTTAAGCTTGTTATACAAAAGCAGTTGAATAGTTTTTGGATATTAGATACTTATGTAGTGACATGCATAACTAGTATCGGGGGCTATCATGGAAGTGCTCAACGAACTTTTTCCAACCTCTGAGCAGCTTGAAAGGCTTAAAGCTTCCCCAAACTCGGGGGAAATACATTTGTTAAACCTATTCAAGTTCAGGGAAAAAGCCGTTTACGCAGATAAACGAGAAACCAATCTTACCGGTAAACAAGCTTACGAACTTTATGGCCAACCAATGCTGAAAGTATTAGAAAAATACGGTGCAGAAGTGGTTTTCTATTCTGATGTCACTGGGCTAATACTGGGTCAAGTTGATGAACTATGGGATGCTTTCGTCATTGTTAAGTACCCTTCAAGGCAGGCGCTGTTAGATATGACTTCATCAGAAGAATTCCATACTTTAAGTATCCACAGGGAAGCAGGACTGGCAGGACAACTTAATATTGAAACGAAAGTACCGGTTTCATAGCTCGAAACCAATAAGGAAAGACATGATTACATATCGAGAAATGGAGATCTCAGATTACTCTCAGGTCGCGAACCTTTGGCAGAAAACGGAGCATATGCTGCTTAGGGATGCGGACTCAAGGGAAAATATTGCTCGCTATCTGAGCCGAAATTCAGGTTTGAGTTATATAGCTCTAAAGGAAAACAAGGTTATTGGGTGTGTGTTGGTTGGCACAGATGGTCGAAGAGGTTATTTGCAACATTTAGCGGTGAGCGAATCCGCTCGAGGTCAAGGTATCGGAAAGCAGTTGGTCGCTTTGTCAGTTGATGCGCTGGCCAAGGAAGGGATTGCGAAGACACATTTATTTGTTGCCAATGACAACCCTAAAGCGCAAGGCTTTTATCACTCTCTTGGCTGGTTTCCTAGAGATGAAGTGAGAATGTTCTCTTT
The DNA here is from genome assembly GCF_984391705.1 of Vibrio sp. NCBI lineage: Bacteria > Pseudomonadati > Pseudomonadota > Gammaproteobacteria > Vibrionales > Vibrionaceae > Vibrio > Vibrio sp. The sequence continues at coordinate 132,659 of NZ_CFHWOM010000006.1, read as the reverse complement.
CAACGCATCTAATAATATTGAGATTTAGCTGAGGCTAAAAAGGCTATAACAATTTAGAAACTAAAATGAGCACCTACCGATAAATAGCTGGCGGTGCTTTTTAGATTAATTAATCTTAACCTTACCTCAACCGTGCCTTAATCCCGGTTTAGTTACTCTTTGGCGATAACAAATGACCTAAGAGGATGAAAGGTGAATATTCTAGGCTACTTACAAAAAATCGGTAAGGCACTGATGGTGCCGATTGCTGTGCTACCCGCGGGTGGTTTGATGCTCGGGTTGGGGTATGCGATAGACCCAGCAGGATGGGGCGCTAATAACGCGCTTGCTAGTATTTTGGTTAATGGCGGAAAAGGCATCATGGACAACCAAGCGTGGCTGTTCGCAGTCGGTGTTGCCTATGGTTTGGCGAAAGATAACAATGGTGCAGCAGCACTATCTGGCTTACTAGGCCTGCTAATCGTCGAAATGATTGTGGGCAATGTCAACGTAATATCCCAGATCACAGGGGTTCCGGTTGAACAGATGAGCTCGTCAGAAGTTGTCGCCTCTAAGGCAGCGGTTAGTGCATTTACCGGTATTATGATGGGTATTGTGGCTGCAACCTTATATAACCGCTTTCATACCATTAAACTGCCAGCCGCACTCGGGTTCTTTGGTGGTCGTCGCTTTGTTCCTATTGTTACCTCTCTTGCAGCGATTTCCATCAGCTTAGTTATGGTTTACGTGTGGCCAGTAGTTTATGGTGCGTTAGTCAACTTTGGTATTGCTATCTCCGAAATGGGAGCGGTGGGTGCAGGTATCTATGGTTTCTTTAATAGACTATTAATTCCAATTGGTTTACACCATGCCCTAAACCAGGTATTCATCTTCGACTTGGTTGGAATTAATGATATTAGTAAGTTCTGGTCTGGTACAGGTGAATTAGGCGTAACTGGTATTTATCAAGGTGGTTTCTTCCCGTTTATGGGTTATGGTCTGCCTGCTGCGTGTTTGGCGATGTACCACTGCGCGAAACCAGAAAACAAAAAGAAAGTTGGCGGTATTCTAGGTGCATCTGCTCTGACGGCGATTCTTACTGGCGTAACAGAACCCATTGAATTTGCGTTTATGTTTGTTGCTCCTGTTTTGTATGTCATTCACGCTTTCTTAGCGGCACTTTCATTGTACATTGCAGCTAGCATGCAGTGGATAGCGGGCTTTACGTTTAGCGGTGGTCTGATCGACTTTATTTTATCGTTCAACCTACCACTGGCAAACAAACCATACATGCTTATTCTTCAAGGCCTATGTTTTGGTGCGATTTATTACACGGTATTTCGTTTCGCCATTCTCAAGTTTGACCTTAAAACGCCAGGTCGTGAAGACGCGCAAGTGGAGCAGAGCAATGAGATGAGCTCCAATGAAAAAGCTCTGGAGTACTTAACGGCATTAGGTGGCTCAAACAACTTAACTACCATTGATTCTTGTATCACCCGCTTACGTCTGACGCTCAGTGATATGTCAGTTGTAAATGAAGAGACGCTTAAATCAATAGGCGCGCTCGGTGTGGTTAAAATGGGTAACAACAATCTTCAGGTTATAGTGGGTACTGAAGCGGAAGAAATTGCTCAAGCGATGAGGGTTCTTGCAGAATCGCAACACCTGGAACCTTCGATGAGTTCCTAGGATAAGAGGCGATATTAGAGAGGGCCGAATGAAAAGTTCGGCTCTCTTTTTGTTTACTCTATCGGAGATTTGAATTGTTCGGATTTGAGTGCCACAAGTGAGCAACTCACGTTTTGGAGAATGTTTTCGGCTGTATTACCTATCACTACTCCAGGTATACCAGTTCTTGCGAGTGTACCCATGACCAATACGTCGATTTCTGTTTCATCGACACAGTTTGGTATTTCATCATCTGGCGTACCGTGGAGAGGGTGTAAAACCATGTCGCCACCGATACCCGACGCATCAATCACACTTTGTAATGCTTCTTCGTGTTGTTGCTTAGCACTCTCGATCTGTTGGTTGAGGTCTTCTGGTGAAACCTTTATCCAGACGTGATCTTCTAGGTAGTGTTCAAGTTGATACTCCCAACACGAAATGATGTGTAATTGACTATCACAGCTGTCTGCAATCGCTCGGCTAAGTTGAAGTAAGCTAATTGAAAGAGAGTGCTCTTCATCTGTCGTGGCATTAGGGTTGACAGCGACAGCGACTCTTTGATGACTTCTAGGCTTATCTGATGGGCGGTTTAGCCAAACAGGGCAAGGGCACTTACGGAGCAAACTCATATCAATGGCTCTTAATGCTCGGCTGTTTGTTTTGTTTGGCTCTGCGTCTTTAATGACCAAGTTAATGCCGTGTTGCTGAACATAACGTATTGCTTGTATCGCGGGCTTATCTGCTACGATCAGTTTGACAGGGAACTGCATATCATCGCTAGACATGTCATGTTCCACGAGGCTTTCATGAACGAGATTTTGTAAAGACTCTAATAGCCAGCGCTCATATTGCTCTTCGTAATCATTCATGTCATTAGGAAGGTGAGGGCAGACAACTAGCCCAGTTAACTGAGCCTTGTTACGCCATGCTAGCCGAATGGATTGCGCGAGTGACTCACGATTATCCATTACTCCTTGGCTTAAGAAGAGTATGTTATTGAATTTTTGCATATTCACCTCCTTTGTTGCTTAAAGTCTTAACGCTAGGAGGGGAAATTTCCACTTTATTCCATAAACATTACAAAAAATATGGGTTTTAAGATTAACTGAAGATAATACGAGCCCTTAAACCGGGGGAGTTGTCTTTTAGAACCAGTTGGGCTCCATGTTGATTAACCACGGCATCGACCAACGACAATCCTAAGCCATTGCCGTGAGCAGTTCGGCTCTTATCTGCTCGGTACATAGGTCGGCATACATAAGGTTTGTCCGCGTCACTGATGCCAATACCATTGTCTGCGATAACCACACCCAGTTTATCAACCACCACTTCTATTGAGCCGTGATCGGGGGTGTATTTGACCGCATTTTCAACCAAGTTAAATACGGCGCGAAACAGTAATGATGGATCGCCTTTTAGGTGGCACGTTTGATCTTGACGAAAGAGTAGCTGGAGGTTTTTTTGTTCCGCAATTGGTGAGATGAACTCGATGGCATCTTGGCTTATTTTCCCTAAATCGACAGGTTGAGGGGTTAGAGTCACTTGGCCACTGTTGATTTTGGCGATCTCTAACATGCTGTTAAAGAGGGACAGAATGAGCTCTAGCTCATCATGGCATGCAGAAATTTGTTCTTGCTGTTGTGAAGAGAGTTGTTGATGAGATAACACGTCTTCCAGTCTCAGTTTTAACCGAGCCATAGGAGTGCGCATGTCGTGAGCCATGCCAACAGTAAGAGATTTCAATGTCTCTTCCTTTTTGGTCATTTGCTCGATCATATAGTTGAGGTGGATAGCGAGAATATCGAACTCATCATCTTGTTGTGAGACGGCGAGTTTTACATCGCGCTCTCCACACAATACTCGGTTCATCGCTTTATTAACGTTTTCTAAACGTCGAAGAATCAATATTGTGAAAAACAAAGCCGCTACCGACATGACGGCAATAGGCAGGACGATACTTGATAGCACAATGGGAACGAGTGCCTTACGGTAAGCTTCGACAACTTGAGGATTAACGCCGATTTCCAGCTTGACGTTATCGCCAATAGCAATATTGGTTTTATCGCTGGGCAGAGTGCTGATTGGGTAAAACTGAGTCGTGTAATGTGGCTCAATCGGTTCTATTAGGCGGTAATAAAAAGGGGTATTTGAAGCTTGCTTAGCTTGGAGCAGTTTCTCTACTTCTTCACGACTTTGTTTCGCAAGGTAACTGAACTCCATAATCTCATCATTGAGTTGTTTGGTAAGCTGTTGTCGATGAAAGCTATCCGAATCAATATATACTTGGCGAACAACCATGATATTAATGATAGCGATGACGACAAACAGCCCGACAAGAGTTTTGAAAACGGATGAACGAGTCAGCGTATAGTCATCGACGAAGGACATAGCCCGCTCCCCGAACGGTATGAAGTAGATCGCGGCATCCTGCTTCTTCAAGCTTGCGACGCAAATTCGCAACGTGTACGTCAATCACATTGGTTTTCGGGTCAAAGTGATAGCTCCAAATACTCTCAAACAGACGCATGCGAGAGACAACTTGTTCACTGTGCTCAATAAAATGTTGAATCAATTGAAACTCTTTAGGCTGGAGCTGAAGTTCAATATTGTTGCAGGTAACTTTATGCGCCCGTAGGTCTACCTCTAAGCAGTCGTAGAATAAAGATGACGTCGGGCGTGATTGACGCTGAGTTCGGTTAATGATGATGTCAACACGCGCGATCAGTTCTGCAAGGGCAAAAGGTTTAATCAAGTAGTCATCACTGCCTGCTTGCAGCCCGTCTACACGGTCTTCTACGCTGTCCATTGCACTCAAGATTAAAACGGGTAAGTCGCCTAATGTCGCTTTGATAGCGGAAAGCACCTTCATTCCATCTAAGTAGGGAAGCATACGATCAAGTACAACGAGGTCGTACTCGCCACTTAATGCCATCATCAAGCCTTGATTGCCGTCTTCTGCTTGGTCGACGGTATAACCATGTTCTTGCAGCCCTTTAGCGATAAACTCGCGTGTTGTCTGGTCATCTTCAATAATCAGCAGTTTCACATTCACTCCTCGTTTACGTGTCTTCTATCATATCCGATTCAAACGTAGACTGGGGGAATAAAAAGAAGGCTCGCGTGACTAATGCGAGCCATAACGGTCTAGGGGGTAAACCGAAAACTCTATAAATATTAGAGGCTTCCATTATCTACTTCTTGCCATTCACTGAGCATTTATGAAACATTAAGATTTCTTAATCTTCAATCAAGCCACGAAGGACAAGGAATGGATATAGAGTTAATTGCAGTCGAGACAGCCGAGTTTGAAGAGCTCTTTACTGCTGTAAAACAAGGCTTGTATAAACATATTGAGGAAGTGTTTGGCTGGGATGACGACTTTCAACGCGACCGGTTGCAAAATAGTTATGATCAGGCTTGGTTTCATTGGCTTGTCGAAAAGGGTGAAAGAGTAGGCTTAGTGTGCTTTAAGCGTTATGACAATGCTTTGCATCTCCACTTACTCATTGTATTTCCTGACAGGCAAAGACAGAGAGTTGGGCTACGTGTAATGGAACGTTTAAGAGACATTGCAACCAAGGAAGGGCGAGAAGCGCTGACGTTATCTAGCTTCGTTGTTAATAAGCAAGCGGTAAAATTCTACCAAAGGTTAGGCTACGAGGTTACGGAAAGCGATGCGCAATTTCTATCTATGAAGTTACTTCTCTAGCAAACAAAAAAGCCGCAAAATGCGGCTTTCGTTAGTTGGCAATATTCATGGTTAAGTTGAGATCTAAAGAGAGCTTCGACAGCTTATCTTTTAACACGCGGCGAGTTTTCTCCAAATCTGCGACCTGAACTTGTTTACCCTCAGCGTGAACATCCAAGTTAACTCTCAGCTCTCGGCCTACCTTTGTTACACCTGCCACCTCAAGGTGTTGATTAACTTGTTTATCTAGTGCTGAAACTTCTTTGTCTACAGTGGTAATGATCTCTTCACTTGGTTTCATCATTAGCAGCTCACGCACCGCTTCACGAAGCATATCGAACGGCACTTTAATAAAGTAGAACGACATTAGAATCATCATCATTGGGTCGGCATAGACTGCATATCCAGCGTAAGGGGAAAGTGAAACTAACCATGCAGCGATGAAGCCCAAAGTTACCGCAACGCTTAATAGGGTATCCATTTGCCATTGCGTAGCTTCTGCCTGAATCAAACCAGAGGAAAAACGCTTTGATTTATTGGCGATGTACCACCAACCGTAGCCACAACCAACGACATTGACTACACCAAAGAGGGTTGCGATTGAAGCATCAACTTCTCGACCTCCACTGAACATTGCTTGCACAGCAGAGTACAGGGAGTAGCTCACAACTAGGAGAATCACACTGCCTTTAATGGCAATGACAACGGGTTCTAAAATTGCTTTACCAAACGGAAATTGTGATTGAGAAGGTCGTTCAATGTAACGAGAAACAGCCAGCGACAACAATGTTAACAGCAAACTGACTAAAGAATAGACGCCATCAAAAACGATAACGAGTGAGCCAACAAGCAAACCGAGTACTAAGCCCCCACCCGCAAAGCCAGATGCTAAAAGGGCTGAGAAAGTTAGAATTCGTTTTTCGTTTAAGCTTGTCCTAGCACACATAAAATGATCTCGATGGAAAACACATTTATAGTTTTCAGAATTTAGGCTTGTTTGACAAACTGTATCTGTACAAAAATTAGCAGGTAAATTTTGTTTTGAGCTATTTTTTAATAAATTCAGTGGGTTATTGGTTTTTATTGCTGTCAATATAATTGACGGTCAGTGATTTTAACCGTCAATTATTCTTTTAAGCGTGAGGGAGAAGGGGTTAAAAGTCGAATAAATATTCGTTCAGTTTGTCTGCAAGCCAGGACATTCCTGGGTGCTCAGCCATTCCGGCAGCCGTGAACATACAATAGTCTTCTTGGGTTAAACCATAGGTGTGTTTAATAACAGCCAGTTTCTGTTTTCGGAGAAGGTGGCGGATCAGTGGCTCAGGCAATACCCCCCAAGCTTCCTCTTCCAAAATAGTGTTAAGCATGTAGTCAAAGCTTGAGAATCCAATATGTCTGAGTGAGAAGGGTTGTAGCTCTGGGTTATCTTTCTCGTTCAGGTAAACCATTACCGCTTGCATAGCATTACGCAGCTCGTCGTCAGATACACGGCGCATCTTACTTAGAGGGTGCTCTGCACTGCATACCGACATCATGCGAATTTTGCCTAAAGGCTGGAAAGTGATGTGAGGGTCATCAATGCGCTCATAGTCGACACCAAAAGCAAAGTCGACTTGTTGAGTCGCGACTAAATTAGCTAGATCGCCACTGGACGCTAACACAATATTAAATGCGGTCGCAGGGAAACGGTTATTGAGTTTATGAGATAGCTCATGCCACATTTCGTCTGGCAGGGAGTCATCTCGCGCAATCCAGACTTCCGCGTTGAACTCGCCTGAAACCTGAGCACACGTTTGACGAATACGAGAAGCGGTAACGAGTAAGTTCTGACTGTCTTTATAGATGGCTTTTCCTGCTTCAGACAGCGTTAGATGATTGCCACTACGGATAAAGAGCTCGATGTTCAGATCCTTCTCTAATGCTTTGATGGCCATGCTTAATTTTGTGCGGTTGCATTCAAGTTGGCGTGCAGCTTCTGAAACGGAACCGGTATCGGCAACACTACAAAATGCTTCAATTTGGGATAAGTTCATTGTTTCGTCATTAAGAGAGATCTTTTGTCAGATAGTATAACAATAATCGCAGATTGTCCGTTTTACGGAACGAAACGCTAGGAATTTCATGCAGTTTTGATACTCTTGGAAGATGCCAAATGAATGAAGTTATAGGGAGATCATGATGGCAACGAGTTGGGATGATGTCGCAGCAGGTTGGGACAAAGAAGAATCGACAGGTGTATACGCCAATAAAGCGTTCGAGTCACTGCAAGGCATCATTAACGCACAAGGAGCTCGCGTTCTAGATTTTGGATGTGGAACTGGGCTGCTGTGCCAGAAGTTATCACCATTGGCAAAAGAAATTGTCGCGCTTGATAGCTCTGAATCGATGATTGAACAATTAGACAGAAAAGAGCTCGCGAATGTCGAGCCCGTTGTGGACATTTTGAGCCGCGGCCTGGTCGCAATGCACCCAGCATTTCGCGATCAATTTGATCTTGTGGTCGCTTCATCGGTTTGTAGCTTTCTTCCTAACTATGCAGATGTTGCAGATATCATTTACAGCCTACTCGACAAAGGTAACTATTTCGTCCATTGGGACTGGTTATCGGATAAAGATGAAGCTGGTGGTATGACGAAACAGCATGTAGAACAAGTGCTGACCAGCGTTGGTTTTGATGAAGTGGACATAACGACGCCATTTGATATTGAGACACCGCAAGGCAAACTTACCGTTCTAATGGCTGTAGCCAAAAAGTAAAAAGTTCAGTAAGCCCGGTCACTCGACCGGGCTTTTTACTTGGTTCAGAGGTTACTATGCGCTGGCGTATTGAATAACCTCTTCAAGGGCCGAAGGGTTGGCTATCGCCCCTTTATTTTTCACTTCTTGTCCATGCAAAACCTGCTTGACGGCTAGCTCCACCAACTTACCAGATTTCGTTTTCGGTATTTCTCTTAGGGAATAAATCTCGCTTGGAACGTGTCTTGGCGAACATTTCATCTTAAGCGTTGTACGGATCTGAGCCATCAGATCGCCACTCAGCATTGATCCCTGCTCTAGTTGGACGAACAGGACGATTTTCTCGTCACCGTCGACATGGCGGGAAACCGCGATTGAGTCTTTTACTTCTGGCAATTGATTCACTTGCTGATATATCTCGGCGGTACCGATTCTGACCCCTCCAGGGTTAAGCGTAGTATCACTCCTGCCATAGAAGAGCATACCGCCATTGTCTGTCAGTTCCACATCGTCACCATGGTGCCATGTATTCTCATATTTGCTCCAATAGGCTTCGTGATAGCGTTCACCATTGTCGTGCCAAAAACCAAGAGGTTGATTTGGAAAGCTGTTTCTACAGACTAACTCACCGCGCTTATTTTTAATTTCTACACCGTGTTCGTTAAACACCGAAACGTCCATTCCGAGCCCAGCTCCTTGACATTCACCTTTATAGACAGGTGAAATGGGATTACCCAAGACGAAGCAACCACAAATATCCGTACCACCAGAAATAGATGCAAGGTGCAGGTCAACTTTAATGTTGGCATAAACGTAGTCGAACTGTTGAGGGTAGAGGACTGAGCCGGTGGAACAAAGGGTTTTTAAATACGATAAGTCGCAGCTTTCAGCAGGATAAAACGACGTCTTTTGCAGGGCTTCAAGGTATTTAGCCGAGGTTCCAAATAGAGTGACCTGCGCTTCATCGGCTAACTGCCATAAAACATCTGGGTTAGGGAACATTGGGCTGCCATCGAAGATGACTAACGTGGCACCACTAGCGAGAGCAGAAACATGCCAGTTCCACATCATCCATCCACATGTCGTATAGTAAAACACTCGGTCTTTGGGTTGAATGTCACAGTGTAGTTGATGCTCTTTGAGATGGTTTAATACGGTTCCACCTACGGAGTGAACAATACACTTGGGTTTCCCTGTTGTTCCTGACGAATAAAGAACGAAGAGCGGGTCATTAAAGCTAATGCGTTTGTAACGTATTCCTCTTGGTAGGAAGCTCGCGAGGATCGCTTCCCAATCTGAAAAGGTTTCGTTACTCATGTCTTCTGTGAAGCCTTGGCGCAGATAGTCAATTTGGCACGTATTGGTGATGGATGGCAATGCACGAACAATATCGCGGTTCTTTTGCTCCATATTGAACGTCTTGCCGTTAAACTGGTAGCCATTACAGCAAAAGAGCACTTTAGGCTGAACTTGTCCGAACCTCTCCGTCACACTCTCAACACCAAAATCTGGCGAGGTAGAAGTCCAGATAGCACCTAAGCTAGTGGTGGCCAACATTGCTACGACGGTTTCTGTCATATGGGGCAAATAACCAGCCACAACATCGCCTTTCCCAACACCATTGTGAGCGAGCCATTGCTGTAAAATTGATACCTGATCACATAACGCCTGCCAGGTTGTTTTTTGGCTTTCGCCACGTTCGTTTTTAAACCAAATTGCAATGTCTTCAGGCGCTTGGAATGCTTGCGCAAGAAGGTTTTCAGCATAGTTTAGTTGTGCTTGAGGAAACCAAATGGTGTCTCTGTTTGATTGGAAGTTACCCCAGCGAGCGAGACCTTCACCATGTATGCAATCCCCTTTGAAACCAATAACATCGCAAAACTGCCAGATCTCTAGCCAAAAATCCTTTTTGTTGTCGATAGACCATTGGTGCAGATCTGTATAGCCTCTGAGATCGTGACCTTGAATGTTGATGTGGTTGATAAACTGCTGGAGATTAGAAGAATCTATTCGTTGTTGGCTTGGGTTCCACAATGGTTCCCCTTGAACTTCTACACACTGCGACATGACGCCCTCGTCGGTAATATCCTTGTTGTTGGCTTAAGTTTTGATGGAAAATCATACAAAGTCAAACAAATGCAACAGAATCAGATTGCTGAAAAATAAGCAAAAAACCGTCAAATGTAAAATATTTGTTACACGTATTGGTGGTCGGATATCTCTGGTTAAATTGTCACCAAACAGTCGTCACGATAGGCTTAATGTAACGAGATTGTTAAAGGATATAGCAATGACAGAGTATGTATCTAAGCCTGTGAATGAGAACGGGTTTGTTGAATGGAGTCAGGAAGAAGATCGCATCTGGCAAGACCTTATTTCTCGTCAATTGGCGCTTGTAGAGAAGAGTGCATGTAAAGAGTATTTGGATGGGTTGGAAATGCTGAATTTGCCTATTGAGCGTGTACCCCAGCTTCCTGATATCAACCGAATATTATTGCGAGAAACAGGTTGGCAAGTTGAGCCTGTTCCCGCACTTATTAACTTTGACCGTTTCTTTGCTTTACTTGCTGACAAAAAGTTTCCCGTCGCGACGTTTTTGCGCAGTCGAGAGGAGTTCGATTACCTTCAAGAGCCAGACTTTTTCCACGAGATATTTGGTCACTGCGCAATGCTGACTAACCCCCAGTTTGCCGAGTTTACACACACCTATGGTCAACTCGGTAAGAATGCGACTTCAAAAGAGCGGGTTTACTTAGCGAGATTGTATTGGTTTACCGTCGAGTTTGGCTTGGTCAAAGAAGGGAACCAACTCAAAATCTATGGAGGCGGTATACTTTCATCTCCAGGCGAAACGGTGTACTCCCTCGAGAGCCCGGAAGCGATACGGGATGAGTTCGATATTCATACAGTGCTAAGAACGCCTTACCGAATTGATATTATGCAGCCCAAATACTTTGTGCTCGAAGACATTAAACAGCTCTATAAATTGAGTCAAATGGATATGATGTTTCATGTCCAGCAAGCAATAAAGGCGGGGTTACTGCCCCCATTATTTGAACCAAAGGAAGTGACACATGCTTGATGAATTACGCTGCGAAGCATGCAGCAGCAGTGCCGTGGCATTAGGTGCCGAAGAGAGAAGACTCCTATTGACTGAACTTGATGGTTGGCAAATGCTAGAACGAGATGGCATTCCACAACTTGAAAAAGTGTACAAGTTCAAAAACTATAAGCTGGCATGGGCATTCGCCAACCAAATTTCTGAATTGGCGGAAGAGGAGTTTCATCACCCTTCTATCCTATTAGAATGGGGTAAAGTGACAGTCACTTGGTGGAGTCATTCGATTAAGGGATTGCATCAAAATGATTTTATCTGTGCGGCGAAGTGTGATCGCATAGGGTAACCAACCATCGTGTAAGAAGCCTGCAATGTGCAGGCTTTTTTTATGCTGTCTCGCGCTTCATTTGGTTTAGCACAGCTTCGATTTGACACACCGATACGGGTTTCGATTTCAAGTAGCCTTGAATGTAGTGGCAATGATACTGAGTCAGTATGGCCAACTGCTGTGGCGTTTCCACGCCCTCGGCGACAACCTTGAGGTTGATGGTATGGGCCAGATTGATGATGGCTTGGCATAAGCTGTCGGCATTGTCTTGGCCAAGAGCAATTTTGCTTACAAAACTGCGATCTACCTTGATGACATCGACAGGGTAATCATTAATGACAGATAGTGAAGAGTATCCGGTCCCGAAATCATCGAGGTAAAGGCTGATACCGAGGTCTTTTATACGTTGGAGCTGCTGCGCATTACAATCATCACTCAATAACATTGACTCAGTTATCTCGACGCCAATAAAGTGTGCAGGGAAATCGACGTGTTGAAAAAGGCTTGATAACGTATGGTAAATGTGCTCAGATTCAAACTGCTTTGCAGACACATTAATGTTAATGCGAGGCATCTTTTCAATGTTTGGGTTGCGCCATAAACGTTGCAATGTTTTACAGCACTCAGTCGCGACCCAGTCTCCGATTTGAATGATCAAGCCAGTCTCTTCCGCTATGGGTATAAAATCTTCTGGCGAAATTGCCCCAAATTTGGGGTGATTCCAGCGCAGCAACGACTCAAAGCCGACAACATCATCATTTTTCGTGTCATAGATTGGTTGATACACGAGATAAAGCTGTTTTAATGCTAAGGCACTGGTTAACTCTTGTTCTAACGTGAACCGTTTTTTAGCTTGCTGAAACATGGTCTCATGAAAGAACACCACTTTGTCATGACTTGAGTTCTTCGCTTGGTACATTGCGGTGTCGGCTTCTCGGAGAATCTCAGTCAGTGAACGTGTATGGTCTGTGACCACAGAAATACCAATACTTGCTCCTATATAGCAGCGCTGTCCATCAAGAATATACGGTTGGCTAAGTAGTTGGGCATAGCGCTGGCAGATCTGGTTGAGCGTTGACTTATCGACCAGTTCAGGCAAACAAATCACAAACTCATCTCCACCAAAACGAAAACTGACATCATTGTTTCGGCAATTGGAGCTTAATCTTTCTGCCACCAGCTGAAGAAGCTTGTCGCCTAAAAGGTGACCCATGGAGTCATTGATCACCTTAAAACGGTCTAGATCGATAAAGAGTATTGAGAAGCCGAGACTGTGCTCATTTTTTAGCTGAGTTAAGCGCTGCTCAACTTCCTGCGAAAGTGCCGTTCGATTGAATAAGCCAGTGAGATTGTCTTTGACGGCTTGAGCCGCGAGGCTTTGCGTTTTCTCTGCGATAACAAGATCAGAGACTTTCAGGCGTGTGGCGTAAAAGTTGGCAGATAGGGTGGCACTCACCGTGAGTAGAAATATCAATGCAAATACTGTGGCGCCATACATCGCTGTGCTGCCAGTTCTATCGACCATTGAAACGGATAGAATCCATTGTTGATCAAATAAATCAATATGTACGGCTTTTTCTAAGGTGGAAATTCGTTCGGATATTTTCTTGTCACTTAACGACGTATTGAGGTGAGAGCGGAAGATGTGTCTATCGGTAGCGATAGAGTAAACAGAGATATTACTGTCCGTTGAGTTGATGTCATCTTGCCAAGTCGTGCCCAACAACTCATGCAGAACTACGTTTGCTACCACATAGCCTTTGAGAACACCAGGTTGTTCGAATAGTGGTAGAAATAGCCGGATTCCTAGCTGACCATCTAATTCAAAATGAGCGACACCGATACCTTCATTATTATAAGACTGAGTTATCGCATGGATGTTTTCAGGTAAGTTCTCTAAGCGGAGTCCAAGTTCATCGCTTGCTTCGAATGTAGATGATACATAAAAAACCGGTAAGGTCGCGTGATCCAGAAAGGGTGGGGTATAGAGCTGTTGTTCGACTTTGGGCTCAACTCGATAGCCCCAGAATCCATCTTGCTTGGCATCTTGCTCTAGCTGAGGAATTTCGCTAAGAGGCGTTAGCGGTGCCCAAACAATCGAACGTACACCAGTGTGACTGTCAGTTTGATCGCTGAGAAACTGCTCAAACTGTTGCTGCGAAGGGTGGTTGCTATTCTGCAAAAAAGCGCCAGTTAGCAACATTAAATGCCGAGTAGATTCGAGAGTTTGATCTAATGCGTTACGCTTTATTTCTACGCGACGTTCTAATTCGTCTTGCATCTGTTTTGTTTCGTAATAATAGACGGTCGCAACACTCGCGATAGCGAGAAGCGTGCCTGTAATCCAGATCTGCAAAACGTGTTTGATAGAAAGCGACAGTTTCAAAGTTTTGGTTATTGGTTGGTGAGGATGCATAAATAGTAATGATAATTAATATTTATGCAAATAATAATTAATCTCATTTGGTTTGGGTGTAAATTATTAATTAATCTAACAATAAGGACCAATTCGCTACATTCACAGTGAGAGAAATGAATGTTTAGAAACATGTACTTACAATGCAGTTGTTAAAGGACATTGGATGATTAATGTTGGTGGGGATTGTGATCTTGCGATTGGTTGAGAGACGTAAATTCGTTCTCATAGCGCTTTTGAATCAAGCGGAGTTTCCCAACTAACTGCTCGACGCTTTTCTTTAGCATAGTATTGCTCTGAGCATAGTTATGGCTGACGGCGCCATTCGTGGCGAGTTGTATTGCTTGGCAATGCTCACTGAGTTGCGACCATAACTCGGATGCCTCGGTGATATCGGCTTCTAGGCTCGTTATCCGGATCATCTCTTCTTCTATCGCTTGAATGATTTGTCTTGATGCATCGAGCTGCATTTCTAGTTTGTGTTTGGTCGCCAGCGAACCCGCTGTCCAAAGGCCAGCTAGTTCATTTAGGGTAAACTCTTGATGAAGTAATGGTTGTGTCACGTGGTGATGTAGTAACTGATTAAAGCGCTCGGCATGAAAATTGTAATTATCGTCGATCTGCTGCTGTAATTTGAGGGTGTAATTCCAAGTTTGCGCATCGCAATGGGCACCGAAGCCATCTAAAGGTAAAGTGCAAAGATATGCTGCCGCTATAGTATAAACAAACGAGTGCCATTTCATGCTGAAACTTGTGCTGGTCTGGATTTGATAAGTATAGGAAAAGAATCGACTACATTATGAAAAAGATTGTTATGGTTGTCTTACTCTTGGTTGGTATTGCGTGCGCAGGTGCAGGCTATTACATCTTCTATCTCAAACCCCAACAAGAAGCGGAACTGGCTAGCCAAATGATGGAGGAAGAGGAAGAGTTACCTCCATTAAATATTGTAGAAGAAGAGGAAGAAGAAGCGCCAAAGCCTCCCGTCACGGATTATTATGTTAGCCCAGAAAAATTAGGGGTTCGTGAATATCCAAATTATGAAGCGTTTGTTGAAAGCGTTGTCTACCGTGGCGAAAAACTTCATATCCTAGAAAAAAAAGACGGCTGGGGGCGAATCTCCGCATACTACGTTTATGAAGACGGAGGGCCTGAGGTCGCAGAATGGGTGCCAATGGAAGCTCTGCTAGAAGTAGCGCCAACCATTACAAAAGATGAACGCCGAGAAACCGTAAGTAGCTATATTGAAAATTCAGACGACTTCAAACTGCATTTTGAAATGTTTGTTAAGAAAACAGATCAACTACTTAAAGATAAAACGTGTACACCAGAAGATTTTGAAGAGACGAAAGGTTGGATGCGCTCGCTTACGTTTAAAGAGCGCGACGTCTATTTTGTTTATTGTGGTGGATTGAAACAAGCCAACAAAATCTATCTTGATGTACAAAACGGTGAGATCTTTTACCGTTAATCGATACCATCAAAACTGAAAGCTTAAGTTTTAGATTATTTTAGTTGCCGCTGGGTGAAGTTAGGCCTAATATCGCCTTGTCTAATTTAATTGGTTACGTGAATGATTCAACGCGTGATAAAACTTTTCTGGCTTGCTTTGTTTGCGATGGTTCTTCCAGCGCAAGCGGTGGCGTATTTAGCGCAAGCAGAAAGTGATATTGGTGCGCGTTTAACACACTCAATCAGTAACGCTAACCAGTTATCCCAAGCAGATGCTCAAGCCTTATTTGATGCGTCTCGCGAAGAGAAAGAATCTAGTTCTCGTCCAGTTTCTCAATCGGAAGGAAGTGTTGATGTAGTTGCTATCATCAACTTAAATCGCTGGGGAATGTCAGGTCGTCATATCGATGAATCTGATATCAATGAAACGGACTCCTACCTAGCTGATGTTAATCAACTACCACCACATAAACTCTATTGTCACCCGATCCTCGCTAAAGCGTACTGGGCTGATAATGCTTTTTCTGCCAACCATCGAATCTCGGGTTGGAAAGACTCTAATGCCTTGTATGTGGCGTTAAACAGTCAATTCGCATAATTCCTCTACCTTAAGCTAACAACCTGTGTTGTTGGCGAAAAAATTCGATTGTTCAACTAGATGCTTCAGTAGTGAGTAATGCTATTTACTGATGCGTTTGGTGACTTCTACTCCTGACTTCTGCCCTTGACTTATGTCAAGTGGTCAAACACATACTAAGAAAAATTATGAAGCGAAACTTAGCCAGTAAGGCAAAAAGCGCGCGTGTAATGAACCATTACTCAGCGTGGAAATACGTGGTGCTGATTGTAACGATTGTACTACTCGCACTCAGCGCTATCCCAACGTGGTACGGTGAACAACCCTCCATACAGGTGACAACGTCACAAAACGATAAAGTGCTAAATAATCCAGTTGAGCTAAACCGCTACTTGGATCAAAACAACATTCAAGCTGAACGCATTCAACAGCAAGGTAATAGCACGACCTTAGTGTTTGAAAATGAAACTCAGCAAACCCACGCTCGTGAGGCTTTGAACAAGCTTATCGGTAAAGATGACACGATTACTTTCTCGTACGTTTCAGTCGCCCCTGAGTGGTTGGGTGAAATGGGCTTTAGCCCAATCAAGTTAGGTCTCGATCTACGAGGTGGTGTGCAGTTCCTACTTAACGTCGATATCGATAAAGCCTTTGAAGAGCAACGCAATACATTAGTGGATGAAATGCGTGACATGCTTCGTCAAGAGCGTATTCGTGGCGTTAAGTTTGCTCAAGTTGGCGTTGATGGCTTTGATGTGAAAAGCCAGTCAAGCGAATCACTTGATAAAGCGGCGTCTTACATTAAACAGAATTATCCTGGTTGGGACATTAAGCGTCATTCAGACTATTTAGCAGTGAAACCAACCCAGCAAAATAAGACAGAATTCCAGACGATTACGATCACCCAAAACTTGAAAATTATGCGTGATCGTATTGAGGAACTTGGTATTACTGAAGCTGCAGTTCAACGCCAGGGTGAACACAGTATTCGCATCGAGTTGCCAGGCGTTCAAGACCCGTCGCAAGCCAAGAATGTAATCGGTGCTACGGCAACACTCGCGTTCCATGAAGCGAAATCGCCATCTGAAGGACTTGGCTACGGAGATATCGTACTAAAAGACAATGACGGCCGCGATGTCGTGCTAAGTAAGCGCGCTGTATTGACTGGTGAGCATATTGTTAATGCTCGTGCTGGTATCGATAAGATGGGCTTTTCTGAAGTAAACATTTCCCTTGACCACGCTGGTGGCAAGATTATGAGTGACTTCTCAGGCAAGCACATCGGTAAACCTATGGCTACGGTCTATAGCGAATATACGACGAATGCGAAAGGTGAAACAGAGCGTAGCGAACGTGTCATCAGTGTGGCAACGATTCAATCTCAACTAGGTAGCCAGTTCCGAATCACAGGAGCAGGTTCTATGGAAGATGCGCAAAACTTAGCGTTACTACTGCGCGCTGGCTCATTGACCGCCCCTGTGACCATAGTAGAAGAGCGTACTATTGGCGCCTCCTTAGGCGCTGAAAACATTCAAAATGGTTTTGCAGCCCTAGGTCTTGGCCTTGCAATGACATTGACCTTTATGGCGCTTTGGTACCGCCGTCTTGGTTGGGTTGCCAACGTAGCGCTGTTGGTCAACATGGTGAGCTTACTGGGCTTGATTGCTCTGCTACCTGGAGCGGTTCTGACCTTGCCGGGTATCGCGGGTCTTGTTTTAACGGTCGGTATGGCTGTTGATACTAACGTTCTCATCTTTGAGCGTATTAAAGACAAGTTAGCTGAAGGGCGGACATTTGCCCAATCCATCGACTTGGGTTTTGGCAGCGCATTGAGCACCATTCTTGATGCCAACATCACGACCATGATTACCGCGGTTGTTTTGTACTCCATTGGTAATGGCCCGATCCAGGGCTTTGCTTTGACCTTAGGTCTTGGTCTATTGACCAGTATGTTTAGTGGTGTGTTCGCTTCTCGCGCAATTATTAACTTGGTTTGGGGACGCGACAGTCGTCGTGATGTAAGGGTTTAATCATGGTCGAATATCTAAAACAAAACATCCGTAAAATTCGCTACATTACGAGCGTTGTTTCGGTGGCGTTAATGGTGATTTCACTGGTTGCACTGGGTGCGCGCGGTCTGAATATGGGCTTAGACTTTACCGGTGGTATGGTGACCGAAGTTCAGGTCGATAACAGTTTAACGACCAATGATCTACTTGAGGCGCTTCAGCCTGAATTAGGTGAGTTTACGTCTGTTACTCACTCTGACGAAGCTGGACGCTGGGTTATTCGCTACCCAATCCCAGAGCAGGGGACAGCAGCACCAGACGTTGAGAGTGTGTTAGGGAAGGTTTCTCATCAGGTCACTGTGGTAAGCAACAGTATGGTTGGTTCTCAGGTAGGAGAAGACCTAGTCGACCAAGGTGGCTTAGCGCTGCTTATTTCGATGATGTGTATTTTGGGTTACCTATGTTTCCGATTTGAATGGCGTTTGGCGAGTGGTTCTCTGCTGGCGCTAATTCACGATGTTGTGCTCGTTTTGGGTTTCTTCGCTGCGACCCAAATGGAGTTCAACCTAACTGTATTTGCTGCAATCCTTGCCATACTGGGCTACTCACTGAATGACTCAATCATTATCGCCGACCGTATTCGTGAGCTGCTGGTTGCTAAACAATCAACTCCAACAGAAGAGATCAACGACCAAGCGGTGATCGCGACCTTCTCTCGTACTATGGTGACATCAGGCACAACGTTGTTAACTGTGTCTGCACTGTGGATTATGGGTGGTAATGCCCTAGAAGGGTTCGCAACGGCTATGTTTATAGGGATTCTATCTGGTACATGGTCATCGATTTCTATCGGTACTGTACTGCCTGAGTGGCTCAAATTGGAGCCTAAACATTACCTACCAGTAGAAATAGACTCTGCACCTTAGGTATGCATTAAAATAAGGTAAGTTGCGTAAGTAAAGGCTAGGGAGTGTTCTCTAGCCTTTTGTTTTAGCGGGTGTGTGTAGTGAGAAACTCAGTGAATCGCTGCCACGATTTTCCATCGGCTAGTTTGTGGTAACGTGAGCTGTCGAAAACCGTAAATGCGTGTGGTGCTCCACTGTAGGTAATCATCTCATGGGAAACGTTTTGGGCTTCTAGCTCACTGGCAAGTGCCGCAAATTGAGACATAGGAATCGCAGAATCTGCAGTGCCATGCAAGACAAGAATAGGGGCACTTGCAGCTTGGTAATTTTGACCATCTGGTGTTTTCAATCCGCCATGGAAGGTGACGAAGCCGTTCGCTTTCATTCCTGCTCGCGCTGATTCAAGAACGGCCGCTCCACCAAAGCAGTAGCCCATGACGACGACATGATCATTTCCACCATTAAGTGATGCGGCGTAATCTAGGCTGCCTTGCATCAACGCCCTAAGCTTTTTTCTGTCTTTGTATAGCTCGCCTGTGTGCTGTTTTTTATCTTTCATTTCTGTGGGTCGTACACCTTTACCAAATAGGTCGACCGCGAAAACGTTATAGCCCAGCTCTGTAAGCATCTCAGCTCTTCTCGCTTCGTACTCAGTTAGGCCATCCCAGTCGTGGACAAGCAACACAAGTGGAGAAGTATCAGACGCTTTAGACCAGTAGCCTTCGTACTCATTACCATTTACATTGTAAATTTTGTTTTCGCCAGCAAAGCTGTTAAAGCCAATTAGCACAAGAAAAGTGTAGAGCAGATATTTCATGGTTCACCTCCTGCGGTTTCAGAAAGTGTAGTACGCAATAGATAGGTTAGAGGTACAAAAAAACCTCCCCGAAGGGAGGTTTCGTTAAAGTAAAGGAAAGAATTATTACATTACATCGCTGCAGTAAAGATTGCAGAGATTTCTTCGTGCGTTGCTTGTTTAGGGTTAGTAAAGCCACAAGCATCTTTTAGTGCGTTGTCCGCAAGAGTTGGGATATCTTCTGCTTTTGCGCCAAGTTGCTGAATACCAGCAGGAATGCCTACATCCTTCGCAAGTGCAACGATAGCATCAATAGCTGCTTCAGCACCTTGCTCTGCAGTCATTTCTTCTACATTCACGCCCATTGCTTTAGCAACGTCACGTAGACGCTCTGGACACACTTGCGCGTTGTAGCGTTGTACGTGTGGTAGAAGAATCGCGTTACATACACCGTGTGGTAGGTCGTAGAAACCACCTAGCTGGTGTGCCATTGCATGTACGTAGCCCAGCGAAGCGTTGTTGAATGCCATACCTGCCATGAACTGAGCGTAAGCCATTTGCTCACGTGCTTCGATATCTTCGCCATTCTCTACTGCTGTGCGTAGGTGAGCTTGAATCAACTCAATTGCTTTGATAGCGACAGCGTCAGTGATTGGTGTTGCAGCAATAGAAACGTAAGCCTCAACCGCGTGAGTTAGCGCATCCATACCTGTTGCAGCAGTCAGTGATGCTGGTTTAGCAAGCATAAGTTCTGGATCGTTGACCGAAATGAGTGGCGTTGTATGCTTGTCTACGATAGCCATCTTAATATGACGCTCTTCATCAGTGATGATACAGAAGCGAGTCATTTCAGATGCAGTACCTGCTGTTGTATTGATTGCGATAAGAGGTAGCATTGGCTTCGCTGATTGATCAACACCTTCGTAGTCAGCGATTTGGCCACCGTTAGATGCTACCAGAGCAATACCTTTAGCACAGTCATGTGGAGAGCCACCACCAAGAGAAATAACGAAGTCACAGTCATTCTCTTTTAGTAATGCTAAGCCATCGTTCACATTGCCGATAGTAGGGTTAGGTTGTGTGCCGTCAAATACTACAGTCTCAACTGCTCGCTCGTTCAAAAGATCTTGAACCTGTTTTACAACACCAATTTGGTTCAAGATTTTGTCAGTAACGATAAGACCTTTTTTGAAGCCTTGAGATTGAATGCTGTCAGTTGCGTCTTTTAGACAGCCAGCACCCATAAGGTTAACTGTAGGGATGAAAAATGCACTTGTCATTGGATTGCTCCATTATTATCGGATTTAAAAACTGCATTTAGATTCGCATAATATTTCATGAGCCATATTTGATCTTGAGCAATTCTCTAATCCATAAGTGGTAGTGTTGAGCTAAAAGTGTGATGTAACTCTTGTTGCATATTTATCGTTAATAATATTGTTAAATATTCGTGGGTTGGCGCAATCGTTTTTTCAACAGAAATTGTATTTTTATCAATGAATACAGTTGGTTATAAAGCATCCAAAATAAAAATGCCCATTGAGAACCAGTCTCAATGGGCGTTTTGAAATAAGGCGGTTTTATGCCAGCTCGATCAGCTTGCTGACCAATTTCTCGATACCTGTGGCCGCTTCTGAGATAGACCCGGCTAACATGTAAGCGGGAGTGGAAAGAACCTTATGCTGTTCATCAATAATAAAATCATCAACCGGACAATCGATATGCTCTCCTGCAAGGGCGTTGAAAGCGGCTGCGGTTGCCTCATCATTTCCTATTGTCCCTTGAACCTGATCTTTATAGATCATGGGTATAATCACTGGAGCAATACATAAATATCCTGCAGGCTTACCTGCCGTAGCAAAAGCCCGGCATGCCGTGGCAACGTGGGTATTGATGCTGCATTCTGCACCTTTGACGGCAAAGTCGGTGAGGTTTTTTGCTGCGCCAAAACCTCCGGGCAGGAGTAACGCATCAAAATCATCGACACTGAGCTTTGCGACATCCTCAATGTTACCGCGAGCAATCCTAGCTGACTCCACTAGAACATTGCGGCTCTCTTGCATTTCTTCACCGGTTTTATGGTTCACTACATGAAGCTGCTCTATATTGGGTGCAAAGCAGTGCCAGCTCGCCCCTTCTTTTTCGATAGCATGCAGTGCGAGAACTGATTCATGTATCTCTGCACCATCAAATACGCCTGCGCCACTCAATATGACCGCGACTTTTTTCATCGTCGTCCTCCTTATACATGGAATATAACTAGGCTAGCTTAGATGATGTGTTTCTGTTGAGTGGTTCCTCTCAGTTTGGCCAGTATAAAGTAAGCAAGTTCTCACTAGCTTATTGGCTCAGGCTCCACTTCCTTGATGGTATCTTGCTGTTCTTCTGATGTAGGCTGTTCGTCAGAATCTGGCTCAGAGTAGTGTTTAACGACGAAGGGAATAAGCATGACACTTGATGGAAAAAAACGTTTCATATCAGACTCCAACTGCTGTGATTCTTAGCTTCATTGTGCAGTCTATAGCCGTTTATAAAATTGCTTTGAGTCACTGATTGATAGACTAGCGCGACTAATCAGTGAATATGAGTACAGGGTCACATTAAGTCATTAAAGACAGGTATCCCAGTAGGCATTATTTTGATCAAGTCGTTCACTGATAAAATCGAGAAAAACGCGTACCTTGAGTGGCATATGTTTGCGTTGAGGGAATACGGCATAAACTGCATGCGTTGGAAGTTGGTATTCTGGCATCACGATGCGTAAGCTATTTGCAGATATGTCTTTAGCAACGATGAAGGTCGGAAGTTGACCAATCCCTAAGCCTTCGAGTAATGCGCGTCTGATCGCCTCACTATTGTTCACATTCAAACGACCTTTAGGTACAACCTTATATTCGTTTCCTTGGGAAAAGAAACTCCATTCTGTACCCCCGCGAAAATAGGAGTATTGCAAGCAGTTATGCAGTGAAAGCTCACTTGGTTTGGTGGGGGAGCCGTGCTTCTCAATATAACTTGGTGACGCGCATAGCACGCTGTGGCAAGGGGAAAGACGTTTGGCGATCAAGTTTGAATCAGGCAAGTGGCCAATACGGATTCCTAGATCAAAGCCTTCTTGAATTAGGTCCACCATCTGATCTTCAAGTTGAAGATCTATTTCGACATCAGGGAATTGTTTTAAAAACTCCGCAACAAGCGGAGCAATATGAAGCACGCCAAATGACATTGGAGCGGTGAGTTTTAGCTTTCCACGTGGTTTGCCTTGCAACTCTGTTACCGCATCAATGCCTTGCTGAGCCAAACTCAGTGATTGCGACACGTACTCATAGTAACGTTGTCCAGCTTCCGTAAGGCTGAGTTTGCGAGTGGTACGGTTTAAGAGTCTAATCCCAAGCTCATCTTCTAGCTGGTTGATGCGTTTACTGACTGCAGACTTGGTAATGTGTAGCTTGTCAGCTGCAGCGGAGAAGCCACCACTCTCGACGACTGCGACAAAGACGGGTATTGAAGAAAAAGCTTGCATAGTCAACCTTAGGTAAACAATTAGTTTCTATATTTAAGGATTATCATCCTAAGGAAAACAATTTACACTGGCTGCGCCAATTTGAGGAGAGAAAAATGAAGTACGATTGGATTCTTTTTGATGCAGACGAAACACTATTCCACTTTGATGCCTTCAAAGGCATGCAATTGATGTTCTCTCGCAAAGGTATAGATTTTACCGAACAAGACTTTGCACATTATCAAACTGTGAATAAGCCTCTTTGGGTCGACTATCAAGATGGAAAAATCACAGCGGATGAACTTAAACATACCCGTTTTACTGAATGGGCGAAGAAGCTAGAAACCACGACAAGCGAACTCAATAGTTCATTCTTGGATGCGATGGCGGATATCTGTACTCTACTTCCTGGTGCAAAGGAGCTGATTGAATCCATCCACGGTAAAGCAAAATTGGGGATTATTACCAACGGCTTTACCGAGCTTCAAGCTGTTCGTTTGGAAAGAACTGGGATGAGTCACTATTTCGATCAGGTGATCATTTCTGAGCAAGTTGGGGTGGCAAAACCTGATGCTGGTATATTCAATTATGCGCACCAGAAAATGGGCTTACCATGTAAAACGAAAATATTAATGGTAGGGGATAACCCACATTCAGATATCTTGGGTGGCATCAATTTCGGAATTGAAACGTGTTGGTTGAACACATCTGGCGCTGCAGATATCCCAGGAATTGGTCCGAGCTATAAAGTCGAAACTCTTTTTGAGCTCAAAGAGATTCTGCTGGCGTAGTCGTTAACCTCATGCAATGGAAACCTCACTCTTGTCAGTGATCCACTTTCCCTGTGTTGCAGTACAAGTGACTAGTATCGATAGGAGAGCAGTTATGGCGATGTCGGGCAGAGTGGTAAGTTGGGATGAAAAACATGGAATCGGCCTGATCAGGGCTGACTCCTCAGCGGAAACAATTTTCTTTCATGTAAGGGATATGGACATCGAGGCGCTGCCGCCGTATCTCACAGAAAGGGTTGCGTTTGACACAGAGACGGACATGAGTGGTTGCGGGTTTGCTTTACACATTATGCCAATAGTGTGAACAGACTACTTACTTTTCGGCGAGTGGAGGGAAACATAGTGCTCGAAGCTCTTTCCTTCACTTGTTTCAAACACATCTTCTGTTACCGATAGGGTATCAATCCTATCGAGCCTGAAGTGACGATAATCCTGTCTTAATTCACACCAAGCAACAAGCGTCCAGATTTTTCCCCAGAATAGCTGACCAAGGGGTTGGAGGATTCGCTTGCTCTTCGCTCCTTTTTCATCAGTATACTCAACGACTATTTTGAGTTTTAAATCAGTGGCATGTCTTAGCAATTGTCCTCTGTGCGAAGCAGTGGTTGAAGTATGTATATCCGGAACGAGTAGTGGAAATGCTTCCACTTGGCGTTTGAGCGCATCTGGGAGGACCGACAGAATTTTGTTTGATGCGGAATGAGATGCAGCAGCAAGTTCGTTATCTGACCAAGCGCGTACCATTCGCATTCCCAACTCAATAGCAACCATCTCTTTCTCGGTAAACATGAGAGGGGGTAGATGGGAGCCTGGCTGCAGCAAATACCCGATACCAGCTTCTCCTTGAATGGGGACGCCAGAATTCACAAGAGATTGGATATCTCTATAAATGGTTCGCTCACTTACCTCCATGCTTTGGGCGAGATCTGATGCTGTCACCGCATAGCGCTTTGCACGCAACAGTGTCAGTAATTCAAATAGCCGTTCAGACTTGCTCATATTGGTCCTTAAAGTTTCAAATCAAGGAGGGCGACAGCCCTCCAAGTAGCTAAGATTACTGATACTTTTTAGCCAGATCACTCATCTTGATTGTTTGATGTTGCATGTTAACGCTCTCTGGGTCAATCAGTGCAAGAAGTGGAGCGCAGTCTTCACACTGCATAAACTTCTCACTGGCAGATTTGGCTTCATCGAGCGAATCCCAGTAAACCACGTCTGTCCAAACATCTTGCTCAGAATTGTAACTCGTCGAGCGATACTGAAACCCTGGAAGGTCAGCGATAAAATTTTGGCTCTGCTTGGCAGCTTCTACAAGTGCTTCATGGCTAGAGTTAGGCAATAACTTAAATGTGACGATTTCAATGACGTTGTCCATGTAACTTCTCCTTCGTTTTGTTTGAGTTCAGGAGCAATAGTAAAACGTGCTCTTGTCAGAACCTGTCAGTAGCGATTATTGATGGAAATATTTTCATTTCGGTTAATTTGTGTGAGCGTTGTTATGCCTGTGGTTTCCTATTTGACTATAGTTAATAGGCATATTTATAAATTCTAAAACGTTACGTTAGGCTTAAAGCGCTTCGAGTAGTCATATCGAGGCTTCAGGAAGATAAAAATGGCAATTCAAGGAACGATAAGTGAGTGGAATCATCATAAAGGTTATGGCTATATAGCAGTTGATGATCAGGAAGCTCAGGTTAGGTTTGATCTCTTTGATTTTGAAGCGTTTGGGCATCCACCTCGCTTAAGAGATCGAGTTCAATTTCGTTTAGCTAAAGACGATCAGGGAGAGATAAAAGCAGTACATGTCGAACGACAGTTTGTATTTAGCTTTCCTCTTGCGGTGGCAATTTGGTTTGTTTCAACTATGGTTGCTAGCGTTTTTTTACTCAATTTTCCGCCAATAGCGTTAGTCACCGCTATTACATTTTCCACCATTACTTACTTGGTTTACGCTGTTGACAAGCAAGCGCAGCATACCGGGGGAGTGCAAATCCCCAATATCGCTTTCTATGTGTTAAATCTCTGTGGAGGTTGGCCAGGGGCGCTATTCGCTCAATCCATAATGCATCACAAATATACCAATCTAGACTTCCGCCTACTGTTTTGGTTATCGACACTTATCAACGTTGGTTTCTATTGTTGGACTTTAACCTATGAAGGTAGCTTGGCTCTCGCAAGTGTAATTAGCCAATTCCAAGTGTTTGTAGCGGGTTTATAAAGTTCGATATCTTTATTTCCTAGATGGTATTGAGGTGGGTAGTATCACTTACCAGCGCTGACACTCGGACCAATTGCTTTACAAAGGCTGTAGTTTGTAGGCAAAGTGGACTCCTAACTGTAAAGGAGTGGCAATGGATATTCGAAGAATCACAGCAACAGACACATTACCCATTCGTTTTGAGGTACTTTGGCCACACCGAAGCATCGAATTTTGTCGTGTCGATGAGGATGAAACTGGGCTTCATTACGGGGTCTATGTAGATGATGAATTGGTGAGCGTTGCGTCCATTTTTACCGCGGGTCGAGTCAGTCGTTTACGTAAGTTTGCCACAAAAGAGAGCCATCAAAATCAAGGTATTGGCAGTGCATTGTTAACGCATATCATCGGTGAGTTGAAGAAAGAAGATACTCAGGAATTTTGGTGCGATGCGCGTGAGAGCGCAATGGAGATATATAAAAAATTCGGCTTTAGAAGTGAGGGAGACCGCTTTTATAAGTCTGACGTTCCATACTTCAAGATGTCAGTTCGTTTATGTTCACAGAGTAACGAGTGTGAATAACAGACCGTACCCCAAGTTATTGGTATAATGCGCTAACGAGTGAAGATTAGCGTTGGTGGATTATAAGTTGCAGTATATTAAGATTAAGGATGCGATCGTCGAGCAAATCGAATCGGGCTTGCTCGCATCAAGACAAAAACTCCCATCTGAGCGTAAACTCGCTGAGTCGTTTGACACCACGAGAGTGACACTGCGTGAGGCACTTTCATTACTAGAATCTGAAGGTAAGATTTATCGAGAGGATCGCCGAGGTTGGTTTATCTCTAGCGCTCCACTAAAACTTAACCCTGCTAAGCTGCTTAGCTTTCGTGCGCGTGCAACGGAGCAAAATCGTCAACCTAATACTGTTGTTGTTTTAGCGAAAAGTGTTTTGGCTAACAAGCAAGCTGCAAGTATGTTGTCGTTGCCCCCTTTTTCTGATGTTTACCAAGTTGAACGTATCCGCCTCCTCGAAAATCGACCTATAGGCTATGTGACACATTACGTTCGCCCCGACTTAATGCCTAATTTGCTTGATTTGGACATATCAGCGTCACTAACTGAAACGTACCGTGAACACTTTGCAATTTCTTACGCCAAAACCCGACAACGAATCGTAACAACGAGTTTGCAAGGTGACATTGCTCAAGCACTTCACTGCGCAGTAGGTACACCAGCCTTGATGATTGAGAGTATCAACTACGGTGAAAATGGAGAGTTGATTGATTGTTCAATCGAGTATTGGCGCCACGATGCGATTTGTATTGAAACGGAAATCACTCTTCTCTAGCTCCACGTTTACGTAATCAAACAAAAAGCCCCGGTTTTATGCCGGGGCTTTGTTTTTATGAACTTGATTAGCTTTCAGCTTCAACCATCTCAGGCGGCTGTTCAGCGCGCGCTGCTTCAAGCATTTTACGGATGACTACCGAAGAGACTAGGGCGATCGCGACCATGACGACAGCAAGAATTGTCAGTAGTTGGAAGTATTCACCATACACAGTTTGTACGATTTCTTGGGTGATCTCTTGACCTTTCTCTAGTGCGATAGATGTTGAGAACACAGCACCCACGATACCACTTAATGCCATCGCGACAGAGAATAGTGATACTGAGAAGCCCTCAATATGCTTCGGAGCGACAGAAAGGATAAATGCAACAACCAGAGCGCCAACGATCACTTCTGCGAATGCTTGGAAGAAGTGGATAGCTAGGAATACTTCTGGACGAATAATGACATCTTCACCAATGTTCATCACTGCCATAGTTAAGATTCCAAATGCAATCGCAGTAAAGATGAATGCAAAGCCAATCTTTGTTGCTGTAGAGAAGTTAATGCCTTTTTTCTCTAATGAAGAGAATGTCATTGCAATCACTGGACCTGCAACGATACACCATAGAGGGTTCATCGCCATTGATGCTTCTGGTGCAATTGGAATAATGTTGAATAGATCACCGCGCATTGTGTTGATCGTAACCATTGTCATGGAAGTCATCATTTGACCGTAGTACACAAAGAAACAAGTTGTGAGCACGGTCATAATCAAAATTGTGCCCATTTTTAATGCGTCAGATTTACTTGCTTTGAACATGAGTGAAATGAAGTACAAAATTGCAGCGGCACCGATCGCATACACAATGTTTTTGCCGACATCCATATTAGAGAACATGAAAAATACCAAGCCGATCATTGCTGCTGACAGAGTTAAAAACGCCGCCCATTTTTTAGCACTCACTGGTTGTTGGTCGATCTCTGCTCCAACGGTGACAAGTTGTTTGTTAAAGATGATTAAAGTAGCGAAAGCAAACGCAGCCATCACCGCTGAAAGTGTAAAGCTGCCATGGAAGCCAATTACAAGAACAAACATTGGGAATAGGTATTGACCTAACAATGCACCAACGTTGTTTACTGAGTAGTTGACTGGGTAGCCGTTTTCGAACTCTTCTTCAGTGGCAAAGGTACGTTTGTATAAACTTGGGTATGAAGGAGACATCAAACCACGGGCGTAACTCGCTAATGCAATACCGACTAGACTCATTGGGATGTTTGTAGTCGATGCGCCTAAAACGAGTAATACGTATCCAGTTGCGAAAGAACCATACGCAATAGTCAATGAGCGATAAGAGCCGAGAAACTTATCGACGATAAAACCACCAGCAATTGCGAATAGAGGGCCGATTGAGGAAAATGCACCTACGACCATCATGGTGTCTGCCTCACTGTAGCCTAGATCTTCCAGAAAAAAGCGAGTCAGAATGACCATCACACCGTAGAATGATAAGCCAAACATAGCTTGGCAGAACATCATTGATTTGTTCAGTTTATTCCACATAATAATCTCTTTTTATTGGTATAACACAGTATTAACACCTGTACATGTTATCATCTGTGGTATGTTATAAATTGAAACAATTATCGCAGAAATTGTCATTGATGCACGATTTTTTCTCAATTTCGCATAAATTTTTATAATGTTATTGATCTAAAACGTTTGCGTTGGATATTTGTCTATCTATGACTCTCATTGATTCAGCTTGAAATTGGTTTTTCGTCAGCTATCTTTGTGTTAGCCTGCGGTCGATTACTTCAAATGTAAAAGGAACGTAACTCTATGAAGATCTTCAGTAACTTTGATAGTGGTAGTATTGAAGTCGTTAAAGCTGACCATATGGAAGACATTCAGCTTAAAATTCCTAATGATAACCAGTCCGAATTCTATCAATGGTTCCATTTTCGCTTGGAAAGTGAAGCTGAGCAGAAGCATACGATCAAGTTATTGGACCTAAAAGGGTCGGCTTACCCTGAAGGTTGGGAAGGGTACGATGTTGTTGCGTCGTATGATAGAGAAGAGTGGTTTAGAGTTCCTGCCGAATTTGATGGAGATTCACTAACGTTTTCAATATACCCCGAACGAAGCTCAGTTTATTTCGCGTACTTTGCGCCTTACAGCTACGATCGTCATTTGGATTTACTTCATATGGCGCAAAGCGCTCACCATTGTCAGCTAGAGACCCTTGGTCATACTTTAGATGGTAACGACATGAGTTTACTCACTTTCGGCGAACCTGCCGAAGGTAAGAAGAAAATTTGGTTGATCGCACGTCAGCATCCAGGTGAGACGATGGCAGAATGGTTCATGGAAGGGCTCATTCAGCGCTTACTTGATGACGATGATACCACTGCTCGCGCTTTACTAGAAAAAGCCGTGTTATATGTGGTGCCTAACATGAACCCTGACGGCGCGATTCGAGGTCATTTACGTTGTAACGCTATCGGTGTGAACCTTAATCGTGAATGGCAAACTCCTTCAATGGAGCGAAGCCCTGAAGTCTATTTAGTACGTGAGCGTATGCTAGCGACTGGCGTAGACATGTTCTTGGATATTCACGGTGATGAGGCGATCCCTTACAACTTTGTTGCAGGCTCTGAAGGTATCCCTTCTTACGATGAGCGCTTAGCTGGCTTGGAGGATGGATTCAAGCAAGCTTTGTTTAACGTCACTCCAGAGTTTCAAGACCAACATGGGTACGACAAAGATGAGCCAGGAAAAGCCAACCTAACTGTTGGGTCTAACTGGGTGGGAGAACAGTTTAAGTGTCTTTCATATACAGTTGAAATGCCGTTTAAAGACAACAACGATTATCCTGATCCTTTATATGGTTGGTCTCCTGAGCGCAGCATTAAATTTGGACAAGATATGCTGACAGCAGTTTGGGCTATGAGCGATAAGGTTTAGTTGATAAATAAAAGCCCTCGTCATAATGGCGGGGGCTTTGTGGTCTAGGTCGTTTACTCGCACGGTGGAGAAACATGGATGACTGCTAATCCACCTAATGATGTTTCTCGATATTTTCGGTTCATGTCTTTACCAGTTTGATACATAGTGGCAATAACCTTATCTAACGATATCAAACATTTGCTCGTTCTCTTCAGAGCCATACGAGAAGCATTGATCGCTTTCATCGCACCCATCGCATTACGCTCGATGCATGGCACTTGAACTAGCCCGCCAATCGGGTCACATGTCATACCTAATGAATGCTCCATGGCGATTTCTGCCGCGATACAAATCTGCTCGTTACTACCGCCTCTAAGCGCTGTAAGTCCTGCTGCCGCCATCGAGGACGACACGCCGACCTCACCTTGACAGCCTACTTCTGCTCCTGAAATAGAAGCATTAGTTTTATATAAAATGCCGATAGCACCGGCGACAGCGATAAAGTCTTTAAGCTGTTTTAAGTCTAGTTCTTTGATAAAACGATGGTAATACATAAGTACGGCTGGAATAACACCTGCTGCTCCGTTGGTAGGGGAGGTGACAACCTGTCCTCCTGCCGCATTTTCTTCACTGACGGCAAACGCAAACAGATTAATCCAGTCCATTATTTCCATCGGATCATTCTCAATGGCCGCGTTGGCTTCGAGTTTCTTCAATAAATTCGGTGCGCGACGAGTGACATTCAATCCGCCTTCTAATATTCCTTCCGTTTCAAAACCTCGCTGCATACACAGCGTCATGACTTTCCAGATTTGATCAGCTTTATTTTCAATTTCATCTTCTCGCCAAAAACTGAGTTCGTTTTGTAGGATCATTCCGCCAAGGCTTAAGCCGTTTTCTTCAGCTTTTTCCAGCATTTCGTCTGCACTGGAGAAAGGGAAAGGCACTTCGACGTCAGCTTCGCTTTTGCCGTTTTCTAGTTCATCAGCAGTAGCAATGAATCCTCCGCCAATAGAGTAGTAAGTTTCTGTAGCGAGTTGATTTCCTAATGCGTCATAGGCTGTGATCGACATGCCGTTTTCATGCAGCGGAAGGTTGTCACTGTGAAATAGGATATCATTTTCATAGCTAAAGCTGATGGTGTGAGCTGATGCAAGACTAAGGGTGCCGCCCTCGATGGCCTGTTTTAGAGCCGCTTTAGCGCTGGTCATTTTAATCGTGTCGGGTTTATTGCCTAACAGTCCTAGGACAACCGCTCGATCTGTGTGGTGGCCTTTACCAGTGAGTGATAATGATCCGAATAAATCGACTTGTACGCGATGGGTTTTAGTGATTGATTGCGCAAGAAGTCTTGTAAAGTGGTAACCTGCGAGCATTGGGCCGTTTGTGTGGGAGCTTGAAGGCCCCACGCCCACTTTAAATATATCGAAAATCGACAGCATAAACTTGATTCCTGTACTTATCTTGACTGACTAGGCCTTTAGGTAAGGCTCTCTTAATAATAGTTAACATAATGTTAACTCAGTAAACTACAGACAAAATTTAGTTTTGTACAGATATCGTTCAAACAGAGGTAAATAAGTGAGAACTCAGCAAATTGAGTGTATTAGCAATGTGATCATCGTTCTAGGTAAAAGATTGGTATGTGATCAGTTGACTGAGGAAGGGATAAGTCGAGTCGATGCTTTACCTGAACTTCTTGAACGATTTGATGCCGATAAAACAGCCTTAGTGTTTTGTGGTGGGGTGACTGAAGGGCAAACTGTTTCAGAAGCCGAGGCGATGTTTGAACGTTATGAGCAGCTTAATGTTGTCGATGGCGCGCGGCCAAGAGCGTTAATTATTGAAAATGAATCGACGAACACGATTGAGAATGTACAGAACGCAGCAATTAAATTGATAGAATCTGGAGTGTGCACCGCAAATAGTGAAGTGAAGGTTTGTTTAGTCAGTAATGACTATCACCTAAAGCGGCTCTTTCAGATACAGAGGTTGATGAATGAACAAGGCCTAATAAAAGTCTTAGTCGATCGGTGTCAAGCTGCAGGGCTCTTGTTGAGAGTAGAACTCGATGAGTCTGAGCATTGCTCAGTGACATATCCTCATCAAGGGCGGAAAGCGGCGCAATTCTTAGCGCTTGATGAACTGACCGTTTATCGTGTTTATCTTGAGGGAGCTGTAAGTGGAAAGTTAACTCAGCCGCTTGGTTCTGTCCGCCAAGAGCCTTACAAAATAGCAAAGCGAGCGTTGGAATTTCTTCTCACGACTACAGAAGATATGGCAAGTCGCGCTCAAATTACCTTATTGGATGATATTGTCACGTCAACTGATGAACAGGTATCTAAAGAGGAGTTAAACGCAAAGTTAAGCACGTTTCATAAGGAGCTGACCGCTTTAAACAGGCTATTAGATCCTGAAAGCGGCCAACAGGAGGCTTAAGAGTCTTGGTCTTTGTTGTGGTTATTACGATAGTATTCCCACTGTTCGACGCGATTGTCTTCTGAGAAAACGCAGTAAGTAAGACGTTGGTCATTTTCGTTAACTGTCTCTAACTCTCCACCTTGCTGTACACAGTAAACCGCGGCTGGGTTTGCCATTGAAGTATACTCTTTTACTTCGTATTCATCCGGCTCATTAGCGCAGCCCGCTAATGCTAAGGTACCAGCGAGAGCCAGTACTAAAGGTGCTCTGTTCATTTTATTTCTCCAATTGGATCAACAACTCGCATGCCAGTATAGGATATGCGAGAAAAAACATTGTCTTAAGTTTGTTAAAAGGAAGACTAATACTAAAATAATAAGAGACTGATCATACTAACCGGTCGTTTTATTGTTAAAACAATCGTACTGGTTCTAATATGGTACTCAATACTATTTAAATCGTTTAAGCATAGGACGTGCATGATGTCTGAGCAGAAATATCGTCTTGTAACTCGCAGTGACTTTGATGGCCTAGTTTGTGCCGTTTTACTGAAACAATTGAACTTGATCGATGACATTAAGTTCGTCCATCCCAAAGATATGCAAGATGGTGTCATTGAAATCAACTCTCGAGATATAGTGACTAACCTCCCATATGTCGCAGAAGCGCACTTAGTGTTTGACCACCATCTATCGGAAACACTTAGAAATCAAGATAATCAAGAGAACCATATCATTGATGCAGAAGCTCCCTCTGCTGCTCGCGTCGTTTGGGAGCATTATGGAGGAGAAGAGACATTTCCTTCTTCATGGATCGATATGATGGAAGCCGTAGATAAAGGGGACTCGGCTCAGTTCACTCGTGATGAAGTGCTCGATTCAACGGGGTGGAATTTACTTAATTTTCTCATGGATGCAAGGACAGGGCTTGGCCGTTTCCGCAACTTCCGTATCTCCAATTATAATTTGATGATGGATTTGATTGAGTACTGCAAGAATCATTCTATTGATGAGATATTGCAGCTGCCGGATGTGAAAGAACGTATAGACTTGTATCGCGAACATGAAGTGTTGTTCAAAGAGCAAATACAGCGATGCGCGACTGTTCATAGGAATTTGGTGCTACTGGATTTGACTGGCGAAGAGACCATTTATGCCGGTAATCGGTTTATGATTTATGCGCTGTTTCCACAATGTAATATCTCAATCCATAAGCTTTGGGGATTCCAGAAACAAAACACCGTGTTTGCGACAGGTAAGTCGATTTTTGACCGCAGCTCCAAGACCAACGTTGGGGAATTGATGCTCAAGTATGGTGGGGGCGGACACAAAGCGGCGGGAACATGTCAAATAGATAATGATAGAGCTGAACAGGTGCTAAGTGAGCTAATTGAGACTATCACCGCAGATGGGTAGGTAAATACGCAGAACACAAAGTAAAAGCCCTTGAGAATCTCAAGGGCTTTTTTCTAACGTCTAAAGTGGCATCACTCGGTTTCTACCCAGTTGCTTCGCTTCGTATAGCAGCTTATCTGCACGTTCAATGAGAGATTCGGCACTTTCATCGACTTGCAACTCAGCAACACCAAATGAAGCAGTAATGTTACCTACTTGTTTTCCAGTGCGTTTGTCTTTAATGGACAGTTTCTCAATAGAGCGTCGAAGGCTCTCAGCGTATTGTCGAGCAATTCGAAGCTGTTTGTTTGGCACGACTAATGCGAACTCTTCTCCACCAAAGCGATAGGCATGAACACCGTCGCGTGCATTAATATGTAAACGTTTCGCAATGCCTTTAATTACCGCGTCACCAAACAAATGGCCAAAGTTATCATTGTAGCCTTTGAAGTGGTCAATATCCGCCAAAATTAAGCACAGGTTTTGGCCTGCTTGGCACAGTGTATGAAGGTCGTTGTCGAAAGAGCGACGGTTATACAAGCTCGTAAGGCTATCAAATAGCGCATCTTGTTGAACTTCAGCAAGTTCACTTTTCAAACGTTGAATTTCTTCACTCGCAGACTCAAGCTGGTTGTTGAGAAATTTGGTGGAGTGGCGAATCTCTTTGGACTCATCGACAAGTTGGCGAACGACAGTCATTACCTCTTCAAGAGACATATTGTCGTCTTTTACTTTCTCAAGGTTTTCAAAGCTCTTATCGATCATTGCGGAAAAGTTTGACGTATCAGCAAGTGTGTCCGTCATGGAAGAGGCTACTTGGCCAATTAGCAGTTCGATATTCGCTCTCAAGTCATGCATGTCGGTCTCAGCACGAGAAGCGACGAAGTTTTTATACAGTTGCTCTCCTGTCGCAGGAGGGCATATACCGTAGTTTTCAAGAACCGTGTCAAGCTCTCGATTGAGCTGTGGAATTGCATTATCTACGTAGGTGTACCAAAGCGCATAGTTAGCTGGCGTGGCCGGTACGTGATTTTTCATCATAAGAGGGACTGCTTTTTTTAAATTTGCTGTCGATCTCTTGTAATCGTCGTCGGTCATTCTTATGGATCTTATTGTACTTACCAATTACTTTAACTTTAGCGGATTTGGTTGATAGATGCTTGAATTAATATCAATTTGGCGCCAATTATTTAAAGTAATAATGTTGTAAAGTGTTAGTGTTACCTTCAAGTAACACAAATGTGTTTCAACTTGTATTTGCTAGCAGATATAGAGCGAATAAATACAAGGCGTTGTTTAAACTTATACGTCTACTTCGATGTGTTCGGTCACTGAGTTGCCGGATTCCAGCATCGAGGCTCCGCGCAACATCGCTTTGATTAAGTCTCCGGCATTAAACTTTTCTAGAGCTTCATGGGCGCCTACTTGTTGTGCTCGGTCGACACAAATTTCACTTGAAAGAGAAGTGTGTAAAATGATGTAGGCGTTACTTAATCTCGAATCACTCTGCGTTTCAAAGGCCAGCTCGTAACCATCTAAGCCAGGCATCTCAATATCACTAACCAGTAAATCGATTGGTGTGTTTTTCTCAGCTTCTTCACGCATTGCTTCTAAGGCATCAATACCATTATTGCGAATTTGATATGGGATATTGATACTGTCTAGCGCGTCTGAAAGCTGCTTTCGAGCAATGGATGAGTCGTCAACCAAAAGGATATTCAATGCCTTAAGTCGCTCGCGCTCAATATCTGTTAGCATCGGAATGTTGGTGGATTCATATTGCGGATAGATTTTTGAGAGAAGCAGTTCAACGTCCAGCATCTGAACAATTTTATCTTCAAAGCGGGTAATCCCGGTAACGAATACATTGTTTCCTGCTGACTGTGGTGCTGATTCAATTGCTTTCCAATCACATTCAATGATTTTTTCAATAGATCGAACCATAAATGCGACTACAGTGCGCAAACAATCCGTTACGATGAGATAACACGATTCATATTCTTCAGGCTGTATCGGCCTAAAGCCGATTGCCGCAGGCATATTGATTACTGGAATCGTCATGTTCCGGATGGTCACAGTACCCACAACGTGATGGTGCGAATAAGGAATTTGCGTGGTTGGCATAAATGGTACGATCTCACGTACCTTTAATGTACCGATCGCAAATAGCTGCTGGTTAGAAGTTAATGTGAACATTAACATACCTTGCGACTGATTTGCTTTGCTCGCGACTTTTGCCATGGGAATTCCAACTGCACATAAACTAAAGGGTTATTTTTATAGTAACTAAATTCGCTAGTTGTTCAATCTAGATATATAAAATGTGTTGCTAACAGCCTAGATAATCACCACTCAATGTCGAATAGATCAATTGTCAGGATGAAGAAGTGAAGTGATTAGGATACAATCTGGCCCGTAATAAAGTTTCAAGGGCAACATAATGGCAAACACAGCAGCTGCTCTGCACATTTTGGTCAAACATAAAGAGCAAGCAGAAGACATCATCAAGCAGCTTAAAAAAGGCGCTAAATTTCAGACATTAGCGAAGAAATACTCTACGTGCCCGTCAGGCAAAAAGGGTGGTGATTTGGGCGAGTTTCGCCGCGGTCAGATGGTTCCTCAGTTCGACAAAGTGTGCTTCTCTGGCGAAACATTGGTACCGCATCTAGTCAAAACCAAATTTGGTTGGCATGTTGTGAAAGTGCTTTATCGTACTTAATCAGTTTGTGCTGATATAGAGATTGGAAAAATGGCCAAGGTAATTACCTTGGCCATTTTGTTCGCGCTTAGTTCGCTTTTGGTGTAAACGTTTGGGTACTGCGGTCTTCCTCTGCAACGGCTTCAATCTTCTTACCGTTTGCTGCTAGGTTACGGACGTAGTCGATAAAGGTCTCTGTGTAGAGCTTTAACGTGTTTTCGTATTTCGACTTATCGGCAGAGACTTCACCAAAGGCAAGATAGCCATCTTTACCACCTGCGATGTAGTCATTGGTGACGACAATTAATTCTCTATCGTCGCTCAAACTAGACCAAGTACCATCACCTTTAGCTTTAACCTCTACATTGTGAATGCGTTGTCCTTCAGGTCGGTTAAAGTCAACGTCATATCGAATACCAGCGGCGTAAGGGTAGGCACCGTCTGAACCTTTAGCGCTGTTATCGACATACTCTGCGTAAGCTTTGTCTACCGCTTGGTTAAGCACCTTCTTAACTTGCGCCCCTGTCATTTGAAGATTCACCATAGTGTTGCTAAATGGCAGCACTTTCGTAGCACCCGCAACGGTGAACTTACCTTGCGGAATGTTTGCTCGAGCACCACCACCGTTTTGAATCGCAACATCAGCACGTTTGGTCTGTGCTAAGAACGCTTGTGCAACAAGGTCGGCAACTTGAGAACCGTGAAGGTTCGTGTGCGTATCACAGCCGTCTGCACCGTTGTGTTTTTGTTGACCAGGAACTCGCTCGTAACACAGGAGTTCGGAAGATTGCGCAATCTCTTGATCCTTCATGACATCAAGCTTTTGCGTAAACGCTGATAAGGTTTGTTGTGTTGCAGCGTCCGGTTTAACTTGAATAAGGTTAGGTTGTGCTTCTACATCAGCTAAAACAGCGGCCAACTCTGCACCTTCAAGTTTCTGTTTTTTACCGTTTTCGTCTTTGCGTTTGAACTCGGAACCAATCAATAGATGTGGCGTACCATTACAAGCCGAGACTTTGCCTTTACCGTCAAAAGATACGGACAACTCACCAAGAATTTGTGAGTATTGCCAAGCTTGAGCAACACATACTTGGTCACCATCTTTGTTCTTCATTAATGTCGGGTAAGCGCCTTCACTCTTTAAGCCTACATCAGCGAAATCGCCCAAGAGAGTATGTGAATCACCTCCAATGATGACGTCCACATCAGTAAGAGCTTGTGCAAGTTGCAGATCATTCGAGTATTGGTAGTGAGTCAGTAAAACGATATTAGGGATCCCTTTAGCAACCAGTTCATCAATGTACTTTTGCGCCGTTTCAACTTCGTTCAAGAACTGAGTGGTTTCATCTGGGTTTGATGAATTCATTGTCTTGTCCGCAATATCAATACCGACAATACCAATCTGGTGCTCACCATACTGCTTTATCGTGTATGGCTTGAAATAATCGTTGGCTGACTTCATTGCAAGAGGGGAAACGCCTTGTTTCGGGATAACGTTAGCCGCTAGAACTTCGGTCTCTTTCGAACACTCTCCCTCATTCATCCAATCTAAGAATTGTGCTAAACCCGCATCACCGTCATCAAACTCGTGGTTGCCCAGTGCAAAAGCATCAAAGCAAGCATGATTCATCATTGCGGCATCGGCTTCGCCTTTGAATAGAGCGTAGTAAAGTGTGCCTGAGATAGCATCACCAGCATGAAGCTTTAATACGTTTTCGTTCGCTTCTGTGCGTTGATTTAAAGCTGTAATCAGTGCTGGGAATCCACCTACTTCAGTGTATGTCGATTGGCCTGCTAGTTTGAGTTTCTGGGTTGAAGGCTCTAAGTGAGAGTGATGGTCATTGATATGTAAAATAGTAAGATCGAATGGTGTTTCATTCGAAGTTTGTGTTGTACACCCTGAAGCAACCACTGCTGACAGGAAGGCTAATGCCAATGGGCTATATTTCATTGTTTGTCCCTATAAATGAGTGCATAAGAAGAAAACTTGATCCAAGGGAGTGTTGACCTTTCGAGCTGATTTTTGCAGCAGTTTGTGGGTTGTTTATGCAAGGCAGAGGCTTTGAATCGTAGTTGCTCTACCTGATAAGCCGATAACGCAGCAGAAATAAGCCACAAACGCTGCCCGAAGGGTTCGGCTAAAAGCGTTTTACTCTTTGTTGAGAGGTGTTTTGCTTAGAATGACTAGGCGACAAACCTCTCGCCGCGATTAAAACGCTTTTATCTCGAACAAAATTTAACCGCGAAAGGTCAACACGCCCTAAGCTTACCATTATAGGATTTGTATGAAATTCCTCTTATCTTGCATGCAATAATGCGAATGATATCGTTTGGTTATGTTATAACATATCAATATTCGTGATATTCATCATTATTCGTCGTTCTATTCTTCACTA
Source organism: Vibrio sp. (assembly GCF_984391705.1). NCBI lineage: Bacteria > Pseudomonadati > Pseudomonadota > Gammaproteobacteria > Vibrionales > Vibrionaceae > Vibrio > Vibrio sp. Next base: position 93,370 of record NZ_CFHWOM010000006.1, on the reverse strand, counting down.
CTGGCTAGAGAAATACGCTGCAATATCTTTGAGATCTTGGTCGTTGAGTTGAGAGAGCTGCGCTTTCATCATTTCAGCAAGTGGGCCGGTACGATTGCCGTCTTGATAATCCTTCATCGACTGGAACAGGTACTGCGCATTCTGCCCTTTTATATGAGGGTAAGCCGGATTCGAAGCGATGCCGTCTTGGCCGTGACAGAAAATACAGCTTGGCGCTTTTACCTTACCAAGCTTAGCATCACCAAAGTTAGGGCTAGCGAGCGAGATGCTAGAAAAGAGTGTGAAAGAAGCGAGAACGAGCACACGAATCATTGAAAGTACCTGTTTACTATTAACAGGAAAAATAATAAAGCTTCCCCTTAGGGGAAGCTCAATGGTGTCAGATCAAGAAATGATTTAAGAGAGGTGTGAAGAAAACTTCTCTGTGAAGCAAAGCACATCTTGCTCGCTGATGTCTTTGTGAGTCACAAAGCGAATCGGGTTTCCTGGGCTGATGGTGATGCCATCTTGGCTAAGTTTTTCAGCAATCGTATGGATATCAATGTTGCTGTCGAGTTTAGCAAATACAATGTTCGTCTGAACAAACTCGCTATTAACCTTCACACCGGGTAGTTGATCTAGGCGCTCAGCGAGTAGCTTGGCATTCGCATGGTCAACTTTCAGTTGTTCAACTTGCTCTGTCAGCGCAAGTTTACCTGCAGCAGCAAGAATTCCCGCTTGGCGCATACCGCCACCAACCATCTTACGTAGGCGGCGTGCTCTATCTATAAACGCTTTATCACCAAGTAGTAATGAGCCAATGGGTGCGCAGAGACCTTTGGATAAACAGATCGTCATTGAATCAAAGTGCTTCGCAATCTCTTTGACATCAATGTCCAAAGCGACAGCTGCATTGTAAACACGGGCACCATCTAGGTGCAGCAACAACCCGTGTTCATTGACAAACTCTCTCGCTTGCTCGAGGTAAGACATTGGTAGCACTTTGCCATTGATAGTGTTCTCTAAACTAAGTAGCTTAGTGCGCGCAAAGTGCGAGTCGTCAGGCTTAATCGCGGCTTTTAGTTTGTCAAAATCTAATGTCCCATCAGGGTTATTTTCAATAGGCTGAGGCTGTATTGAGCCAAGAACAGCAGCACCGCCAGCTTCGTACTTGTAATTGTGTGCTTGTTGCCCACACAAGTATTCATCCCCACGCTGACAATGTGCCATTAACCCCAACAAGTTAGCCTGTGTGCCAGAAGTGGTGAATAAAGCAGCCTCAAAGCCATGGCGCTGTGCCGCCCACTGCTCAAGTTCGTTCACCGTTGGGTCATCACCATAAACATCGTCGCCTACAGGTGCTTCCGCTATTGCTTTGCGCATTGCAGAGGTAGGCTTGGTTACGGTATCTGAACGAAAATCCATTGAAATTACTCCTATAGGTATCCGCATAGCTTAGCTTTACTCAGACAAGCTATGGTCTTAGCGTCGGTTACTTCGCCGCTAATAATTTTTTGCTCTAATTCTTCGATGCTGAGGGTAATGACTTCAATTACCTCGTCATCATCACATTCATAGCGGCAGGTTTTATCTAGTCCTTTTGCTACAAAAAGGTATTGGATTTCGTCACAAAACCCCGCAAGCGGAGTGACTTGGCCCAACGAAATCATCTGCTTTGCACTATAGCCAGTTTCTTCTTCTAACTCTCGTTTCGCGCACTGCTCAATCTCTTCCGCATTTTCGATGGTTCCAGCGGGAAGTTCCAATAACCATTTTTTAAGTGATGGTCGAAATTGATTGATAAGAATGATGTGACCATCTTGGGTCAGCGGCAATATGACAGTGGCACCTGGGTGCACAATCGTGGTGTGAATGATCTCTTTGCCATTAGGGAGTGAAATCGGCTCTTCTACTAAAGAGATACGTTTCCATGTATGAATGGTCTTGCCTGTATCGGAAGGAATCATGATTATTTTACTTTACAACTAACGCTGCCAATACCTTATCTGCTTCTCCTAACTAATGAAAGAAATAACCCCAACTACCATGTAGGATGAGTCACACATTTAGTGATGTCGGTTGCATTATTGCAAACATTGATTTCAACGGCTTACATTGTATCTGCATCTGATATAAAGATTTGCCCTATCTAAAAAATGCACTTGTAACAAAGTGATAACAAATGTATAAACTTATACATAAGTCTGCTCATAATCAGAGGTAAGCATGATAAATCCGACTCGAGTATCTCACTCACAAAAAGCATTACTCTCTGAAAGGATCAATAAACTTGCTCAAGCCTTATCGGATGGTGTTTATGAGCGAGAAGAAACCATTAAACTTTGCCTATTAGCAGCACTTTCTGGAGAGAGCGTATTCCTGCTTGGCCCTCCGGGAATTGCGAAAAGTTTGATAGCAAAGCGTCTTATCCAAGCGTTTGACAATTCCTCTTATTTCGAATATCTGATGACGCGCTTTTCTACGCCAGAAGAAGTGTTTGGCCCGCTTAGTATCCAAGAGTTAAAAGATAACGGTCGTTACGTTCGATTAACTGAGGGCTACTTGCCAACGGCTCAAGTGGTTTTTCTAGATGAGATTTGGAAAGCCGGCCCAGCGATCTTAAATACACTTTTGACGGTGGTTAACGAAAAAACCTTTAAAAATGGCAGCGACATTGAACGTGTTCCAATGCGTCTGCTTGTCTCAGCATCAAATGAATTGCCAGATGAAGACAGCGGCTTAGAAGCGCTTTACGACCGTATGTTGGTTCGAGTATTCGTTAACCGTATTCAAAATAAACAGAATTTCAAATCGATGCTGACGGTTGGTACCCCTCAAGAGGCGAAGTTACCTGAAGGTTTGGCGATTACTGATGAAGAATACCACCAGTGGCAAAGTGAATTGGATAAGCTAGAACTGTCTGATTCTGTGTTTGAAAAGCTTTTTGAGCTGAAAACCATGTTAGAGACTGCCGCTGAAGAGTCTACGGGTGTCGATATTGCAGATACTGATATGTACGTATCTGACCGTCGTTGGAAGAAAGCGGTTCGATTGCTTAAGGCCAGCGCATTCTTTAATGGTCGTGATGAAATTAACCCGCTAGACCTACTGCTATTACAAGATTGTTTGTGGAACAGCCCTGAATCACGAGAAGTCGTCCGTAAGGTAATCAAAGAGTTTGCGTTGATGCGAGCTTTTGATCAACAAGACGTCGAGCAGCAAATTACCTTGTGTCGTGAAGAACTCGCTGAAATTCAAGAAGAGTTGGAATCTGAATTTGGTGTCATGCTTTCGATGGAATCGACAACAGGTTTACTTAAAAAGCAAATTCACAGTTACGATATCTCGGATGCAAAGAGCTACAAAGTGGGTAGCGCTTACGACTTGGTAAAACTCGTGTTGCTACAAAGCAATATGTCGGTAACAGAGTCAGAAAAGGGCGACAGCCGTTGGGTTTATGTGCCTAAGAATGAATTAGAACGTGTGATTAAAGAAGGGCATGGTGATGTTTACGGTTACGTAAACACCAATACCAATCTTGTCCGTTTGCGCTTTGATGTTGATGGCGCAAACAACCTAGTGATTAAAGATATCGCAAACCGCGCGGTGTTGGTTTCTATTGTGACCAATAAAGGCTTAGACCAAGAACTTTACCAAGAGTGGTTTGCAAAAGCTGAGCAAGCGATGGCGCAACTAGAACATGCAGAACATCATCTACTGAGAGTACGCTCTAACTTCCATGGTGCATTGCCTCACAGTTTTGTAGAGCAAGAGATACCTCGCGCAATGGAAGCGAGCTTACAACACCTCCAACAAGTGTTGGAATCGACCAAAACCGAGTGTGAACGTACGGTTTTCCGCTTTAAGACCTTAAATCAATTCTTTGAATAGGAGAAATGAATGTTAGGCGCTGATGGATTAAACCTCGCACTCATGATAGCTGACTCAGGTATTATTGATACCGCTGTCAATGACTTGATGGCCCGCTCGCAGGTGATGGCTGTTGCTGAAAACCGTGGGGTTAAGTCCTCGGTTAAAAACCACCTACTTAAGTGGCGTGGTAGCGTTAAAAAACGTATCACTAAGGTATGCGAGACTGAGCGTTTTCAGCAAGAGTTGGCGCTTTACCAAGAAGTTATCTATTGGAATGAAGCCCAGTTTTTTGAGCAGATTCCAGAAGTGATTAAAAAGTTAGAGTGGCATTCAGCGTTTTACTTACAAGCTCGGCGTTTGATGGAAAAGAACAAAGGGGTAAACAACCCGATGTTCCCACATTACTTTTGCGACCAATGGTATCAAAGTCTATCAGATGCTATTCGCCAAGCCCAACTAACCGAGTTGGAAGCGAATAAAGAAAAGGTGCTTAAAGATCTTTATCAGCGCATGGAAACCATGAAAAACATGGATAAAGTGACTGAAGAAGGGGATGAGAGTAGTGTTGGCCGTTTGTGGGACATGGCCTCCGCCCGTTTAAGTAAGACTGATTTGACTGTAATGAAGCGCCATGCAGAGTTTCTGAAAAAGAACCAGGGATTGCAAGAGATCGCAGAAAAACTAGGGCGTATGGCAAGCCAGGTCGATGACCCTGATTTGAACAAAGCGCCATTAGAAGAGCCGCAGATCGTTGAAGAGAAGTCTGATAAAGCGACCGATGACATTGTGGGGATTCATGAAGGAGACGATCTCAACAAGCTGTTACCTAATGAAACTATGTTCCTTGCTTACCCAGAACTGGAAGTAGTGTTCTATAAGCACCTGGTCGATAAGCGCTTGATGAACTACAAGATGCAGGGTAAATCTCGTACGCTCAGAAAAGTACGCGCTCAAAAGCCAGATAATGCCCAAGTGGATATTGAAAAAGGGCCGTTTATCATATGTGTCGATGCGTCTGGTTCTATGAGTGGTTTTCCCGAGCAATGCGCCAAAGCAATGGCATACGCTTTGATGCAAATTGCACTGGCTGAAGACAGAGATTGTTACGTTATCCTGTTCTCTTCAGAGCAAATTACTTATGAGTTGACCAGACAAGATGGCTTAAGAGAAGCCAGTGACTTTTTAACTTACAGTTTTCATGGTGGAACCGATTTAGAGCCGGTGCTAATGAAATCGATCGATCTTATGACTGGTGATAAATATCGAAACGCCGACATGGTGGTTATTTCTGATTTTATTGCACCTAAACAGTCAGAAGAGATGATGGCCAAAGTTGATGAACTTAAAGAGCATAAGAACCGTTTTCATGCGATCAGTTTATCGAAATATGGCAACCCAGAATTGATGACCATGTTTGATCATTGCTGGTCTTATCACCCCAATCTAATGGGACGAATCATGAAAAAGTGGTAGTCATTAGTTGTGAAAAAGGAGATCAGAGAGCTCCTTTTCTAATTTAGAGATCTGCGTTTACTTCTGAACCTGCGGATACCGACAGATCGCTTTGTGAAGTATATACAGAGAACGTTTCACCATCGACGATTCCTTCCTCAGAATCATCATTCGCAGTACAAGTGTAACCAAGTGAATAGGTGCCTGGTTCAACAAAACCAAACTCATATCGATAGGTTAGCCCATCATCCTCAGTGATGACATTTGCAGCAGTTACTGGTGTCGCTATACCAGTGCCCGCGAACGGTCCCATGTCTGCTTGAGCGACATTGCCTTCATATAAGTAGACTGCATGTGAATAACCATTACCGCTAGTTGTATCTGTTTCACACCCACTATAGGTTGCCAGTGATATCGAGCCTTCTATTTCGCCAGTTGTAACTGTGTTAACTAGCATGACTGAAGTGCGCTGGATGGTGTATTCCCCTGAGTCCTCTTTCAGCCCTCGCCGTAAATCAAATTCGGCAACGTAATCATTGTTTTGCTCGTTTACGACGAACGTATCGTTGAAATACAAGGTACCGGTATTCTCAAATTCACCAACGCCTTGTGGACATTTACCGTTGCCTTTTACAGTCAATGGAACTTGGGTGTCGTTCAAATTTTCGACCACATAAGAAGGAGAAGTAGGGTGGTCTCCGTCATGGGCAAAGACACACAGCTTGTAGTTGCCTGTTGGGATCGCTTGATTCTCAACAAGAGATTTTGAGTCACCGCCCTGGAAATCAAGCAGATTCACACTAAGAGGCAGTGGGTCATCTCCTTCTGGTAGAGGATCGCCATTCTCATCGACATAATTGCCTTCGTCATCTGTTTTATAAACATCAAACAGCAACGGCGAGCTACCATCAAGGGGAAGAAAAGCAACTTTACTATAAGTAACAACAACTTCTGACACATCGTCTAAAGGGGCGTCAGAAACAGATAGTGTAACCGGAGTTGTTGATGTCGAAGAGCTCCCACCAGAGTTACAACCGGTAAGGATTAAGGTGATTGAGGCGCTTAGAGCGCCAAGTTTCCTGATATTCATACTCTACATCCTAACTAAGTCTTTAGATTTGATTTTAGTTCAGAAGGATGATTTTTTACTGTTATTAATATCAGTAATTGGGTGGGTATTGTCAGAGAATGGTGGTTTATTAGAAAACTATGATATTCGTTCCAGCCAGAAGCGGCTGGAACGAGTTGTGAGTTAAACAGCTAGCGGCATTTGATCATTAGACTGGTCGTGTTTACGGTAAACGCGGATCAGGCCAATTAAAGCAAGTAAAGACATTAGTAGCATCAGAGCCCCTAATGGCATTTGGTTTGTTGTCGGTATCATAGATGCAGCTAGAGTGGCTAAGCCTGCACCCAAGTTTTGCATTCCACCCAAAACAGCACCACCTGTTCCTGCATGATATGGAAGTGGTGATAGTGCACCAGTAGTGGCGGCCGGGAACAAAATACCTGCACCTAAGAAGTAGATCGTCGCGCCACCTACTAATGTTAATGCTGTTGTTTGACCAAGTAGCCCTGGTATCAAAACGATGAGTGAACCAGCCATGATCGCGAACAAACCAAACATTAGGGCGCTTTTCTCATTCTTTTTAGCGGCAATAATGCTCGATAAACCTGCACCCACAAGGTAACCTGGAATAGGTAACACAAATAATATGCTGACTGTAGTCGCCGGCAATTGTAATACACCACCTAGTAGTACACCGGCCGCAGCTTCGAAAATTGCCACACCTGAAAAGGTAGCGACAAGGCAAATAAGGTAGCCTTGAAAGCGGCGATCAGACAGCACATAGCGATAGCTGTCAGTTACTTTCTCATAGCGGCGTTTTTCCTTCGGTAGCGTTTCAATAAAACTTGTCATCATAGTGATAACAACCGCTAGGCCGAAGAGGGCTAGGAACATATAGCTTGAGCGCCAACCGAACGATTCAGTTAAATACCCACCTAACACCGGGGCGATCAATGGCGAAAAAATCACACACATACTGATTAGGCTGTTAACTTTGTGCAACTCAGCACCAGAAAAAATATCGCGTGTTAACGTGCGAGACATTGCACCACCACAGCCGATACCTAAGCCTTGAATGAAGCTACCAGCCAAGAACCATTCGTATTGGTGAGCGAATAACGCCAAAACAGTACCTAATATATAGATAACTAAGCCAACAATGATGATCGGTTTACGGCCGAGGCGATCTGATAAAGGCCCATATACAAACTGAGATAGACCGTAAGGAATTAGGTAACACGCCATAACTGCTTGCAAAGCGGCTGGGGAGACCAAAAACTCGTTCGCCATGTGACCGATAGACGGGACATACATGGTTTGAGTCATTTGGCCAACAGCGGTCAAAATAGCAATCAAGAAAGTTAATTTAATCACTTGAGAAGACGCGGACATTTCCAATTACACCTAAATTCAAAACGCAAAAAACCGATAGCTTTGCCGTAACAGAGCTAATTTAGTAGAAGAGAAAGGGAACTTTCAGGCGCGAGATATTAGAGTGAGTTAGAAACTCTGGCAATGAAAAAGTGTGATCTTGAGCAAGATAAAAATCTATGATTTGGATTAGAAAAACTAATCCAAATTTTGATGCAGGAAATTGAGGATATTTATGCGATGGGTAGTGTTGTTAAGCATTTTCTGCACAAGCATGAGTCGGTATTGCTTAGCGATGAAGTATCTCGTTGTTCCAGTTCAAAACACCAGCAGGTACTTTTACCTAAGCTGATATCGCAAGTAGCTCGCTCCCCACATTGAGGGCAATCGTGAGTAGAAGATTTACCACTTAGCGCACTCATTACTTCTTCACGCTTTGCGTCTGTCATATATCTCCATGTTGTGATTTCTTCAACAGTGCGATTGCATCCGCTACAAATGCCACCTTCATTTTTACATGCGGCAATACATGGAGTCTTCACAGCTTAATCCTTATCTACAAATGTGGTGGAGACTATAAACGCTTTTTAAACGATTCTCCAATTCGCATGTAAGCGGTAACAGGTAAATTATATTTGCAAATGAAAATCATTATCATTAATATTGATTACAGACTAACAAAGAAAACTAATATTCTTAATGATTCCTTCGCTTGCTGCTGGTCTCTTTCTTACCGCTCTGGGTAAAAAGATCCACCTAAAAAACCTTGAAGTCATTGTGTGGCTAGTTCTTATAGTCGCTTTAGACGTCAACAGCACCAACAGCGCAATATATGTATTGTTGGCGCTGCTGGTGGTTTCCCCGTTTGTTATTAATATCAAACGCTATGCTCAGATGTTATTTAGAGCATCGATTATCATCGGTTCAGTCTGCGCTATCTACTTGAATTTAGGCGGTTGATATAACATGGAGTTGTCTTGCTTCATGAAAATATTACTTGCCACCAAACTACCGAAGCAAACCAAGATCAGAGCTGACCAACCTAGAACGGTAGGTTGTTCATTAAAGACGGGAATAGCCAGTAATGTTGCGATAGCAGGTGTTGCAGCTCCAAATGCTGCCGTTCTCTCTGCGCCAAGCACAGAGATTGCGTGTAGATAAGTAAAGGCAGCGATAACGCCTGCTCCCACCCCTTGCAGCATCGCATGTCCAAATAGCTCCTTCCAAGGCCAGTGGACAAATGATGTGGTCGCTAGGTGACTATCCAACCACCCAAAACTAATACACACCGTAAGGAGTAGTGTCGAAAGTAAGGAGATAAACCCAGCCGTTACCAGAGGGTTTAAGCTCGATACACGTGCACAAATCGTAAAAGTTGCCCACATAAGACTACCAAGCAAAAACAGCATGTGCCCTTGAAGGAGTTGATTGTCGAGCAGGGTTAGACTCTGGGAAAGGAAAGCAATAATGCCGACAACAACGAATATCAAACCAAATATTCTATGCTGACTTAATGGCTGCTTAAACAGCAATACAGCAATACCTGAAACAAACAATGGTAGAGTGCCGGGAATGAGTGCGCTTCCATCTGACACTGGCGCTAACTGCATACCAGTGCCTGCTACCAGTAGGTAGGGAAGGCCGCAACCTACAAACATCCCAGTAATGTAGCGTTTAGGTACGATTTTGATTGAGGTAATCGAACGGAGTACAAGGGGCAATAGTATTAAGCAAGGTATAAGAAAGCGCGTAATGGCGATATCGGCAGTGGTGAGGTCAGAGTGAGCCCCACTTCTTAATGAGAGAAAGAAGCCAGACCAAAGCAGCAAAGTGGCAATCATTGCCAAGTATCCAGAAATCATAATTATGTTATCGATTTGTTTAATCTATCACTAATTATGAATCGTAAGCTTTGGTGTTGTATGGCAAACTTAACTAAACATTTCACTTTATGAGCGTGTAATCGCTAAAAAGTCTTAATATGACGCGATAAATTAGTAAGGTCTACTATGGATAGAATTGATAGGCATATATTGTCCCTCTTACAAAAGGATGCACGACAATCGACAGCGGACATTGCCGATAAGGTTGGGCTCTCTGCTTCTCCATGTGCGCGCAGAATAAAAAAATTAGAAGAAGATGGGATCATTGCAGGCTACCAAGCAAAACTGGATAAGAAATCAGTCGGCGTTGGAATGACGGTGTTTGTGGAAGTCAGTCTAAACAACCACCAAGCAAGCTCAATTGATGCTTTTGAGCAAGCCGTTCTCGAAATGGAAGAAGTCACGAGCTGCCATGTTGTCTCAGGCGCTTACGATTACTTGTTGGAAGTCGTAAGTAAGGACCTCAGTGGTTACGAATCATTTACTCGTAAGTTACAACGCTTGGACAACGTAAAAGATATTCATACTCACCTTGCTATCAGGCAAGTGAAAGAGTCGAGTGAATTACCTGTATTCACCTAACCAAGTTGCTGTGTTTATCTGATGTCGTTTCGAGATACTCTGCCAGTTGAGATTGGGTTGAATCGCAGTAGATAGACACGCGGTTTTTGCCGAGAGATTTCGATTGATAGAGTGCTAGGTCGGCTCTTTTCATCCATGCATGGCTGGTTTCAAAAGGAATTGACTCAGCGACCCCGCAGCTCAATGTGACCTTTACATTAAATGGGTAAGGTTGCTCTGCCACGTTTTGACTTACCAAGTTCATTATTGCTTCAACTGCATACTGGTCGATGCCATGGAACAGCAGCAAAAACTCATCTCCACCTAACCGGAAGAGCAAATCTTCAGGTCGAGTATTGTGAGCAATTGAGTCCACAATTTGCATGATGACCTTATCGCCAACATCGTGTCCATAGTTATCATTGATGGATTTAAAGTCGTCAATGTCTACCATCACAATCGTTGAGTGACCATACTTCTCGATAGCGTTATCTAAGCTTGAGTGAAGCTGATGGCGGTTGAGAGCCCCCGTCATTGAATCTCTCTCCAAGAGATGGCGAAGCTCAGATTGAAGTTTGCGTACCTCTTTTACTACAACATGAACGATAACAACCGTAGCAACCAGAGAAAATGCGTACCTTGCTGTGACTTCTGCGCCTTCTTGTGGGTAGATGGTCGCCGTCACTCCTATGATGAGAAGGGAATTGGTTACGGTAGCAGTTCGCTGAGGGAATAGGAAAACCAGCGCAATTAGGATCGGAAATACCCAGTAAGTCGCAAGGGCGCCAAAGATATCAATGGCCATGATTACCGATAGCCCAAGTAAGCTCAAAGGAATAAAGTTACCAATGAGCCTATGATCATTGTAAATAATTGCTGCAACTTCAAGTAGTAAGGATATTTCAAAGGCGAGCAATACAATTGCGAGCACCGTCTCACCAATTAAGACATTTTTTATCGCAAGAGGGACAAAAATGACGAGCGTGAGAATTGAAACAGTTTTCAGTACTTCTTTTTGCTGGTGAATATTGAGAATGGCGTCATTTGTATCGAGATCTAAGCCTGTTTTATTATTCATTAGTTCCCTTCGCCAGTTAGCCTCAACAATAAATCCGATGCAATAATGGACGTCTTATTGTTGAGATTAATTGCTTAAGCCTAAGTAAACTTTAGACCATACTCGCAATAGTTCAAACTGGCGGGGTTACTCAGGTTTAGTAATGCTTCCAAGCTCTAGGACTGGTGCTACTTCGATATCTTCAGCATTCATCATTGATGAAATACGTTGGACTGAAGAGAGAAGTAAAGACTGTTCCCATTCTTCTAGTCGTTGGAACTTATTTATGAAGTTCTGTTGTAAGGGCATTGGCGCTTGGCTCAAGACGTCGAGGCCTTTTTCCGTTAGGTGAGCATGGACTTTACGTTTGTCTTGATTGCTGCGTACGCGCTTAACTAGATCATTTCTTTCTAAACGATCGAGTATCGTTGTTGCAGTAGCTTGGCTCATATTGGTGTGGTTCGACAACTCGCGAATAGTGACTTCGCCGAGCTCCTTAATCGAGCGCATCAAGATTAGTTGAGGCCCAGTCAAGCCGGATTCTTTACTCAAGCGCTTAGAGTGTAGATCGATAGCGCGAATAATTTGGCGAATTGAGATTAGGACTTCTTCGTGCTTTTCCAATGTTAATCCTTAGTCAGCAAGCGTTGGGAGGCGTGAAAATACATGAAATTTACCCCTAATTGAAGAGCAAAAAAACAATCACAACCGAATTTAGAGAGGCTGGTAGTTATTTAAGGTCGGGATAGAGGTAAATGATTGCACTACTAATGTTTAGTATTCGAAATGTCTGAGTGGTTTTATGTGGCCAACTTACTTAGATTTACGTGACTAAAAACGTCAGAAGTGACGTAAAAATAACCATTTGAGCGCAATTTACTGGCAACTTGTGACTGAGAGCGTACAATGATGCGGATTCGATCAAGTCTTTAATAAGATAAAATTACTTTCATCACTAATGATTTTTGGTTTTAGGCTTTGATTAGGGAAAGATATTTGTCGAGAGAGGAAAAATGACTAAAGGTATCGATAAGTACAGTATCGACAGTACCGACTATACAATCGGTCAAGATAATGTACAGAAATGGGGTTTTGATGTGCATAACCCCGTATTTGGAGTCAGTGCGGGATTCATCGCGTTGTTTCTAGTCGCGGCATTGATTATGGACGCTGAATCTGCAAAAGCGGCTCTAGACGGTTTGAAATGGCAGATCATTGGTAGCTTCGATTGGCTATTTATCTGGTCTGGTAACATTTTCGTTGTTTTCTGTTTAGCACTCATCGTTTCACCTCTAGGTAAAATTCGCCTTGGCGGACAAGATGCCACAGCGGACTATTCGTTTATCTCATGGCTTTCTATGCTGTTTGCTGCTGGTATGGGTATCGGATTGATGTTCTGGAGTGTTGCAGAGCCCGTTGCTTACTTTACCGGTTGGTATGAAACGCCACTTGGCGTTGAAGCAAATACCCCTGAAGCGGCTAAGTTAGCGATGGGAGCAACAATGTTCCACTGGGGACTTCATCCGTGGGCAATTTATGGTGTAGTTGCACTGTCTCTTGCGTTTTTTGCCTATAACAAAGGTTTGCCATTATCTATTCGTTCAATCTTTTACCCATTGCTTGGCGATCGCGCTTGGGGATGGGCTGGACATGTTGTTGATATTCTAGCTGTACTAGCGACATTATTCGGTTTGGCTACCTCTCTAGGTTTAGGTGCACAGCAAGCTGCAAGTGGTATTCACCATGTGTTCGGAATTGAAGCAGGGTTAGGCCTACAGATTGTTGTAATCACTGTGGTGACACTGTTAGCTGTGGTTTCAGTGATTCGTGGTATCGACGGCGGGGTTAAAGTAATAAGTAACATCAACATGATTGTTGCGTTTGTCCTGCTTATTCTTGTTGCGTTGATTGGCTACGCTGTTGCGTTTGGCAACATTGGTACAACCTTGATGGCGTATGCTGAGAATATTATTCCGCTAAGTAACCCACATGGCCGTGAAGATGAAGCATGGTTCCAAGGTTGGACTGTATTCTACTGGGCTTGGTGGATCTCTTGGTCGCCATTTGTAGGTATGTTTATCGCTCGTGTTTCTAAGGGCCGTACAGTGCGTGAGTTCATCACAGCAGTGTTACTTGTACCTACAGCTGTAACGCTTCTTTGGATGTCTGTATTCGGGGGTATTGCGATTGACCAGGTGGTGAATAACATTGGTCAACTTGGCGCAAATGGTCTAACTGACGTATCGCTAGCGATGTTCCAGATGTTTGATGTACTTCCGATGGGTACGACGCTCTCTGTGATTGCGGTGGTATTAGTATTGGTGTTCTTTATTACATCATCGGATTCAGGCTCTTTAGTAATCGATAGTATTACCGCTGGTGGTAAAGTTGATGCGCCTGTACTACAACGTGTGTTCTGGGCATTCATGGAAGGTGCAATTGCGGTGGCGCTTCTTTGGATTGGTGGTACGGAAGCAATTCAAGCCCTCCAAGCTGGTGCAATTTCAACAGCACTACCATTCACTATTGTGCTGCTATTGATGTGCGTGAGCTTACTAATGGGTATGCGTACAGAGAAGTACCAAGACTAATATAAGTTATAGTTTGTCAATAAAGGGGCGTTGTTCGCCCCTTTTTTAATCCGCGCAAAACGTGATTGGCCGCCACTTTTATACAACCCGTCAAAGTGACCTCTCTTTATGATGAGTGTTTCTTCAAGTAGTTAAAATATCCTTTTTATTATTAAGAAAAAAGTAGTGATAATCACCATTGATTTCGCCTGAATCCCCACAACTAGCTGCTACATTTATATTTATTCAACTAATAAATACTGAGAGTGAGAATCATACGTCTCGCATCTCGTAATAAATTACTCATGGCTAGGGAATTGGATTATGAACAAAAAGTGGATATCGGAAGTGTCCATCGCGGCTAGGGCGTGGTCAATTTTGGGGCTCTTTGCGGTCGGATTATTACTCAATACGTATCTCAATATCGACAAGTCACGTGAGCATATGCGCGAAAACTATGAGCGTGGTGTCATGACTTTAGTCGAATCTGCACATGGTGTTGTCGATCATTATTACCAGCTGTATCGCTCAGGACAACTCACTGAAGGCGAAGCCAAAGGGCAAGCTCTTCAAGCTGTATCAGCAATGCGTTTTGATGGAGATAATTATATCTTCATCGGCGACAAAGACGGTGTTCAATTAGCGACAGGAGTACTGTCACTTCTTGGCAAAAACATCATGGCATTACAAGATAGCTCTGGTGAGTACTTCGTTGAGAAACTATATCAAACTGCACGAAGCGGCGGAGGGTTTGTCGATTACACATGGCGCAACCCTGATAAGGGGACAACAGATCCGAAAACGAGTTACGCACTAACGTTCCAACCTTGGCAATGGATGATTGGCTCCGGAATGAACATGGTGGCGTTGCAAGCAGCAACAGAGCGCTCTGAGCTTGCGTCGATCAGTTATGCGTTGGGTATTCTGGTTGTGCTTTCGTTAATGATCGGTTTCTTCATTAAAACCATTACGTCTCCATTGAAGCGAAGCGTCAAGGCCATGCAAGCGCTCTCCAAAGGAGAAGGAGACCTTACGCAACGGTTGCCGGAAGAGGGCAGTTCAGAATTGATTCATTTGGCACGTTACTTCAATCAATTTGTTGCTTCGGTTCAAGGGATTATGCTGAACATCAGTGACGCGGGTAGCCAAGTTTCAAGTGCGGCAGGGCAGTTATCGACGTCAGTGCATCATATTGATGATAGCTTGAATCAGCAACAATCCGATGTCGATATGCTTGCAACGGCAATGACAGAGATGTTAGCGACGGTAGAAGAGGTAGCCAGCCGTACTGTAGAAGCAAATGATGCTAGCCGACAAGCGGCAAATGAAACCAATAGTAGCCACCAAATCATTGGTAAAAATGTCGATGAATCGAACCAGCTGGCTGAGCAAATTGAGTCGGCTAGTCAGGTGGTTGAGCAGCTTGCTAGTGATGCGAAAAATGTCGATACCGTATTAGAAGTCATTCGTGGTGTCGCAGAGCAAACTAACTTGTTGGCGCTAAATGCAGCAATTGAAGCAGCACGAGCAGGTGAGCAAGGGCGCGGGTTTGCTGTTGTAGCAGATGAAGTGAGAAGCTTGTCATTACGCACTCACGAATCAACCATAGAGATTCAAAATATAGTCGAGAAGCTTCAACTAGGGGCTGGCAACATTGTGACGGTGATGAATCAAGGTACCGTCAAGGCAACGAATGCTTCTGCACTATCGACTCAAGCCGGCGAAGCATTAACACGGATAAACAAGGAAGTGCACACAATAGAGGAGATGAATCAGCATATTGCGACGGCAGCAGAGCAGCAAACAGTAACGGTGAACGATATTAACCGAAACGTAGTGAGCTTGAATGATATGGCATCCAGCGTATCGGAAGAGTCTGCGCAAATGGCGAGTGCCAGTAAGGAGCTTCGAAACGTGTCAGAGAACTTAATGACGATGATCAACCGCTTCAAACTCGCTTAACTTGAGGCGCGAGGGTGATATGGTAGAATCTCGGCAAATTTTCAATCAAAGCCGTAAATGAGACATTTAAAAACTACCATTCACCCTGATATCGACCATCTTGATGGCAAAGTTGTTTTTCAACGCAATGCTGCACGAGCCATTGTTGTTGATGGAGAAGACATCCTCCTTCTATACACTGAGCGTTATCATGACTACACCATTCCTGGTGGGGGCATAGATGAGGGGGAAGACGTTATAGCTGGTATGGTGCGTGAACTTGAAGAAGAGACGGGTGCGCAAAACATCCATGGCATAAAGCCTTATGGTATTTATGAAGAGTTTCGCCCTTCGCATAAAGACAACGCAGATATTGTCCATATGATTTCCTACTGCTATACGTGTAAGATTGACCGCGAACTGGGGGAAACCTCTTACGAAGATTATGAAATCAAAAATGGTATGAAAGCGGTGTGGATGAATATTCATGATGCTATTGCGCACAATGAGAAAACAATTGCTGAAAGCCCTAAAAAGGGAATGAGTATCGAGCGTGAAACCTTTTTGCTTCATCTCATCGCCAAAGAAATGCTTTAATCATACAACCGAAAAGCCTGCGCTTTGTGGGCTTTTGACTTCCCTCCTGCCACCATCACTTAAGTTTCGGTAACACTGCCGATTTTCCCGAGTGTCATAGATGATGACATCAAGGCGCTATCGCAAATACCTCTCTGAGGGGCAGTGAACTAGAGCACTTACATTCATAACGAAATCGTTTACATATCACTTGTTTGGCTTCTATACTTATCCAAGTAATTGAATTATTAATATTAATTAATCGTGTTCAAAAACGTATAGACCAGGTAATTAAAGGATTAGTTTATGGGGAAGATGCGTAAGTTCGTATTGGGTTGCACATTATCGCTAGCGGCTCAGTTTAGTGTGGCTGAAGTGGTAGAAACCCAAGTTCTAGTAGGGTTTGGGCAAGCAAAGTATAAAGATGACTTCACTCACTTCGATTATGTAAATCCTAATGCGCCCAAGTATGGTTCAGTCACTTATGGTCAAGTAGGAACTTACGACAGCTTCAACCGCTTTGGTTCTCGTGGAGTGTCTGCTGCGGGGATCGGAGAAATCTATGATTCACTGATGTTTTCACCAAGTGACGAGATCGATGCCTATTACCCGTTAATCGCTGAGCGCGTTCGATATTCTGATGATTATAAATGGATCGAAATTGATATTAACCCAAATGCTCGCTTCCATGATGGTAAACCGATTACCGCCCATGATGTGGCTTTTACCTACAAAAAGTTTGTTGACGAAGGGGTTCCTCAATACAAGGTTTACTACCAAGACATTAAATCAGTAACAGCGAAAAGTGATCTAACAGTAAAAGTGGAAATGGGTAAACCAAACAGGGAGAAAATGTTCCGTTTCGCTCAAACTACACAGGTGTTACCAAAACACTATTGGCAAGATAAAAGCCTAGCAGAGCCACTTTCAACCCCTCCAGTTGGGAGCTCCGCTTACAAAGTTGTTGATTACAAATCAGGGCAAAGTATCACCTACCAACTTGTTGAGGATTATTGGGCAAAGAATTTACCTGTAAATGTTGGCCGCGATAACTTTAAAACCGTGACTTATGACTACTATCGTGATGACACAGTTATGCTGGAAGCATTCAAGGCGGGAGAATTTGATTTCCGTATTGAAAATGTGGCTAAGTTTTGGGCTAACTCATACACCGGTGTGAACTTTGATAAAGGGTATATTGTAAAAGAAGAAATTGCCCATGAGCGACCAGCAAATACGCAAGCCTTTGTATTTAACACTCAACAGGCGATGTTCAAAGATCCTAAAGTGCGCCAAGCATTAACATACGCTATGGACTTTGAATGGATGAACAAGAATCTGTTCTATAACCAATACACTCGCACTCGTAGCTATTTCCAAAATACAGAATATGAAGCGACAGGCTTACCTACCGATGCTGAGCTTAAAGTTCTAAATCAGTATAAAGATAAATTGCCACCGAATTTGTTTACTGGTGAGTTTCAGCCTCCCGTCACTGACGGATCTGGCCGTATTCGCACCCAAATGCGAACGGCTTTCAAACTCTTGAAAGAAGCCGGCTGGGAACTAAAAGACAAAGTAATGACCAATAAAGAGACGGGGCAATCACTCAGCTTTGAATTACTGATCTATAGCCCGACCACAGAGCGTATCGCGATTCCAGTACAGAAGAACCTTAAGCGCATGGGTATTGAGATGAAAATTCGCACAGTTGATACCACTCAGTACATCAAACGTCTTCGTGACCGAGATTTTGATATGGTCTCTTCTTCTTATTCTGCAAACCCATACCCAGGTCCTAACTTGTTGATTGTTTGGAACTCAAACTATATCGATTCAACTTACAATACGGCTGGTGTAATGGACCCCGTTGTGGATGAACTCACCGAAGAGATTGCAAAAAGCCAGCAGAACCCTGAAGCCTTGTTAACACTGGGTAAAGCGCTCGACCGAGTGTTGCAATGGAACTACTACATCATCCCTCAGTGGCACCTTAGTAAATATCGAGTGGCGATGTGGGATAAGTTTGAGCGACCAGATGTCATGCCAAAATATGATTTAGGGCGGGACACATGGTGGGTATCGCAAGATAAATCCAAAAAACTTCCTGAGAAGCGTCAATAACCATTCATTCTGGTTGTTTTGAGCCCCCTTTAAGTTAGGGGGCTCTTAGATTAACTGAGGGCAAATATGGCAGCCTATATCTTTCGCCGCTTACTTTTGGTGATTCCTACTTTATGGGCCATCATCACCATTAACTTCTTTATCATACAGATTGCACCTGGTGGGCCAGTAGAACAGGCGATTGCCCAAATGGAAGGGCATACTTCTGGCATTATGGAGCGCTTTACGGGCGGTGGTGCTGAAGTTGATGTCAGTAATGATCAAGAATCTGCTTCCGGCTATAAAGGTTCGAGAGGGCTAGACCCAGAAGTTGTGGAAGCAATCAAGAAGCAATTTGGTTTTGATAAACCCATGCTCGAGCGCTATTTCGAGATGCTAAAAAATTACGCGACCTTCAACTTTGGTGAAAGCCTGTTTAAGGGCGGAAACGTAATTGACTTGATTGTTGAGCGCCTACCTGTCTCTATCTCTTTGGGGCTATGGAGTACGCTTATTATCTATTTAATCTCCATTCCTTTGGGGATCTTAAAAGCGATTCACCATGGCTCACGCTTTGATGTTTGGTCAAGCGCAGTGGTGATCGTTGGTTATGCGATTCCTGGGTTCTTATTCGCCATCATTCTAATTATCTTGTTTGCGAGTGGTAACTACTTTAGCTGGTTTCCGCTGCGAGGCTTAGTGTCGAGTAACTTTGAACAGCTCAATTGGTATGAACAAGTGATAGATTACTTTTGGCACTTGGCGTTACCTATCTTTGCTATGGTAATTGGCGGTTTTGCAACCCTGAGTATGCTTACCAAAAACTCCTTTCTCGATGAAATCAATAAACAGTATGTCGTTACAGCCAGAGCAAAAGGGCTTGATGAGCGAAGCATCCTCTATAAACATGTGTTTCGCAATGCAATGTTAATCATCATCGCCGGTTTTCCTGCTGCCTTTATTAGCATTTTCTTTACTGGCTCGATGCTTATAGAAGTGATGTTCTCGTTGGAAGGTATTGGGCTACTTGGTTTTGAGTCTACAATTCAGCGAGATTACCCTGTGGTGTTTAGTTCGCTTTACATTATGACTTTGCTTGGGCTATTGCTCAGCATTATTTCTGATTTAACCTATACCTGGGTTGACCCGCGTATTGATTTTGAGGCGCGTTAATGTTGAAAAGTAAACGACGTAACCCACTAAATGAAGCTCGTTGGTTAAGATTTAAAGCTAACCGACGAGGATTTTTGTCTTTGTGGGTTTTTGCTCTCTTGTTTATTGTCAGCTTATTTGCTGAGTTGATTGCCAACGATAAACCTTTGCTCATTGAATACGACAACCAATGGTATTTCCCAATTGTAGAGCAGTACTCTGAAACTGAGTTTGGTGGTGAATTTGAAACAGAAGCAGATTATAAAGACCCCTATGTGATCGAGTTGATTGAAGAACAAGGCTACATTGTTTGGCCTCTGATTCCGTTCAGTTACGATACGATTAACTTTGATATTGAGGGCTCTGTACCTTCTGCTCCGGATTCAGTCAACGTGCTGGGTACCGATGACAAAGGCCGGGATGTGCTGGCACGTATCATTTATGGTTTTCGAATTTCCGTATTGTTTGGATTTGTTCTCACGATAGTTTCAAGTGTTATTGGAGTCATTGTTGGTGCGACACAAGGATACTATGGCGGCTGGTTAGATCTATTCGGCCAGCGTTTTATAGAGGTTTGGTCTGGGATGCCGACACTGTTTTTGCTCATTATTCTATCGAGTTTTGTTGAGCCAAATTTTTGGTGGCTACTTGGCATTATGGTTGCCTTTAGTTGGATGAGTTTAGTCGGGGTCGTGCGGGCTGAGTTTCTTCGTTGTCGTAATTTTGATTACGTAAGGGCCGCGCTTGCTATGGGGGTTAGTGATAATCGAATCATGTTGCGCCACATGTTACCCAATGCGATGGTAGCCTCATTAACCATGATGCCCTTTATTTTATCGGGTTCGGTAACGACGCTCACCTCACTTGATTTCCTAGGCTTTGGTCTGCCAGCTGGTTCTCCCTCTTTGGGAGAGTTGCTTGCTCAAGGTAAGGCGAACCTTCAAGCTCCTTGGTTAGGTTTTTCTGCGTTTATTGTCTTGTCACTGATGCTAACTTTACTGGTCTTTATCGGTGAGGCGGTTCGTGATGCATTTGATCCACACCATCAAGGGAGGTAGCTATGAGTAAACAGGTATTAAGCATAGAGAACCTATCGGTTGGATTTGGCCGAAACTCGAACATAGAAACAGTGACGCATCAGGTTTCACTCTCAATTAACAAAGGAGAAACCCTTGCCCTAGTCGGCGAAAGTGGCTCAGGAAAATCCGTTACCGCCAACTCGATCTTAAAGCTTCTACCTAAAGGTTCTGCCCACTATTTGGAAGGAAAGATTACGTTCGATGATATCGATATTATGCAATGCTCAGAACGGCAATTGCGAGGTATTCGTGGTGCTCGTATAGGGATGATTTTTCAAGAGCCAATGGTCTCTTTAAATCCTCTGCATAAAATTGGTAAACAATTGGTAGAGATACTGTCAATTCACCGTGGTGTGAGGCAGAAGAAGGCTGAATCAATGGCGATAACTTGGCTTGAAAAAGTGGGTATTCGCCATGCGGATGTAAAGATCAATGCGTACCCCCATGAGTTATCGGGTGGCGAAAGGCAGAGAGTAATGATTGCAATGGCGCTCATCAATGAACCAGAGTTACTGATCGCTGATGAACCTACCACTGCACTTGACGTATCGGTGCAAGCTCAGATACTTGATCTTCTAAAAGAGCTTCAGCAGGAACTGGGTATGGCAATGCTCTTTATCACCCATGATTTGAGTATTGTACGACGTATCGCTGATCGAGTTGCAGTCATGCAAGAGGGGCGTTTGGTTGAAGTGGGGGATTGTCATAACGTTTTTCATCAGCCGCAGCACCCATACACCAAACTGTTGATTGACTCTGATCCTAGAGGAGAGCCAGTTACTGTTTCCGGTGACCAAACGACCATACTCGATGTCGATCAGCTCAGAGTTTGGTTCCCGCTAACTGGTGGACTCTTCAAACGGGTCGTATCGCATATTAAAGCCGTCACAGATATGCGTTTTTCACTCCCGCGAGGTCAGTCTATTGGCCTAGTAGGAGAAAGCGGTTCAGGTAAGTCGACGACGGGTATGGCCATTTTGAAACTGGTCCATTCAGAAGGTTCAATCCGCTACGACGGAGAAGAGATTCAAGGGCTAGAGAGAAAAGAGATGCTGCCATATCGAAGTCGCATGCAAGTAGTGTTTCAAGACCCATTCTCGGCACTTAATCCACGTATGTCTGTTGCTCAGGTTATCGGCGAAGGATTAAGAGTTCATCAACAACTGGATGAAGAACAAATTGACGAGATGATTGTTCAGGTGATGAAAGAGGTGGACCTTGATCCAGAGTCAAGACATCGCTACCCCAATGAGTTTTCTGGCGGCCAGCGCCAACGAATCGCCATTGCACGTGCTCTAGTACTTAAACCAGAGTTTATCCTATTGGATGAGCCTACCTCATCGCTTGACAGAACGGTTCAGGCGCAAGTTCTTGATTTATTGAAGTCGTTGCAAACTAAGTATGGCTTGAGTTATTTGTTTATAAGCCATGATTTAAACGTGGTGAAATCACTCTGTCACTATACGATTGTGATGAAGCAAGGGGAAATTGTTGAACAAGGTGCGACCGCACAGTTATTTTCACAGCCCAGTCACCCATATACTCAAGAATTGGTATCGCTATCGAGCTTCTAACCAACACGATGAAAACGCCGCCAAGTTTGGCGGCGTTTATTTAGTGATTAGCTATTTGGAATGATGACGAGTTCCATTGGGTTCTGCCAGACTCTCTCAAACTCGTTGCTAATATCGAATTCATTTAGGTGAGCTACGTGGAAGTTCATCAAATCTAGATCGTAAGATGGTGACGTATACACTCGACCTTCATCAATAGCCTTAACCAGTTGATCTGCCTGGTGCGCAGTGTAGGCGTCATCATAACGGCGAGTTTGCTTTTCTAGATGCTCTCTTAGCTGAGAAACCACCATTTCATACTCTGCTTGTTTGAAACCACTTGTGCGTGCGCGGTTGATTTCTTGCTGAATGATTTTCTGTGCAGCTTTAGCTTGTTCGCTGTCATCACTTGTGACAGACACTTGCGACACTAGGTTTGACTGCGCAAGAACTTGGTTTGATACTTCGACAGTTACTTTCTGTTCTGCCAACGCTTCTTTTAGGCGCTTCTCTAAGATCTTGTTGGCGATTGTAACCACGAGCAGCTTTTTACGTTGTAGCTTGCTGTTTGGGTCATCGTTGATTTTTGTATGCGCAGTATAAGCTACAGTCGGCTTTTCTGTACTTTGAGCGACATCAGTATTTGGTGTTAAACCGTCGTTAGCGACTAAGTTAAACGCTAAGTTAGGTTTCCAATCTGAAAAATTCTTCTCAATTAGTTCTTGAGTTGTGCGCAGTCTAAAGTTGCCAGCAACGATGACAGAGCTAAGTCCTGGAGTAAAGGTTCCGGTTGCGCTATCACTCTTGACCAATGACGCAAGTTCTTCAATAGCGCGAGATAAAGTGTCAGTATCGTTTTTATCGAAGTCGCGCTTAATCACACTCTGGCCTTTAAATTCCTCTAAAGTCCACTCACTGCCTTTAAATAGCTTCTCTGCAACTGTGTGGCTTTGCGATGATGGTGCAGCCAGTCGTAAGCGGATCGACAGCGTTTTGCTGTTGCGGCTAGTCGGCAGCAGAATGTAATGCATCTCATTGCCAAGCTGCGCTACTTTAGTGCCTTTAGGAAGAGAGATATCACTTTGTTCGAACCAATTTGCCTCATTCTGTTTTGCACTTACAGAGAGAGAATAAAAAGGAGTAAGCAGTAAGCTAGCTGAGATGGTGGCAGCGATAAATTGGCGTAGAGGTTTAGACACAAAGATCTCCTAAAACAAGTTTATTTCTACGTCCTTGTCTTAAGCGCGGTATATAACTTTGATTCAACTAAAAGCTATAAACGGATCGAATCCTTGATCACGTATGCTAATGCGAGAGTATATTTATAAAGTTTGTTGTTCGTCGCAAAACTGTGCAAATTTTCTACAACTTAAGTTAATTAGTCAATAAATAAATATTCAGAAAAGTAATGCGTCTCAAGTTTGAGATTTCTAGATTAAGGTGTAGTGACTTGCACTGGCAAATGAAAGTGGTTTGGAATACCAATACCCTTGCAAATAGGATGCACCGAGGTCAGTAAAGGCTTGAGCCATTTGAGCATTCTCGATACCTTCTATAACGATATCAACATCATAGGCTTGGCACAGCTTGATTACAAAAGAGAGATATTCAAAAGTGGCGGGATTGGTAAAAGAGCGCCAGGCAATCGACTTATCTATTTTAATTTGCTGGAGAGGAAGGTCGAAAAAGCTATTTAAAGAACTGTAGCCAGCACCAAAATCATCTAATGATAGCTGGAACCCAAGTTCGCTAAGCTTGTTTAACTGGTCGATGGCGCTTTTGTTCCCGTCTAGGATCATCGTTTCGGTCAGCTCCAAGACGATGTTTTTTGGATCAATCATGTACTCATCCACGACACGTTTAACGGTTTCTGGGAATGAGTGATTCAAGAGTTGTAACACCGAAACGTTAACATTGACTCTAACCGAGGTGTTATGGGTAGCTTGGTATTGTTGAATAAAGTAACACGCTTTAGAGAGTACTAAATAGCCAAGATCAACGATAAGACCTTTCTTTTCAGCAACGGATATAAACTCGTCAGGGAATATTTCTCCCATTTCTTGACACTTCCATCGTACCAGAGCTTCGAAGCTCGCTATAGCGTTTCGTTTGGTACAAATAATGGGCTGAAACTTGACAGAGAGTGTGTCTTCTTTAATTGCGTTGCCTAGCTCGCGCTCAATATGAAAATGACGATCGACTTTGGATTTAGTCGCTCCGGTGTAAACACTGATGTGACTTTGCTTTTGCTCACTGGCGAATTGGCTTGTGCGGCATGCAATCTTAATTGCTTCTTCGGCCTCGAGTTCCGTCGGAATGTCGGGATAGATGCCAATGCTCATCTCAGTGCCATACAAATAACCGTTTGCTCTCACGGCTTCATTGTATTTATCAGCAATGCGCTCACCTAATTCGGTTAATTGTTGCGAATCGTATTCACCTTTAACCAATATAGCGAAGTCATCAGAACGAATTCGGTAGAGGTCAACAAATTGGTCAGGGAAGTGATTTAAGGCTTGTATTAGGTGGTTTAGAACATCGCGCATTATTTGCGCACCGTATAAAGATAGGTATGAGCGTATATTAGCGACTTGGATATAAAGTAGACTATGTGATTCTCTCAACGGATCAATATTATCGATATCCATTGCGAGTTTATGATCGTTAGATAATCCAGAAGCCCCATCTTTATAGGAAGTTTGATGAACGTAAGCTTCCATTAGTTTTTTGTCGGAGATGTCTTTGTGACACCCAATCATAAAGCGTTTGCCATTTACTGTTTTAGTAATAGCCGTTCCTTCAAGCCACACGTACTGGCCGTTAGTACAACGCACGCGGTATTGAGTCGCTACCTTTGATTCATCTTCAGTAATATGCTCATCGACTCTGCCTTGCAACATCACGCGATCCATTGGGTGGACGAGATCGAGCCATGTTTGCAAGCATGAATGACCAGACTTCACCCCAAAACGCTGATAAAACGACGGATTATAGAAGCAAACGTGTTGGGTATCAGACATGTAAAAAATACCATCATTAAGTACATCTACCATGTGCTTGAAATGATGGTCCATGAGTTCATCCAACTCAGCGCCTGTCAGTGAGTTGGATGGTTCGTCTGCTTTTGCTTCTACCGTAACTCCACATTCAGACACCAAAGTAATTTTTGGGCGTGGAACGATACTATTTATTGTTTGCGACATAAGATTTTGACATCCCAACATTCTAGGTAGGAGTGTCTATTATTCTGCTCAATTGTTACTAACGGTCGAGTAAGCCTTTTATTAATGACGATTACTAAACGAAATTATCTAAGACATTTCAAACCCCATTAACCCTTATTGTGAAGCTTGTCGTTAAACCAGCGTCAATAGTTGGCCATTTCTCGACCCATAAAACCAAGCTTGTGCAAAAATACGAATATCTAATTTGGTGAGAGGTTTAAGTTTGTAATAGGCTAGTGAGCTAGGAAAAACATTATTGTTTTGACGTTCTATTTGCAGGAAGGGTATGAAGTCACAACTAGACCTTAATTTACTCAAGGTATTATCGTTATTAAATAAGCATCGACAACTCAAGCCAGTGGCTAAAGCAATTGGTAAAACGGAAAGTGCTGTCAGCAAGCATCTTTCCAAGCTTAGAGAGCAACTTGGTGACCCATTGTTTGTGCGTGGTGCTTTTGAATATGAACCGACAGAGTTTACTATTCAGCTTCTACCGCAAGTAGAAAAAGGGCTCGATTTAATTGCCGATGCTGTACAAAAGGATGAGTTCGACCCGAAAACTTACGATAAACCGATTACAATTGCATTACCTAGCTTAGGTCAGTATCTAGTTGGAAAAGACCTAATGGTCGATTTAATGCAAACCTTCCCACAGGCATTTATTCACATTACGACCTGGTCTGATGCGTCTATTCAGGATGTACTTGATGATAAAATTGACGTTGGAGTTCAATACTTTAATCCGGATATGACCAAAACGATCTACCAAAAACACATTGGAAGGTATTTAGGGGGCATCATTTGTTCGCGTCAGTATTGTTCAAAAACGCTCGAAGAAAAGCTGGCAATGCCTTATATCCTGATGGAAATGAAGGGCTGGCAGCATTCCAAAGCCGTAACAAAACATGCATTAGAAGAGCATGGAATCCATATCAATAAGGTTGCCACGGTAGACAACATAACATGTTTGTTTCAACTACTTGAGGCTACCGAGTCTGCTACTTTGCTGCCAGTTACACGCCACTTGGAAGAGTGCGAAGACTATTGTGTATCGGAGTTGCCTCAACATTTACAGTTGGAGCACCCTCCGTCGGTTGTCGCTAATTATAAGTTGGTTAACCAAAATAGCCCGCTACATCAGATTTTGGTTAACAAGATTAAGCAGCATCTGTTCTGACGTCAGAGACAGATACACTTAAGTGCTCTTGTAGATTCATCAGCTCAACAATTGAATCAACGTTGTATTTATCGAGTATACGTGACTTGTAAGTGCTGATGGTTTTTGAGCTCAGTGACAGTAGCTCTGAAATCTTCTTGTTGGTATAACCTTTCACCAGATAGTTGAAAACAACAGTTTCTCGGTTTGAAAGAGTCGTGTTACGGCGACGTGTTGCTGCTTCGCGTTTAAAAACATTATAGCCACGTGTGACGCTAATGATGGCCTCTTTTAGAACCGGAGTAGATTCATACTTAGCCACGTATCCGTTAGCGCCTAGTTTATACGCGGTATCAGAATACATAGGGTGTTTATTGCCAGACAAAAATAAAATCTTCCCTTTGTAACCGTGCGCTCTCGCTCGACGGACGAACTCAAAACCGTCTGAGTTTTCGAGGTCTACATCTAAGATAACTAAATCGATACTGTGGTTTTTAACCATTTGCACTCCAAAAGAAGCGGAGTTTGCTTGGAAAACTTGAGCTCGCGGTAGTAGTTCATAAACCAATTGCTCCACTGCATTACGCATAATTGGCTGGCTGTCGATTATGAGAGTTTTAGTTACTGACATCATTTTTTCTTTCTCTTCTTTGGTTGTTGTCTCGCTTATCCATGCGTCGCTGTTCCGATGAGGCTAATGTAGGACAAAACTGATGGAAGGTGTGGAAAGGGAGACTTTCCAATAAGGAATCTCTGTCAGACGGCTGTCAGGAAATGGGGCTAACGGTAGGGCTGAAAATAGCGTGACAATACTTGGTCAATGGTGCCGTCTTGCTGAAGTTGCTTTAACTGTTGGTTAAACTGCGTTACGAAATCGTCTTTGTAAGGGTATTGTTCTGGATATTGGTTTGTGAACCCTAGGTGACCGTGTTCACGACTCACGACAGTGGACAATGTGACCATCCAATCGTTGGGGAACGTACCATCCATCTTGAGGTTTTTGATATCCCACAAAATGGATAACCTGTCGTTGATATAGCAATCAGTTTGACGCTCGTATAGGTTAACTAGAGAAGCTTTGTTTCCTTTCGCACTCAGTGTGAAAATTTTTTGTTGATCGACGGCAGCCCAAAACTCATCACCACCAAGTGCAAATGCTTCGTTGATGCCAATGGTTAACCCATAAAAATCTTCAGGCCAGTTCTCTAACGTTCTTTTATCGGCCGTCTCAGGATTACAATAAACAACGACTTCCTCGGGTAAGATTGGATCGGAGTAGGGAGAGATATACAAACGCTTGTCAGAGTAGTAATAAGGGGGATACAGAGCAAAGCCTTTACCAAGCTGAAGCAATTTTAGTCCTCGTTTCCAAGGAATGGGCTTTATCGTCACGTCGTAGGATTTCATTTTCGAAAAGATGAGTTTTAAGATTTCGGTATATACCCCTTTGGGCTCTCCCACGACGGCATAACTGTATGGTGGATAGGCATCATCAGCATATACCACTACCTTTGTAGGTGTGGCGTTGGCGGTCGAATAGAATGGTAAGAGAGCAAGCAAAGTTAAAAGCCAATAGGGCACGCTGATATCCATACAGTTAGTAACCTTAATAGTAACTTTAGTTTATTTCTCACGGTATTGGCATTAGACTCTGAGATTCAACAGTATTCCTTCTTGAGTAAGTTATGACCGAAGAGTATGAACAAGGCGAAGAGATAGAGATCGAAGCGATTGGTATTGAAGTATCTTCACACCCAATAGAGCTCTACAAAGTGTTTAAAATTGCCAACTTGGTTGGTGGTGGAGGCGAAGCTAAGCACTTAATTTCTGAAGGGTATGTAGCCGTAAACGGTGAACTTGAAACCCGTAAAAGACGAAAAATGTATGATGGTGACTTCTTCGAGTTTAACCAAGAATACTATGTTGTAGTTTGTGATGCGCCTGTCACTGAGCCAGAAGAGAAGCCAGTGAAACGCGCTGAATCGCCAAATCCGGCGAAGAAAAACAAGTCATCGAGCAAATCTAAATCGTCCAGCTCTAAGAAAAATTGCGGCAAGCCTTCTTCTGGTCATCAGGAGAAAAAATCAAACCAGCCGAAAGGCGGTAAGAAAAACGGTCGCTCATCTATCGATTTCTTCTAAGTCATTGCTGGAAGCTCTTTACTTCCAGCATTCATTCACGCCTCCAATCTTCTTAATCCGCTTAACGCAGAAAACCATTCCACTTGCTTACTGATTCGTCAATTAACCACAAAATCACAGATTGAATAGTGACATTAATAAAAATCTAAATGATAATGCGTTGCATTCGATATGAACAAAGGTAAATAAGATGAAACTTAAGGCAGTGGCTCTTGCTCTAGCGATGACTTCGTTGGTTGCAAACGCAAAAACGGTAGAAATCGAGCATGCACAGGGAACAACCAAGCTGGAATCAAAACCTGAGCGTGTTGTGGTTATTGGCCTTGGTCCATTAGATACCATAAAAGCATTAGGTGTAGAGCCTGTTGCTGTATCTAGCGTGAGCATGTTCCCAGATTATTTATCGCAATATCGTAGTGGAGACTTTGTTTCTGCTGGTAGTTTATTTGAACCAGACTTTGAGACGATTTACAGCCAAAAGCCGGATCTGATCGTTGTTGGCCCACGTGGTGCGGGCAAATACAAAGAGTTGTCTGAAATTGCTCCGACCATTGTTTACGCCCTAGATAAAGAAAAAGGGTACTGGGAAGCGACTCAACAAGAATGGCGTAAACTCGGTAAAGTATTTGAAAAAGAGTCTTTTGTTGAAGATAAAATTGCTCAAGTGGATAAGGGCTTTAAACAAGTCCAAGACTACAACCAAGCAAACAATGTTGATGCTCTTACTGTAATGAGTGCTGGTGGAAACATCACAACGTTTGGTGCTAAGTCTCGCTTTGGCGCTATTTACAAAGATTTCGGCTTCTCAGAGACCGTTGAGGGCATTAAAGAAAGTCGTCATGGTGATCTGATCTCATACGAATTTATTCGTGAACACAATCCAACGACTTTACTGATTGTAGATAAAGATATCCTTATCAATAAAGGTAAGAGTAGTAACGTTAAGCGTGATTTCGAGAATGATCTTGTTAAGGCGACAAATGCATACCAAAACAAGAAAATGGCTTACCTAGATATTAATGCTTGGTACCTATCTATTGCGGGAATGCGTGCAACAGAACAAATGCTAAGCGATGTTAAGTCAGCTTCTGGCCTAAATTAGTCGTTTCTTATCAAGAAAAACCTCAAGTTGTTACTTGAGGTTTTTTCGGTTCATGAGGTTATAATTTTTTGAAAATCTTATCGTGGACACTTGTGGTACTTAGTGTCTTGTCTCTTTTTGTCGGTATTGGTCATCTTAGCCTCTCCAGCCTCATAAATGGCGATCCTCAAAGTTGGCAGTTGTTATTGACTAGCCGAATTCCTCGCTTGGCTGCGGTGTTACTCGCAGGCGCAGGTCTTAGCATTGCAGGTTTAATCATGCAGCAGATCAGCCAAAACCGTTTTGCATCGCCGTCAACATCTGGAACGATAGAGTGTGCAATGCTGGGCTACATATTGAGTTTAGTCCTATTTGGTAATGGTAATCAGCTGTGGCTTATTTTCGCGACGGCTATTTTAGGTACACTCGTTTTTGTACAGTTCATCAACCGTATTCAGTTTAAAAATGCTGTATTTGTGCCTTTAGTTGGGATCATTTTTGGTAACGTTGTTGAATCAGTCGCTACGTTTTTTGCCTACAAATACGATGCGATTCAAAACCTGTCATCTTGGGCGGTGGCTAACTTTGCCAATTTACTTCAGGGTGATTACGAACTGTTGTATGTCGCGATTCCTTTCGCCATTTTCAGTTACCTATACGCGACTCGTATTTCGGCTGTGGGTTTAGGGAAGGATTTTGCTGTCAATTTGGGGCTCAACTACCAACAAGTTTTAATCATTGGCGTTTTACTGGTTTCGGTTATGGCTGCATCGGTCGTTATGATCGTGGGTAAACTCCCTTTCCTTGGTCTAATTGTTCCCAATTTGGTTAGCCGATTCTATGGGGACAATTTAAAACGTAATATTCCGCTGACTGCCTTACTTGGCGCGTTAATTGTCTTGGGGTGCGACTTACTGGGTAGGTTGATCATTTTCCCTTACGAGCTTCCTATTACCAATATAATCAGCTTGATTGGTGGTGGAGTGTTTATCTTCTTCATCTTACAAGGGGAGAAGAATGCAAGATCGTAGTAAGCTTCTTATCCTTGCTTTCATCGCTCTACTGTTTGCAAGTCTCTTTATTGGTATCGGATTGAACGCAGATAATTACCAGTACTTTTTGTCTCGTCGTGTGCCTAAAGTGGTGGCGATGATCATAGCCGGCGTTGCCATAGGCCAATCTTCTCTGGCTTTCCAAACCATTACCCACAACCGTATATTAACGCCAAGTATTATGGGGTTTGATTCGCTGTACTTGTTTTCTAAGGTATTGATGGTAGTTCTGTTTGGTGGTCTTAGTGGTATCGCCATGAATAGCTACTTTAACTTTGCTATTTCGACTCTGTCGATGTTGGTTTTTTCAGCATTGTTGTTTGGTTTTTATTTCCGTGGTGAACGTCAAAACTTAATGGTACTGCTGCTTCTCGGGGTAATACTCGGCCAAGTATTTGATAGTACTTCGTCCTTTCTCATTATGTTGATGGACCCAAGTGATTTCGCCAATGTACAGGCAAACATGTTTGCGAGCTTTAATAACATCAGCGTTGATTTGGTTTATTTGAGTGCCCCCTTGCTACTGTTCGTATCTTGGCGTTTGTATAGGCTGCATCGCTTGCTCGACGTATTTTGGCTCGACAAGGATAATGCGATTAGTCTTGGCGTAGATGTAAAAAAAGTGACACTGCAGATTTTATTGTTGTCCGCGTTATTGATTTCGATTTCAACAGCACTTATTGGTCCACTCCTTTTCTTCGGTTTACTGGTCACCAACCTGACTCGTGAGTTGTTCACTAGCTACCAACATAAAGTGTTATTTACAGCGGTGTCATTGTTATCGGTAGCCTCATTACTGAGCGGCCAATGGATCGTAGAAAACTTGTTCGGTTTCACAACGACACTGAGTGTGGTGATCAACTTTATCGGTGGCTTGTACTTTATGTACATGCTGCTTCGCAACAAAATTGTTTAGGTTAGATATGATTAGCTTAAAAAGTCTGAGAAAGGTATTTGGTGATTTTGCAGTCGTTGATGACGCAAGTGCCGAGTTCGAAAAAGGTAAGGTTACCTCCATTATTGGTCCAAATGGTGCGGGTAAGAGTACTTTGCTGTCTATGGCAAGTCGACTGGTTAGTAAAGATGCTGGAGAGGTTTACATTGATTGTAAAGAACTCTCAGAGTGGGATAACAAAGAGCTTGCCAAACGTCTTGCAGTTTTACGCCAAGCTAACAATATCACAATGCGTTTTACAGTGAGAGAAATGGTTTCCTTTGGTCGATTCCCTTACTCGCAAGGAAAACTGACAGACGAGGACAAGCAAGTTATAGATAAAGCAATTCAGTACCTCGATCTAGGCGACATTGAAGATAAGTATTTAGACGAACTTAGTGGAGGGCAAAGGCAGCTCTCGTTTATAGCGATGGTGATGGCGCAAGATACTGATTACGTGTTTTTAGATGAACCATTAAACAATTTGGATATTAAGCACTCACTGCAAATTATGCGTAACGTTGGTCGGCTAGCGCATGAAATGGACAAGGCTGTGGTTGTCGTTATTCACGATATCAATTTTGCTGCGTGCTACTCAGATAAAATCATTGCGCTCAAAAAAGGCAAGATCGTCGCTCAAGGGAGTGTCGATGAAGTGATTCAAGCGGATATCCTTCAAAGCATCTACGAAACTCCATTTAACATTGTGGAAGTAGATGGCAAGCGGATGTGCACCTACTACTAAATTAAACGCCCGGACAGCCAGTCCGGGCGTTTGTCATCTGCTGACTACTTAGTTAAGTCCTCGATGATTGGGCACTTGCTGCCTGAATCTCCTGGGCAAGTAGAAACCCATTGTTTTAACTGCTTCTCTATCTCTCTCAATTCTCGGATTTTAATTTCCACTTCTAGGAGCTTCTCTTGAGCTTTAGCCTTCACTTCGCTGCTTTTGCGGTTAGGGTTATGAGCCAATTCAACAAACTCTTTGCATTCATGCAGTGAGAAGCCCGCGTTTTTGGCCCTTGAAATTAAATTGAGTTCCTGTACGTGCTGATCACTGTACTCTCGGTACCCTGATTCACTTCGAGAGGGGGAGGTGATGAGGCCTTTTTCTTCATAGAGACGTATAGATTTGCTAGACAGGCCTGTGAGCTTAGAGACGGCGCCAATATTCATGTGTACCTCGTTAATCGCGCGGTAAAGCTTTGCTTCACTAAGTGATGATTAACTTTGTTGTACTACTTTTGCTGGGGGAATGCCAAATTCTTTTTTGAATGCAATGGTAAAGTTGGCTGGGTGTGTGTATCCCGCTTCATAGGCCGCTTCAGTGATTGTGACTATCCCTCTCTCTAAGTTCGCTTTGGCTAAATAGAGCCTACGTTGACGAATGTACTTTTTGACTGTGATGCCTAGCTCTTCTTTGAATATTCTCTGAAGATTTGAACTACTCATCGAGAGCTTGGTCGCAAGGCTTTCGAGATCTAGCGGCGCATCTAAATGTGTTTCGATGAAGTAGAGGATACTTTTAATGCGCGTTGATTGATTAGGCTCTTGGGGGGCACTTTGTATCCTTGGCGCGTTGTAGACTAAGGTAAACATTTGTTGGATAACACTTAGTGCAAGTGATTCTAGCCGAAGTTTTTGCAAGAAGTCAGCGGGCTGAACGCTACTAAGGATTTCGCGTACAACGGTGTGTATCTCATCGGTGATCGGTACTTTGATATTATTTAAGTGGCTCAATGTAAAGTGATGGCGTCGGTCGTTTTTGCTTAGCCTAGAATTGAGCCAACTGGGCGATACAACGATATTTACCTTGGTTAGACGGTTATCTTTTTCAATACTCCGGTAGAAGCGTACAGGTTGCGTTAAGTTAATCATTACGACCTCTATACGCTTTGAACCATCGAGTGTGAATTCGACGTCATCGTAGCCAAAAGTGAGCTTACCATCGATGACAATGGTGATAATAACAGCAGGTTTTACGGAGGAAACCACATGTGAGTCGATCAGCTCATGGCTTGTGCCACTATATAAAATAAACGCTTCAGGGGCATTATAGTTGATTAACGCGCCTTCAATCACTGGGGTGCTGTTGTATTTATTTTGACTGACAATGATGCTGCGCTCATTTTCAACCACAGTTTTAGTCAACACAACTTTAGGGAGATGTGCTGGGGAGGGCGAAGCAGACACCATTTCTCGATTCCTCATAACAGTTATGCGTTTTTGCATAACGACAAATTCTTCTCGTTAATAAAATTGACATTTATCATACATGCGAATTGTTATCATTACCAACTAGGAATATGTCTCATGGGAAGGGTCAATCGCATACCACTAAACAAAACCATTATCTGTTGTGCTGTTAGTGTGGCGATAAGTGCACCGGTGTGTGCAGAAGAAACAAGCTATTTTGATGAAGTGTTGGTTTGGGGAACGAAAGTATCGAGTAACACAGAGTCAGTCGGTGCACAGGACATGTCACTAAAACAGGCGGATCATATGTCGGACTTACTCCGCGATATTCCTGGTGTTGATGTTGGTGGCACACATTCTGTCAATCAACGTATTAACATCCGCGGGTTAGATGAAACTGACTTGGATATTCGTCTTGATGGCGCGTCACAGCACGCAAACATGTTCCACCATATAGGCAACTTGACACTCAACCCTGACATTCTAAAAAGTGCAGATATCCAGGTGGGCAACAATTCAGTTACTCAAAACGGTATCGGTGGTTCTGTGTATTTTGAAACCAAGGATGCAAAAGACTTGCTTCGTTATGATGAAAGTTTTGGGGTGCGTGTGTATGGTGGGTACGCTAGTAATGCGAGCCAACAAGGCTCTCTCACCGCTTATGGGCTTATTGGCGAACGCTTTGACACAATGCTATATGGTCATTACGTTAGGCGAGACAACTTTGAAGATGGCCGCGGGGTTGATTCAATCGGTGTCGAAGGTGATACCTATAACGTGTTGGGTAAAATAGGCTTTGAACCTTCGGCAAAGCATCGTTTTGAGTTAGCTTATGACCTATATCGCGATAGTGGCGATTATAGCCCTCGCCCAGATTGGTCGGTCGATGCCATTAAATCACGATCCAACGATGAACTTATCCCGACAGACTATAACCGTGACACAATTACTTTATCCTATGAACTTAAAGGAGAAGGTAATCGAGGCAAAGTGTCTCTGTATAACACACGAACAGAAATCATTCGCGATGAGTCACAAGTCAAGAGCCGCTGGCCTGCTGATCGCCTTTCTGTTAACAGTGCGGAAAATCGAAACACTGGACTGAATGCTCAATTTCAAACGGACCATTCATTTGCTGATGTGGAAAGTACACTTACCTACGGTGTCGACTACATGAATAAGAACAGCACCAGTACTTATGGCAGTGAAAAATACGCAGATGAGAACGCCACGAGCTCTGCTGTTTTTGCTGAGAATCAATGGTTTATTTTAGACACCTTAAGCATTACGGCTGGTTTGCGTTATGACGACTACAAGCGTGACGCAGAAGTAGGTACAGATAACTTTGATGGGGTGACATGGGCTTTAGCGTCTGAGTGGCAAATCCATCCAGACTGGTTGCTATTTGCTAGTGCGAGAAGTCTATTTAAAGGTCCTGAACTATTGGAGTCTTTTGTTAAGTACCAAGAAGTCGCGATCTTAGACGATGATATCAAAGCAGAAACTGGTCTGAATACTCAAGGCGGCGTGCGTTTTAACAAACAAATCCAAGAACATCACGTTAGTGCGAATTTGACGCTTTTTAAAACGGAAATCGATGATTACATCATAGCGGCTTACAACGGCGCTACTGGCGGTTACCGAATCTTCAATCATGGCGATATGGAGATCAAAGGCTTTGAGCTAAGTACGAGCTATGGCTATGAAAACTTCACATCCAAGCTCTCATATTCACGCTCGGATAACAGAGACAAAACTAATGGCGGGCCTGTTCTAAACACGTTGGGACGCTCAGCGCGAAGTACAGATGTGGGTGACAGTATTGCCTTAACGTTAGATTACCAAGCAGATTCTATTGACACCATTTTCGGTTGGACGTCTATTGTTGTACTTGAAGAAGATAACGTTCTTGAAGGTGCTCCAGTGAAGGAGGCTTACAATGTCCATAACCTTTATGCGCAGTGGATACCTTCAGGTGTAGAAGACCTCTCGATTACCTTTGGTATTGATAATGTATTCGATGCTGAATACGCCTCACATGCATCGAAAACTGGTGTAGTAGGTGATATCAAAGCTGATGATTATGAGCCAGGGCGTAACTTTAAGCTGTCAGCGGCTTACCAATTCTGACTCTCTTTATACAAACAGAAACCGAATAATTCGTTTCAATCCTTTAGCTTTAAACGCTTTGCTGCCCGTATGGGCAGCTTTTTTACATGGAGCAATATCAATGATTCAAACTACAACGATTCAATCTGAGCACGCAAGCAAGTACCTCACTGTGTTATGCCGTCACTTTTCAAGAAAGGTAGAAGCGAAATGGGACGATCTGAATGGACATGTCAATTTCCCTATGGGGGAAGCTACAATGCGAGTCGAGGAGGATAATTTATTGATTCAATGTAAGGCTGAAGATGAACACAAGCTCAAGGGAGTGATTGCTATAATTGAATCGCATGTGCACTTGTTTTCTCGCCGTGAAACAATCACTTTACAGTGGCACTCTGCCTAACGGTTTAAGGCAAGCTCTCCAATTTGAGGAGGATTGTGGAGTTGAGTCCAACGAATGGCTTCTTCTATAGGAACGGCAGGGCTATAGTAAAAACCTTGAATATAGTCGCAGCCGTAATCTTTTAGGATCTCTAGCATCTCACGTTGTTCAACTCCTTCTGCAACGACTGTGTATCCCAGTCCATGAGCAAGAGATATTGCGTTTGCAATAATAGAGCGGTTGCGTTGGTTCTCGTTCAAACGATAGAGAAATGAACGATCTATCTTTATTTGATCCACTGGCAGGTCACGAAGTAAGGATAGTGAGGAGTAGCCAGTTCCAAAGTCGTCAAGACTAATTTTAAAGCCAAGTTTCTTTAATTTGGCCAGCAGCTTTTCAGGGCTGCGTAGTCGGTTTATCGCTGTACTTTCCGTGATCTCTAGTACCAGTGAGCTCGTCAGTGTTGGAAATTGGCTGGTTAATTTTGTCAGTTGGTTTTCGAGGTTTTTTCCCATCAGGTCTTTGGCTGATAAGTTTACATGGACTGGGCTGTAGATTCCGTTTCGATGAAATTTACTAATATCCTGAACGACCTTTTCAAGCAACCACTCGGTTATTGACGTTATCTTGTTGCTTTGCTCGGCTATAGGTATGAAGTCGATAGGGCTGATCGTTGTACCATCTGGAGTTACCCAACGTATAAGAGCCTCGTAACCTCGGACGATATCAAGCTTTCCACATACAATCGGCTGATAGAAGACTTGGAACTGTTTCTGTTCAAGCGCATTGTCAATGGCGCGGGATATTTCAAGCTTTTTGCGTGCTCCTAGCTTCATTGAACTATCATACTTAGCGCTCTCTAAACCACTTTTCTTCGCCCAATACATCGCGACATCGGCGGCATTAATGATTTGCTCAGCATCACCACCTTGCTCGGGATAACTGCTGATGCCGACAACCGCACTACTTGTTAGCTCAAACCCGTCTATAGAGAAAGCACTTTTTAACTCGAGATTAATAGCTTTAGCGATTGATTGCGCCGTTACTTCGTCTAGTTTAGGGCAGATAACGATAAACTCATCCCCACCTATACGGGCAACGAAATCTCCCGTTCTAATGTTTGAAGCAATTCGCTGGCCAATTTGGATCAATAGTTGGTCTCCGCAAAAATGACCCATACCATCGTTTACTTGCTTGAAGTTGACTATATCCAAAATCATTAGCTGGAAGGGGATTTTCCCTTCAATCAAGAAGTTTATGGTTTCAATGCAATGCTTTCGATTGGGTAGGGATGTGAGCGGATCATGAAGGGCATTGTACTTTTCTACTTCAGCAAGGTTGTGCAGTTTGTTGATCGTCGTAAGACTAAACGTTGTCACCATATAGACAAAAATACTGCCTGAGAAGAGTATGATTGATAGGCCAAAAAGGATGTTATCAATGGTTTGAGATATGAGTAAGGAAGCCAATACAAAACTGTATCCAAAGATAAAACAACCAATAAGAATGCTCAGAGCCCACCAACTTTTGTGCTTGGTTTTGGCGCATATTTTCTTCGCAGGCAGAAGGCCGAGAAACAGCAGCAAGATACCTGCGGTGATAAGTATGACGGCTAGTGTAAACAAATTTCCACCATTTAAAATACGAAGTATTGTTAATGTGTTAGTTGATGATTAAGTGAACACGAATGCAGTACTAACAGTGTAGGAGCGAACTTGGTATTTATAAAATTAACATTAAATTTAGTGGTCGAATTAAACATTCTGTTGCTGTAGATCAACAAAAGTTATTTGTTTTGTTTAAACTAGCTAAAGAAAGTTGAAAGTTTCAAAAAAAATTGAATAATGTAGTCTATAACGATACAAGCATAGTGCTTTCAATACACGGTCTGAAACAGGATACCTCCCTCATGTCTAATTCGTTTGTTCTGGTTATCAACTCAGGTAGCTCATCACTAAAGTTTGCGGTAATCGACTCTAAGTCTGGTGACGCAATCGTATCTGGTCTTGGTGAATGCTTTGGTTTACCAGAAGCGGTCATCAGCTGGAAATACAATGGTGACAAAACCGAAGAAGCGATCACAGCGCCAGACAATCATCACCAACACGCTATTAACCGCATTGTTGCCTTGATGGAAACATTAGGTTTCACGAAAGATTTAGTTGCCGTGGGTCACCGTATCGTACATGGTGGCGAGAAGTTCACTTCAACAGTTCGTATTAACGATGAAGTGCTTGCAGAGATTGAAAACCTGTCTGACTTGGCTCCGCTCCACAACCCAGCAGGCGCGAAAGGTATTCAAGCTGCAATGCAAGCTTTCCCAAGCTTGCCTCAGTTTGCTGTGTTCGATACTGCTTTCCACCAAACAATGCCTCAAAAAGCATTTACTGGTGCAATTTCAAATGAGCTGTACAAAGAATACGGTATCCGCCGATACGGTTTCCACGGCACTAGCCATTACTTCGTAAGCCGTGAAGCTGCGAAGATGATTAATAAGCCAATCGAAGAATCTAGCTTCATTTCTGTTCACTTAGGTAACGGTGCATCAGTATGTGCGATTGAAAACGGTCAATCAGTTGATACATCTATGGGCTTTACTCCACTTGCTGGCTTAATGATGGGTACTCGTTCTGGTGACCTAGACCCAGGTGTGATTGAGTTCTTAATCAAAAAAGGTTGGACGACAGAGAAAGTATTCGACACCCTAAACAAGAAGTCAGGCTTCCTAGGTGTTTCTGGCCTAACGTCTGATGCGCGTGGCATTTTAGAAGCAATGGAAGATGGTCACGAGGGCGCTAAGCTAGCCTTTGAAGTATTCACATACCGAGTTGCTAAATACATCGGATCTTACCTTATACCACTTTCTAGCCTAGACGCGGTCATCTTTACTGGCGGTATTGGTGAAAACTCACTGCCAATTCGTCGTGAAATCCTAAACAACCTAAAACTTCTAGGTTTTGTTGAAGATGAAGCTGGCAATGAAGCAGCACGTTTCGGAAACGCTGGCGTAATCGCTAAGTCAGAAATACTGGGCGCAGTAGCGATGGTGATTCCAACCAATGAAGAATTCGTGATTGCTCAGCAGTCGGTAGAACTACTGTAATAGAATCTGAAATCAGATACGTAAAGCGAGCCTAAATGGCTCGTTTTTTGTGTTTTGAAATACAGTAAATAAATCGTTTAGCCAATTGCCCATTTCATCTATGGGAATTATCAACTCTCTTTTCTTTTGTCATTGTTCACTCCACATCCTCGTTACCACCTGATTGAGATAGGGGAAATGTCCGTTTTTTCGTGAAATCGGCAATATCTTCTAAATAAGCCTTCTTTCATCACTTTAAGTTATTGATGATTCATTGAACCAATGTGCATAAGATTGCAATATACAAGGGTGAGCTCCGAATAAGTGTAAATTGCAATGGAATGATATGAAAAACGTACTTATTACAGGTGCAAATCGTGGATTAGGATTAGCCCTAGCTCATGAGTTTGATAAAAATGACTATTGCCTGTACTTGGTTGTTCGCACGAATACCGCTAAGTTGGAACTTATTAAAGCCTTTCCAGAAGCGGAAATCTTGGTTAGCGACGTGACTTGCGAACGGTATGAGACAAAGCTAAGTGAGTGGTTGGGATCAGTGAACATCGATTTAGTTATAAACAACGCTGGATCGGGTACAAAAGCTCCAACGCTTGAATCTACTTCTGCAGAGCATCTTCGGAAGGAATTTGAGATTAACTGTATTGGTGTCTTGTCCACAGTGAAAGGGAGTTTAGATTCATTACAGCGCTCAGCTGAGCCATTAATCATTAACATAAGCTCGCGTAGAGGTTCTCTCAAAATGCAATCTGAATTGGCAGCGAAGGGTACTGGGTGTTCATATTCGTATCGAATAAGCAAAGCCGCACAAAACATGCTGACGCTCTGTCTTGCTGATGATCTCGAAGACTTGGGTATTAAAATAGTAGCAATACACCCCGGTAGGCTACTTACCGAAATGGGGTCTAGTGATGCGCATATGTCACCAAAAACTTCTGCTAGTAAGATTTGTCACCTAGTAGAGAGCAAGCAATTAAACAATCGCGATTATATAAGTATAGAAACTGGTTTGTTGCCTTGGTGATGTGCTCACCAAACGGTTGTAAGAATTATTCAATGCTCAGCGTTCTGATATGGAATCAGTTCTTATAAAACATTTGGTTATATTTTGGTCGTGTACTTATTGAAGGGGATTCAAAATGTGGAGACTACTTTTATGCCTCCTATTTTTGCAACCTACGGCTTTTGCAGAGCCTGGTAAAGAAGCAACGATAGTTGGCATGCCATATCTGGGAGTACCTGATTCTACCATCGACATTGAATTCAACGGACACAAGTGCACTCTATATTCTTTAGGGAATATCGAACAACAGAAATTCTCGATAATTTTCACTTGTAACGGTATAGAGCAATTGTTGTGGAATGAAGAGCAGACTGATTACGAAATTGACGATCCACGTTTTGAACTATTATGGGCTGGCGACATTGATGGCGATGGAAAACTCGACCTCCGAATGGAAGTAAGTTCAAAGTATTCGTGTTCACAAATAGCAGAGTTCAGCTCAAATCTGGCAGGTGAAGATCAGTTGGTAGGCCGTGGAGTATTTGGCAACATCGAATGCGAATAAAAGGTGCAACGAGCTATTTTAGGTAGATAACCGGTGATTGATAACAAGAGTACTCACCGGGCGTAATTCGCACAGGAGGCAGTCGTGCAAGATGAATATATGGATTACTACGCTAAGTTTGATGAAGAGAAGCGACTCGTTTCTCAAAACATTACGCGTATTGAGTTTGATACAACATTGAGTGTGCTGGAGGCCTATGTTACTTCAGCAATGAACTTAACAGAGCTCGGGGCTGCAACTGGTCGATACTCACTTCATTATGCGAAAAAAGGTATGGAAGTGACCGCAGTTGAGCTGGTTCCTGAGTTAGTTAAGCAGCTCAAAGATAACGCTAAACGTCAGTCTTTAACTTTATCCGTTCACGAAGCAAACGCAAACGATGTCAGTTTTATAGCCAACCATAGCCAAGATGTCGTATTGATTTTAGGTCCGCTTTATCACATACAGTCAAAATCAGATCGCGAGGCTGTTATGAAAGAAGCAAATCGAATCTTAAAGCCTAATGGCGTTGTGGCTATCGCCTATATCAGTCGCTTCTTTGTTGCTGGTTTGCTTGCAAAAATGTCTAGTGAACTGGTGTCGCCAATGGTTTTAAGTGAGTTACATGAAAGTGGTTTAGTGACCTCTCCTGATGTGGATCCATTTTTCAGAACGGGTTACTTTGCCAAACCGTCCGAAATAGAATCGTTAGCATCTCGTTCTGGCTTTCGTATAGAAAAACACGTTGCAACAGATGGTTATGTACGTTTTATTGGTCAAGAGATAAATCAACTGACCGAGCAGCAATACCAAGCTTGGCTCGCGTATCACCTTGCTAACTGTGAAGAGTCCTCATTGCTCGGTAGTAGTAATCATGGCTTGGTCATTGCGAAAAAGTTGAGTTAATACTGAATAATAATGGACTCATGACAATTGTCATTTTAGTTCAAGGCATTTTAAGTCTATACGGCGTAGTGTCCTGAGTAGGCTCGTTGTGGTGGTTAGGTTAGCTGCAACACTCGCATTACTCAATGCGTGATTTGAGCTGGGAATTGTTAACTCGATTATGAAATTGATTGCGATGAATAATACTCTTTTGCCTAGTCAACCTAAGCGAGTGTCACGCCATGTTAGAGCGCATAGAAAAAGTACTAGATCTTAATGATATTGCCTACGAAAGCAGTAAAAGCACCATGTACGTAAAGCTTGGTGGGCTTAGCTCAAGAGTCAAAATTAAGTATGACTATGCGACCAACGCATACAAGTTTAGCTGTGGGGAGTTGAGGATGTTTGTATCCAGTATCATCTTCTTTTGTATGGCATTTAACACGCTTTATCAAGCAAACCTTGGCATATGGAATGGGTATGCTGCAGGTCTAATGTTTGCTGTAGCCATTGGAAATCTATTCTCGGTCATATCAACGAATATTCAAATGTTAGATTTACGAGCACAGCTTCGAGAGAAAGGTGTGTACTTAAAATTAGGCGCTTAGTAACGGGTTGTTTCCCTATAGGGCGACCTACAGATAGGCAACCTTGGGTTTGTGGTGTGAGCTTTATTGCTTACGCAATGGAGGTCGAGTGAATCATCCAATTTTATACATATTTTCTGGTCTCCCAGCTTCTGGGAAGTCAACGTTAGCGAAGCTATTAGCCGCTAAAACTGGTGCGATGTACGTTCGCGTCGATACAGTGGAACAAGGCCTTAGGGACCTCTGCAATGTCCAAGTTGAAGGTGAAGGCTATCGATTAAGCTACCGGATTATTAAAGACAATTTAGGTCTAGGCATCAATTGTATTTCTGACTCGTGTAACCCTATCGAGATCACACGAGTTGAATGGCAAGAGGTAGCGGAAAGTGTTGGCGCTAGGTTCGTTAATATAGAGGTATGCTGCTCTGATGCTAGTGAGCATGAACAAAGGGTGAGCACTCGCGTAAGTGAAATCACAAACTTAAGGCTACCTGACTGGAAACAAGTTCAGAATCGCCATTACGAGCCTTGGCAAGCTGACATAATAAAAATAGACACATCAGGAAAGGCCATCGAAACATCATTTTTAGAGCTGATTGAAAAGCTGGGTATTTAACAGCTTTTAAGAAAGCACAATGAATCAAATCGGCTTTGAATGATTAATTCGTAGGGTCGAGAGCTTGTGAACTCAGACAGTATTTAAATGAGATTTATTAATGGAACTAGAAATCTATCAGGTTGATTCGTTTACAACAGAACCATTCAAAGGTAATCCTGCAGGAGCCTGTATAACAACACACGGTTTAAGTGAAAGCCTAATGCTATCAATTGCTCAAGAAATGGCGGTTTCTGAAACTGCATTTCTCTCTCTTGCGGATATGAGGTTGAGGTGGTTCACGCCGAAATCAGAGGTCAAACTCTGTGGTCACGGTACGTTAGCCGTTGCTCATGTACTTAGAGAAAAAGGCTTGGTGGAATCAGGTGATCGTGTCGCTTTCGAAACATTATCAGGGACGTTAACCGCTGACGTAAACGAATCGACCGTCGAGTTGGACTTTCCTTCTCCTATTATCGAACTCGATACACCGGCTCCAATTGATTTATTTAAACACTTAGGTATTGAAACAAGTTCAGTTGTTTCTATTGGGCAATTTGATTCAAAGGTGTTTATCGAAGTGGATCACGAAGGAACGCTACTTAACCTTAACCCCAATTTTGATGCGATGAAGCAATCTAAAGGTCGTGGTGTTCTTATTACGGCTCGCTCAGAACGTCAAGATGTCGATTTTGTTTCCAGGTACTTTGCACCTTGGGTTGGTGTTAATGAAGACCCTGTTACAGGTTCCGCCCATTGTGCTTTATCTATTTATTGGTCGGAAAAATTAGGCAAGCAAAAGCTACACGGCTATCAAGCATCTGAGCGCGGCGGCTATGTAGTAACGGAGCTCTTGCCAAATGGCCGCACTAAGTTAACCGGCTCCGCGGTAACCCTTATTAAGGGGATTATGCAGGTACCACTTTGAGGGCTAACCATCTACATGATCATGCGCTTCTAGAAAGTAGGTGTGCCCGAGAACAGAGCGACTAGAACAAGGAGATGTATGAAAGAACTATCTGGTGGAAGAGATGCTGCAATTTACCAAGAAGGCGATGTCGTTTATCGGCCTCTTCACTCTTGGAGTCCTACTGTCCATAAGCTGTTAAAGCATTTTGAACAGTCCAATGTACACGGATGTCCAAGGTTTGTAGGTACTAGAGAACAACAAGAAGTCTTGAGCTTCGTTTCAGGTGATACATACAATTACCCCTTAGTTGGAGCGATCGCCTCTACTGATGCGATTGTTTCTGCCGCGAAAATGCTCCGAATCATTCACGACTCTAGTGTTGCTTTTCTCGATCAAATTGATGTGGCATCTCATCGTTGGATGCTGGAACCAAAAGAGCCGTTCGAGGTTGTTTGCCATGGTG
This sequence comes from Vibrio sp., assembly GCF_984391705.1. Taxonomy (NCBI): domain Bacteria; kingdom Pseudomonadati; phylum Pseudomonadota; class Gammaproteobacteria; order Vibrionales; family Vibrionaceae; genus Vibrio; species Vibrio sp. Next base: position 48,789 of record NZ_CFHWOM010000006.1, on the reverse strand, counting down.
ATTTCACGCCATACAATGTCGCTCTTTCAGGCAACTCTGTGGTTGGTGTGTTTGACTTCGACACTGCCCATCCAGCTCCGAGGTGGTGGGACCTAGCGTATTCAGTATATTGCTGGGCACCTTTTAAAACCGACAGCAACGATAAACTGGGTGATCTTCCAGAACAGATTTCTCGGGCAAGAATTTTTTGTGATGGCTATGGGGCTACTCAGTCGGAAAGAGTACATTTGGCCGAAGCCATGGTTATGCGGTTAAACGCGTTAGTCTCTTTTATGCGTGAAGAAGCGGAGAATGGGAATGTCTCTTTTGCTCAGAATATCGAGCAAGGCCACCTTCAAGCTTATCTTAATGACATAGACTACTTATCTAGAAACAAGGATAAAATTCAACAAGCACTTGTAACTGACGCGTAAAAGAAATGGCATGAAGTGCCCAGCGTTCTTAATAAAGTCGATTAGTCTAATTTGCTAATTATCTCAATAGCTTATATAAAGCCTAAATAAATCTATAAAACGGAATCTATTATGACTTCACTTATTGTTTTTATTGTCTTCATCTTACTTATCGCTGCGTTCGCCGTTAGCATTTACAACAAACTCGTGACTTTGCGAAATCGTTTTAAAAACAGTTTCGCTCAAATCGAGGTGCAGTTAAAACGTCGTTACGATCTCATTCCAAACCTTGTTAGCACAGCAAAAGGGTACATGGAGCATGAAAAAGAAACCTTTGAACGAGTGATTCAAGCACGTAACCAAGCGATTTCTGGCTTGAAGGCAGCGAGTGATGCCCCAGATAGCGATTCCGCGATTAGCCAATTGGCGCAAGCAGAGAGTATGTTGCAAAACGCATTAGGGAAATTGAATGTCGTTGTTGAAGCTTACCCAGAATTAAAGGCAAACGAAACGATGAGTCAACTCCAAGAAGAGCTAACCAGTACAGAAAATAAAGTAGCCTTCGCTCGTCAAGCATTTAATGACTCTGTAACCAGCTACAACACTTACAAGCAAACCTTTCCACCAGTGCTATTTGCCAACATGTTTAGCTTTCAAGATGGCAAGTTATTGGAGTTTGCCGACAGTGAAGCAATCCAGGAAGCACCAAAGGTTGAATTCTAATGGATTTCTTTGTTCATCAAGATACCGCACGTCAACGTACGGGGCTTTTGGTGTTTTTATTTGCATTGGCCGTATTAAGTATTACCGCGTTGGTAAGTGTACTGTCGATAGCCATCTATTACGGGGTGACTGGAGAGCCTTTTGATGAGCAAATCGCGCTCCAATATTTACTTCTCTGTTTTGCAGGAGTGGTTTTAGTCGTCGCAGTAAGCTCAATGTTTCGTCTATCTGAGCTTTCGTCTAATGGTGGGCGAGGTGTTGCAGAGAGTATTGGAGGGAAACTCATCTCTTCTAATACGTTAGATACCAAACATAGGCAGTTGTTAAACGTCGTTGAAGAGATGGCAATCGCGTCCGGGATCCCTGTTCCTCCCGTTTATGTGATGCCAAAAGAGCAGGGGATTAATGCTTTTGCTGCGGGCATGAGTATAGATGATGCCGTTATCGGCGTGACACAAGGAGCTTTAGATAGTTTTACGCGAGATGAATTGCAAGGCGTAATTGCCCATGAGTTTAGTCATGTTTTAAATGGTGACATGCGTCTGAATACGCGGTTGATTGGCGTCTTGTTTGGTATTACTTGTATTGCCCACTTAGGCCATTTAGTTTTGGACAATACCCATCATACCAGCCGTGTATCAAGAAGTTCTTCAGAGTCTGATAAAGGCTTTATGGTCATCATTCTAATTGCGATTGTATGTTTGGTCCTTGGTTGGATAGGAACCTTGTTTGGCTCGATGATAAAAGCAGCTATCTCTCGTCAACGAGAGTTTTTAGCCGATGCCAGTGCCGTTCAGTTTACTCGTAATGACCAAGGCATTGCTGGCGCTTTGAAGAAGATCGGTGGGCATACATCTGGTTCTAGCTTGAATGCTAGAGCAAGTAATCAAATGAGCCACATGATGTTTGGGCAAAGCAATCTATCAGGGTTTAGTGGATGGTTTGCAACTCATCCGCCACTCGAAGAGCGAATACGTCGTATCGAGCCCAATTGGGATGGTTGTTTTTCTGGCAAAAGCCATGTTGAAACTTCGGCATTTGCTCACGAGCAAGTGAGTGGTTTTGCGTCAGCTAGTGTGACTACTTCCAAAGAAATGAGTGACACAGGTAAACAGCTTATTGGTCAGTTACCTCAAGACTTACTAGAGATAGCACGCGAACCATATAGTTCCCGCTTCATCGCGTTACTATTGATTTTCGATGGCAGTAATGAACAACGTGAAATGATTAAAGGACACATTCCCACTGTTTCTCATGCTAAATTATTGCCGTGGCTAGATTACGAATTACCTCTGCATTTAAGATTGCCACTTCTCGAACTCGCTGTGCCAGCGCTAAAGTCGTTGAGTGAAGGGCAGAAGGTTAGGTTATGTGAAGTATTACGTGAATTGTCTCAAACCGATAATCATTACTCGTTAAGTGAATGGTGCGTAATTAACTTGCTCGAAAAGCAGCTTATTGCTCCATTTGGCACTACGCGACAAAACAAAAACCTCAACCAACTTGAAGAAAGTGTACATTGGTTGCTCCGTGAATTGGCATGGGTGACTCACTCTGAGCAAGAAGAGGCACAGCGAGCATTCAATACAGCGCTACACTCTATAGGGTTTAATCCAGCTCCCTTGGAAGGTGCCAATAAAAACTGGCGACTGAGCCGCACAGCTTTAGAGTTGCTACTTCAGCTTAAACCAATGCAACGGTGGCAGTTTGTGAAAGCCTGTCGTTTAGCGATTGAATCCGATGGTAAGATAACGGTCGCAGAGGGTGAATTGTATCGAGTCATAGCGTGCTTTCTTGAAGTCCCAGAACCTCCGCTAACTGTAACTATTTAAGCTATTATGCAATGTAGAAAGCCAGCGAATATCGCTGGCTTTTTTGTGTCGAGATTTGCCTGTCACTGATTAAGTGACTAGAGGGTTGAAATAAACCGAACGCAATGTTCTTGATGTGTCGCCATAGCGCAATCAACTCGGTCAGAAAAACTTTATATTTATTCGATCAATTTATTGAACTAAATGAAAACGATTGCTTTAACGTTAGTTGTTGAAATGTAGTTAATGTGCGGGCTTGTGTGGTCTATTTGTATGGAAATGTACATAAATGTAACCATTTGACTACTTAATATGTTTGTTTATATTTGCCAGCTATTGCTTTACACGGAGTTTGGCTAGTAAACATGATTGCATATTTACTGAAGCGCTTGGCATTAGTTGTACCAACGTTTCTCGGGATCACTATCTTAATATTCGCGATTACGCGCTTTGTACCTGGCGGACCTGTCGAAAGAATGCTGGCTAACATGCAACCGCAAGGCGATGGCGCAGGCGTGAGTGTGGTTGGTCAGAACTCGGCGTTGTCCGAAGATCAGATGGCTGATCTAAATAAATTCTACGGTTTGGATAAGCCTGTAACAGAAGCTTACATCGACTGGTTGACTCGACTTGCTCATTTTGATTTGGGGGAGTCTACCCGTTACTACGAGCCTGTTACTGATATGATCTTCGAACGTTTACCAATTTCTCTTCTGTACGGTGGCGTTACCTTTTTTGTCAGCTACTTCATCTCAATTCCTTTGGGTTACTTTAAAGCGTTGAAGCATGGCAGCGTATTTGACTCAGCATCATCAATCATGATTTTTGTTGGCTATGCACTGCCCGGATACGTTGTTGGCGTACTGCTTATTACCTTGTTTAGCTACCACTTAGAGTGGTTCCCAATGGGTGGGTTTGCTGATGAAGATTTCGATGATTTGACTAGCGTCTATGACCAAATCAAAGATATTGCATGGCACGCTGTACTGCCCTTGATTTGTTACTTGATAGGTGATTTTGCCACCTTGACAATGACGATGAAAAACAACCTGATGGAAAACCTCTCATCAGACTATATTCGAACGGCAATCGCCAAAGGTCTGCCTTTTCGTGAAGCGATTCGTAAGCATGCGCTGCGAAACAGCTTGATTCCAATAGCTAGCCATTTTGGTAATTCACTGCTCTTTTTCATGACCGGTTCTTTTCTGATTGAAGTCATTTTCGACATTAACGGAATTGGTCTATTGGGCTACGAATCAATTGTTGAACGTGATTACCCAGTGGTGATGGGTATTGTCGCCATCAACGCTTGTATCTTATTACTGGGTAACATTCTATCAGACGTGTGCGTTGCACTCGTTGACCCTCGTGTGAAGTTTGGAGCCTAGAAAGATGAATCTAAACCCACTTACACTTAAGCAGATCAAACGTTTCAAAGAGATCAAGCGAGGCTACTGGTCGTTAGTCGTATTGTCACTCATGCTGATTTTATCCCTATGTGCCGAACTGCTTATTAACAGTAAGGCTCTAGTGGTTAGCTATCAAGGTAACTATTACTTTCCAGTCGTTTCAGATGTCTACTCAGGCTCTAAATTTGGGCTCAACTACGCGAGCGAAGCTAACTATCGTGAGCTCAAGAAGGAGTTTGAGTACCGTAATCAAGGTGACTTTGTCATTTTGCCAATTGTACCTTGGAACCCTTACGAGCAAGATTTTTCTGGTGATTATCCGCCAAATGAGCCAAGTATTGAAAGTAAGCATTACCTTGGCACGGATGTTATTGGTAGAGATATTCTCGCCCGCTTAGTGTATGGATTTCGTACCGCAATGGGCTTTGCGTTACTCACTATGGTTATCTCGTATGCGATAGGGGTATCAATCGGATGTGCAATGGGCTTTTTTGGTGGAAAGTTCGATTTAATCGTCCAACGTGTAATCGAAACTTGGTCAATGGTTCCCTTTCTTTACGTGATTATGATTTTAGTTTCGATAGCCCAGCCGACATTCTTATTGTTTGTCTTGATTAATGTGACGTTTGGCTGGATGGGGATTACGTGGTACATGCGCACCATGACCTACAAAGAATCCGCCCGAGAGTATGTGATGGCTGTAAAAGCGCTAGGAGCCTCGACAACGCGGATCATCTTTAAGCACATCTTACCTAACACCATGGTCATGATAGTGACGTTAGCGCCATTTACTATCGCTGCCAATATTACCGCGCTGACCGCTTTGGATTACCTAGGTCTGGGCCTTGTGCCTCCAACTCCAAGTTGGGGTGAATTACTCCAACAAGGAAAATCAAACCTCGATTCACCATGGATTGTTACATCAGTGGTCTTTGCGATTGTCTCAGTACTTGTCATGGTCACCTTTATTGGTGAAGCGATTCGTACCGCATTCGATCCAAAGAAATACACGTTATATAAATAATAATAAGGAAGCAGCAATGTTTAAAAAGGGATTGATCGCTTTACTGATTAGTTCGTCTGCTTATGCGGATGTATTACCTGACAACCTCGCTTGGCAAACCAACTGGGATGACCCGGTGTTTGCCTCCTCTGAGGCGAAAAGAGGTGGTACTTTACGTAGCTTCATGCTGAGTTTTCCGCAGACGTTGCGTTCGGTTGGACCAGATGCCAATTCAGGGATCCGATATTACCTAATGGATGGTACGCCAAAGCTTGCGCAGCGCCATCCTAATACGGGCAATTGGATACCGCAGCTTGCCAATGAGTGGGCGTTTGGAACGGATCAAAAAACCGTCTACTTTAAGCTGAACCCACTAGCCAAATGGTCTGATGGTGAAAAAGTCACTGCTGAAGACTATTTGTTTATGCTGACTTATTATCGTTCGAAGGACATTGTGGATCCTTGGTATAACGATTTCTTCCGCAACAGTATTGCCAATGTGATCAGATATGATGACTACACTATTGCAATTGAAATGGCTGAGCCTAAAAGCCAAGATGAGTTGATGACTTTAATCAACATGCCAAGCAATGGTGTACAGCCTCGCCCTAAGCATCACTTCAAAAAAATTACTGATAAGAACAGTGATGGCATGGATGACAACTTTGTTCGAAAGTACAACTTTAAAGTGGAGCCAACCACCTCTCCTTACTACATAGATAGCGCCAAAAAGGGGAAAAGTATCACCTTTAAACACGTCGGCGACGATTGGTGGGGTTATGACAACAAGTATTATCAACATCGTTTTAATGTTGATAAGCTGCGCCTTAAAGTAATCAGAGATAGCGACATTGCTCGTAAACACTTTGAGAAAGGCTCTCTTGATACCTTTGCTATGGTACTGCCGCATCTGTGGCATGAAAAATCCAATACAGAACCATTTGAAAAAGGCTTCATACACAAATTCTGGGGATTCAACCAAACACCTCAAGGTGCTGGTGGCCTATGGTTAAACACTTCAATGCCACTGTTAGACGACATCAACATTCGTAAAGGCATTACATTCGCTACTGACTTTGATGGCATGATAAAAAATGTCCTAAGAGGAGATTACTCTCGCAAACCTCATGCCATGGGCTTTGGGCATGGAAAGTATGATCTAGAATCTGCTACGCCCCCAAGTTTTGATCCCAAACAAGCGGTTCATTTTTTCGAGAAAGCCGGTTTTGACCAAATTGGCCCTGATGGCATTCGCATCAATGCATCTGGACAAAGGCTAAGTTTTAAAATTACCTATGGCTACAATATTTGGACGCCTCGAATCGCCTACTTGAAAGAGCAAGCGAAGCAGGCTGGCCTAGAGCTAGATTTGAACCTTGTTGATGGGTCAGCTGCATTCAAATACATCTTAGAGAAAAAGCATCAGATCGCATTTCTTAATATGGGCGGTGGGGATATCCCAGCTTACAAAGAGTATTTTCATTCGACCAATGCCAATAAACCGCAGACTAACAATCATACCAACTACAGCTCACTTGAGTTAGACAAGAAAATTGAAGCGTTTAAGTCTGAATTTGATGTGGAGAAAAAGCAGCAGCTCTCAAGGGACATTCAGCAAGATATTACAGATGCGTTCGTGATAGTGCCTGGTTATATGGTGCCTTATACGCGTGATGCTTACTGGCGTTGGATTAAATTTCCAACTAACCCGATGACAAAGAAAACAGGTGCGCTGTTTAACATCTTGGGCACCAGTAACTTTTGGTTAGATATGGATGCCAAAAAGAAAACCCTGGAAGCGTACAAGCAAGACAAGTCGTTCGAGCCAGTAACGATTATCGATGATAGGTACAAGCTGTAATGATGAATGAAGTATCTGAGCTGGAAAACGATCTCATTCTACAGGTGCGCGATCTTGAGGTAGAGTTTGATACCGACGATGGACCAATAAAGATCATTAAAGGTGTCTCGTTTGATGTTAAAGCGGGTGAAACTTTGGGGCTTGTGGGAGAGTCAGGAAGCGGTAAAAGTGTAACGTCCATGTCGATCATGGGCTTGTTACCGAAACCCTATGGGAAAGTGACATCAGGCCAAGTGTTGTACCGTGGTACGGATCTAACGCAAATCCCTGAGGCCGATATGTATAAGATGCGAGGAAATCGTATCTCTATCATTTTCCAAGATCCGATGACAGCGCTCAACCCGGTGCAAACAATCGGTAGACAGATTATCGAAGTACTCGATTTACACCACTCGCAAATGTCCAAGCAAGAAAAGGTGGATTATGCGGTGGGTCTACTTGAAAAGGTTAGGATCCCATTGCCTGAAAAGCGGTTCAATGAATACCCACATAATTTGTCTGGAGGGATGAGGCAGCGGGTGATGATCGCCATTGCGTTGGCCTGTAAACCAGACATTTTGATATGTGATGAACCCACAACTGCGTTAGACGTTACTGTGCAAGCTTCCATTCTTGACTTGATGCGAGAGCTACAGCAAGAAACCGGAATGGCAATGATCTTCATAACCCATGATCTTGGCGTTGTAGCTGAAATCTGTGACAAAGTCGCGGTCATGTACAGTGGACGAATCGTAGAAACAGCAGATGTATTTGAGCTGTTTGATAACCCGCAACATCCATATACGAAAAGGCTGCTCGCACTGGTGCCCGACATAGACGATGAACCTAAGAAAATCATTCAAATAAACCCAATTGATGTAACTAAGTTTCCTGAGTATCAAGGAGGGTGAATGATGAATGAAGTGATAAGAATTGAGAACATAAAACAGTTTTACTACTCAGGGAAAGGCTTGTTTAGTAAAGGTTATGTAATCAAAGCGGTCAATGGCGTTTCTTTTTCAGTCTCACAAGGTGAAACGTTAGGGCTGGTTGGTGAGTCGGGCTGCGGTAAGAGTACGTTGGGACGAACCATCTTAAAGTTATTTGAGCCGACAGAAGGGCGCATCATTTTTGAAGGGCAAGACATTACGGGTTTATCCACTAAGCAGATGAGACCTCTTCGAAAAGACATGCAGATAGTTTTTCAAGACCCTTTAGAGTCTTTAAACCAACGCCATACTGTTGGCATGATTTTGGAAGAGCCTTACGTCATCCATGGCATCGGTTCACGACAAGAACGCAAACAGTGGGTGCTAGATCTATTGGCTAAAGTAGGTTTACCACAATCCGCTATAAACCGTTATCCGCATGAGTTTTCTGGGGGTCAGCGCCAACGTATTGGTATTGCACGAGCAATTGCACTGAAGCCGAAGTTGTTGATTTGTGATGAGTCAGTTTCTGCATTAGATGTATCTGTACAAGCTCAAATATTGAATTTACTTTTAAAAATACAAAATGAAATGAATCTGGCCATTATTTTTATTTCTCACGATCTTTCTGTAGTGAAACATATTTCAGATAGAGTAGCGGTAATGAAAAAAGGCGAAATTGTTGAGATGGGGAGCGTAAGGGATATATATGCTAATCCGAAAGATGAATATACAAAGAAGCTTTTGGCAGCTATCCCAATTACTCACCCATCGCAAAGGAAATATATAACGAACAATAAGGTGGTGAACCAGTAATAGATTGAGTTAAGACGGAACTACATTTCAGAAGGACAATATGAACACTAAATACTTATTACCAGCAATCATGTTGGTAACGCCTTCGCTCGTACTCGCAAATGATTTGCAAGATGCATGGGAAGATGAAAAAAGCGAAAGTCCTTGGTCGGGTTATGTGAGCGCAGATTACTCGCGTAATGGCTATAAGGACAATACATCAAACGCTAATCGCTCGGCTTCAGCAACAGGCGTAATCCGTTACGCTTTTGAGAACAAGTCGCGCTTGCAGTTAGTGGTGTCTGGTTATCATCAAAAAGATGGTGATGTCTACGGCACCCAAGGCCAGTTCTGGAATGATACGTCGATTTCGTACGCGAAAAATGGCTTATTTAATCCAACGGAAGGTTCAACGATTAGTGGCGAGGCTCGGATAATTCTTCCGACTTCAAAAACATCAAGGAGGAACGATTTAAAACTAGGGACAAGATTTAAACTTCGCTGGAGTGCAGGTTTTGATGAGTGGCTAGAGGGACTGACGCTAAGCAATACACTATTGCTACGAAAAAACTTCCACGAATATAAAACTGCAGGTGGATATCAACTGATTGAATATAGGCTCAGTAACCAGTTTTCAGTGGATTACGCTTTTGCTGACGATTTCTATTTCAATATTTACTTCATGCCTAGGCAGTCTTGGGACTACGACGGAAATACGTTTGACCCGAATATGATGCATGGTGAAGAAATAGGCTATCAAGTTAACGAAGATATTTCCTTGTCACTGGGTATGACTAACGGAATAAGTTATTACGATCCTGAGAGAGGCTCTAGCCCGATCAATGATCTTATCGACTTAAAGAAAACAACCTATTACGCATTAATTAGCTATCAGTTTTAAAATAAAAATAATACAGGTATAGAATGTTAAAACACGCAATAATTGCTGCCAGTATCGCCGCGATATTAAGCGGTTGTGGTGCTGAAGACAGAGCATACGACACTTACGAAAAACCATCTCAAGAGATTACCGTTCGTTCTCTTGATACAGAATCACTATGGATGTACATGCCCTCAACAGGAGATGCTCCGCGCTATGCATTGACGCAGCGTGGATTTTTCCAAGGTGACCCTAAACTAGTCACGCTGCGATTCGACGAGTTCAATGGTATCTACGTAGAAGAAGTTGACCGTGATAAAGTCAATCCAGACGATCCGAGCCGCTGGGATTCTGAAATCAACCGCGCGCCAGTATTAAAAATTCCTGGTGAGTTTCGCCAGTATCGCTGTGCTGAAAACAGCTATGGTGAATGTACTAACAAAGAAGAGATCAACCATGACGAAAGCTTAAGCTGGACTGAAGCGACTCACTTTGTACCTAAGTACGAAGAAATCAAAACACTTTCTCAAGACTCTTTAAGTGCGTGGTATACCGCAAGCAACGTGAGCGAAACTGCGGAGCCGCGCCTGATTTCTTATGAGTACAATGCAGATGAAGGCGTGATCAACGTAGAAGTTGAACGTACTTTTACCGCTGCGGCTGAAGACCAGTACCAATTTGGTGGCGATTTTAGAGACCTTTCTTTTAAGACTCGTTTTTTCTATTCACTTGTTAAGTTAGATAAGCTTGCCAGTGCAGATTACGAGCCGGTATTTTATCAAGGGCAAGACAGTGCTTACTTTGGTTTCTTTAATGACAGCAAAGAAGTAAAAACCCACACTGGTGAAAGTAACGTCCAAGGTTCGCGCTTTTCTTATATTAATCGCTTTAACCCAAACAAAGAGACCATCGATTATTACCTAAGCGATAGCTACTTTGATGAGGGTAACGAAGAGTTCTTAGATCTCACTATCGAAACGATCAGTCAAGTGAACGATACGCTTGAGGGGACTGGTGTTCCAACAATTAAGATTGTTAACCCATCATCGAAAGCTGGTGTTCAAACAGGAGATCTACGTTACAACGTATTCAACCTGATTTCTGATCCTGTTGATAACGGTCTGCTTGGCTATGGTCCTTCTGCCACAAACCCTCTGACGGGCGAAATCATCCATGCACATGTGAACCAATACTTAGGCGTAATTCGTGCGGCAAGTCGTTATACATGGAACGACTTAGCGATGCGTTACAACCGTCAAGAGATTGAAAAGCTTGAACCAACTTCTAGCGAAACCACTGACACACAAACAGGTGATAGTGCCGTTGTAACTGTTCGTACGGATGTTGACGACTTCAGTGACATGGTTGCGGAAGATAAGGGACCGGCGATTGATGTGCCAGCCATTACCGAAGAAGAAATCAGTTTTGTTACAGCAGGAAAGCTAACGGATAGCTTGCCGCAGTCCAACACTGAGTTTAGGTTTGATACGTCTAATCCTGATCTCGCGATTCAGTCGTTCTATAAACGTCAAGACATGCTGAAACGTTTCTCAGAGCAAAATGTCTACAGCTTGGACTTTATGTGGCTAAGTACGCAGTCTAAAGGTTTGGTAAAAGGCATTGATTATGAAGAAGGTGACTTCTTTGTTGATGCTGAACAGACCACAATGAAAACTTGGGATGAGCTAAACTTGGACCAGCAAAAGATGGCGAGTTTGGCTATCTCGAAGCACATGTTCAAGTCTACCCTTATTCACGAGCTAGGGCACAACTTAGGTCTGCGTCATAACTTTATGGGTTCAGTGGACAAGAATCACTTCTACACCACAGATGAGCTAACAGCGCGCGGTTCACATGATAAACCGGCTGCTTATAGTTCAATTATGGATTACGGCGCATCTATCTTTGACGAGCTGCTTACCTTCGGCAAATATGACAAAGCTGCATTGCGTTTTGCCTATGGCCGAGAGCTAGAGTTGCAAGAACCAGCAGCGACAGATGAGACAGGCCAGCCTATCGTCGATCTAGACAACACTGGCGTTCAAAAGCGTAAAGTTATCTCATTAGATAAATACGATGAGGAACTAACTAAAGATTATCGTGCGTACCCAACGGGTATTGTTGCTCACCTTCGCGCAAATGCAGACAAAGAAGGGCTTACATCTCCATTAGTTGATTACCGATTCTGTACCGACGAACACACAACGTCGAATCTACTGTGTGATCGTTTCGATGAAGGGACAAGCCTAGAAGAGGTTACTCAGTTCCGTATTCAGCGATATGAAGATAGCTACGAGACGATGAACCGCCGAAATGGTCGAGAGTGGTTTAGTCAATATCATCAATACACGTACTTTTTGACTCGCTTAGAGCAGTTCCAAAAGATTCGCGATATCGTGGAGAACGTGGGTGAAATTGATCATATGTTTGCGCGCTACATAGGTGCAGACACAACGAATAACAACGGCCAAGTGTTTGAAGAAATTGCGGGTAACAATTGTGTTGATTGGCGTGGCAATCCTATTGATTTAGATAGCTTGTCTCCTGCAGTGCGTCCTATTTGTGACACCTACAATGCGGCAAATTTAGCGGCGGATTTCTTTATTGAGGTACTAACAGCTCCGGACAAGGTGTGTGAACTCGAAGAGATAAGTGGTGTTGATGGTGTACCAAATCGTTACCGATTCGCGACACTCTCTGATCTGTGGCAAACCTACCAAGGTGCAATGTCACAAGATCGTGATGTGCCGACAAGTTGTTACGATGAAGAACTCGTGGCGTTGCTAAAAGGGCAGTCTAATGAAGTGTTAGTGCGTTCTGAAACTCGTGACGGAAAAATTTGGTCAAGCTTGAAAGCAAACAATCCATATCAAACGTCGTCGTCTTCAGTCGATTTGCTAGGGACATGGCCTGATAAACTGCTTGCTGCGCAAATGTTGGTACGTAGAGACTCTCCATTTATCGCAACGGAAAACTCGAGCTTAGCGCTCATTGATCTGTCGGATAAAGTGACGCATCTATATACTCACTTGTCTGACCTTGCGGGTCGTCCAGAAGCTCGCCAAGCGATTTTTGTGGATGAGAACGGTGACTACGTTGAAACTGTGCTGCGTTACACCCCTTCGATGACGACAACGATAGAAGCAACGCCATCGTACTTATGGCCAATGAAACGTTACTTTGGTCTTGGCGGTGATGAAGCCTTCGTTTACTGGACTGAAGGAGAGTATCAAGATACTCGAGTGCCTTACTTTAGTGCGCTGCTGGAAAATTTGAATAAATTCAGCCGAGTAAAAGAGTATGGACTGAGCGATTCGGCACAAGGTCTACGTGATGCGATTCATATTAACTATGAGAACAGCAGTTACGGTGATCCGGACGGCATTAACTTTACTTGGAAAGGAACACGTTACTCAGTTAGCTCGCGTAATATTTTGGCAAGAGCAATGGCATCTAGAGCGCTTTACCTAGAAGAGCAAAAAGCACAAGTAGAACAACTGAACAGCCTTCCTTACCGTGTGAGAAATGCACTGTCAGTATTCAAGGATACTCGTGATAGAAACGAGGCTCGTATTATTGCTATCGGTGATAAAGACGCACTCGTTGCCCTAAGAGACACAACAGGGTTTGCACGTTGGACAATGTATGACAAGCAATTTGTTAAATACGATGAAGATGGTAATACGTGTTTACGCTTTAAGGTTGATGAAGAGACAGAAGAGCAACGTTTACTGCGTAAATGTAATCCTCAATCACGTTTAGAAACTGTACAAAACAGCTCGATTGGCAAATTTGAGGAAGATGAGCATGAGCGTATCTTTAACTTAGCTCAAGTGTTTGGTAACCAAGTTGCCGATAACAACAGCATTCCAAGCTATGCAAAAGTTAAAGAAGTGTACGACTATGAACCTGAGGTTCTAAGGCTTTGGAGTACGAACGAATATGCTAATTATCGTCGTGCATTTGAACAGTTCCCTATCTATGACGATTAATTGAAAATAACCCAAACCGGCTATCGATTTCGATGGCCGGTTTTTTATTGGCGAAAATTAAATTCTTAGTGCCATTTTAAGCTGCACCCGATGTAAATAATGTGATATACAAATACATCTATCAGTTACATAACTGACCTCAATTTATAACACTAATAATAATTGCGCGTGTCTGAATACGAGCAATAACACTTAAGCTTGTGCGTAAGAAGGGACTATGACCAATCCAGTACTCGTCATTGTGGAAGACGACCCAATATTAAGCGAAATGTTGCAAGAATATTTTGAGAGCCAGTCGTTTGATGTGGTGACTATTTCGGAAGGCTCATCGGCTACAGAGCAGATTCTTACTATTCAACCAGACATTGTTCTACTTGACCTAATGCTACCGGAGGTCGATGGGTTAACTATTTGCCGCCAACTTAGAAATAAGTTCTCAGGCAAGATATTGATGCTCACCGCGAGTGATGATGACTTTGACCATGTCGCAGCACTAGAAACAGGCGCAGATGATTTTATTAGTAAGCCAGTCAAGCCAAGGGTTTTATTGGCTAGAATGCGAGTATTGTTACGCCGAGGAAAAGAACCTGAAGCGGGCACCGATAGCAGCAATGAACTCAATTTTGGTAAGTTGGCCTTAAACAAATTAACCAAAGGATGTGTGCTGGACGGAAGAGATATCGCGATTGCTGAAAGCGAGTTCGAACTGCTTTGGCTTCTTGCTTCGTCACCAGAGCAAGTGTTGTCACGAAACTATCTTACTCAACAGCTGCGTGGTGTCGATTATGATGGGATTGACCGCTTTATTGACAACAAAATTGTGGTGTTGAGGAAGAAACTGAATGACAACACCATCCCACCCAAAAAAATCATCACGGTAAGAGGGAAAGGTTACCTATTTGTACCTGAACGCTGGTAGTGGCTAACCTAAATCAATTCTATGCGTCGTATCTATTTTGAATACTTAGTTGGGCTGACTTTAATCTTCTTGGTCAGCATCTACTCTTACGCCTTTATCGTTTATAAGCTGAGTACAGACTATGAGTTTATTCTCCGCGATCACCAAGCGGAGGCGTATCAACAACTCATTGATATTGTTGCGTCAGTAAAAACGCACGAAGAAACAAAAGACATTTTACAAGCGTATGCGGCTAAAACTCGCCAGAACTTAAGGTTTGTTGATTACAGTGCGGCGCCAATAGAGGTGCAAGATGCGTTTATTAAGCAAGACACAAGTATCTACTACCATGATGAAGACTATTTGTGGTTTCGTCTTAGCGAGAGCAATGAACTATTTGAGCTAAGTGATGACAAAGAGTCTTTTTTGCGCCAGAAAATCAGATTTGAAAACCGATTAATTTGGGTCTTTGCACTTACAGGTTTTGCTCTCAGCGGTTTGTTTTTAGTCTGGAGAATCAAACGTCGTTTGAACAACTTAGAGCAGGTGACAGTGGCATTTGCTAACGGTGACTTGCATCAACGTGCATCAGAAAAGAACAGCATCAAACTCG
The DNA here is from genome assembly GCF_984391705.1 of Vibrio sp. Lineage (NCBI taxonomy): Bacteria > Pseudomonadati > Pseudomonadota > Gammaproteobacteria > Vibrionales > Vibrionaceae > Vibrio > Vibrio sp. The sequence goes on along the minus strand of NZ_CFHWOM010000006.1, from coordinate 33,504 downwards.
GTACGCTCAACAAGAGCTTCAATGTAATGGCCGATAAGATTTGTGACCTTATTAATAGCAATAAGTCACTGACTAACGCTGTCGCTCATGAGCTAAGAACACCCATTTTCCGCATTCAATGGCAAGCGGATGTGTTGAGTGACCTAGAGTTGCCGGCCGCACAAAGCAAAGCGGTAGCTCGAATTATTTCTGATACCGAAGAAATGGAAGATATGGTCGATGAGTTGCTTTACTACGCTCGATTAGAGAGAGGAGGAGCGGAGCTTCTCAAGCAGCCAATTAATGTCAATGAGTGGTTAGACGACCGGTGCTCAATATGGCGAAAAGAAACTAAGCTCGAGTTACTTAGTGTTGGAACTCAGTTGCCTACAGCATTGTATGTCGATTTAAAGCTTTTTAATCGTGCGGTGGATAATGTGGTACGCAATGCGTTTAAGTTCGCTGAGTCTAAAATCGTCATAGAGGTTTGGAGTAATGAAGATGAGGTCGTATTTGAAATTCATGATGATGGTAAAGGTGTAGAGTCAGAACATTGGCCTTACTTGTTTGATCCTTTTTACAGCGCTAATGCAGCACGTAATAAAGGCAAAACTGGTCATGGTCTAGGCCTTGCGATCGTCAAACAAGTATGTGACCGACATGGTGCAGCCGTCTCTGTTGAAGACAGTTATTTGCACGGAGCTTGCTTTTCCTTGAGTTTTCCAAGGCAAGCTTAAGTCGCTAGTTCGAGAGCAGTCATAACGTCTATACGCATTCAATACGACAAACGCTTACATGGCTATTTGTCGCTTTTATCAGCGCTAAGGTTATTATTTCAACAATTTGCATGCACTTAATAAACAAGGCATTATTTCCATATTGGCTAAACCGAAATGGGGTTAATTATGGATATTTTGATCGAGCAAGAAGTCGCCTTACATAAGTACGAAGTACGTCAAAATAAACAAGAGGTTACTCGGCTAGTTCACCCCTCATTTCGCGAAGTGGGAAAGTCTGGAACGAGCTTTGATTTCGCCGCTATCATGCAAATGATGAATGAAGAGAAGCCTAATTCCGGTTACATCCACTCACAAGATTTCGAGACCATCCAACTCGAACCTTCAATTCAACTGCTTCTCTACAAAACAGCTTGGGTAGACAGGTTGGGGGCGAAGGCTCATTTCGCCAAGCGCTCTTCTATCTGGGTGTTTACTGGGGAAAGCTGGCAACTGAAATACCATCAAGGTACACCATGTGAAGAGTTTGAGTTCGTCACTTAACTGATTTGTAAGGAGGCGATATGAAAATTGCGGTTGTACTCGGAACATCTAAGTCAGATGGTAACACCAGAAAGTTAGTCAATGAGTTTGTTCGTTGCTCCGCGGCGACGCTGTTTGATTTGTCAGATAGAGATATTTCTTACTACGATTATGAACACCACAATCGATTTGACGATTTTCTTCCATTAATTGTGGAGCTCAGTGAGTTCGACCATATCGTGTTTGCCTCGCCCGTGTATTGGTATTCGATGTCAGCCCAATTGAAGGTTTTCTTTGACCGACTTTCTGACTTACTAACAATAGAAAAAGACCTTGGCAGAGAGCTAAGGGGCAAGTCAATCTCTGTGTTGGCGACAGGGTACAATATAGAGTTGCCAGATTGTTTTATCGAACCTTTCGTTTTAACGGCCAAATACATGCAGTTGGACTTTAAAGGTTGGACTTACGCAGCGATTCAAAAAGAAACCGACTTAGTATCGCTAGCTGCGGTTGCAGAAATGGCATCGCACAAGATTCACTAAATAATTCAAGGAATGGATATGAAAACGGCATTGGTGACCGGAGGATCAAAAGGAATTGGTTTAGAAGTGGTAATGCGATTGCAAGAACAAGGCTATCACGTCATTACTTGCTCAAGAGATAAAGCGCATTGGCTAGAAAACTGTCAAGCGCATCCACATCTCGACAAGGTTGATTACCTCGCTTTAGATATTGCAGAAGAATCCCAGCTTAAAGATTTCTTTGATTATATTGAGAAGCAATATGGCCAATTAGATGTTGCCGTAAATAATGCGTCTCCAGCGATTGCCTCACTTGGCGAGTTTCATAGTGTGTCATTAGAAGATATGAAAAGCACGTTGGATGTCGATTTCTGGTCGCAAGCCTATTGTTTAAAGCGAGAGCTCAAACTGATGGTTCAAGGTGGCGCGATTGTGAATGTCAGCTCTGTGAATGGTCTACGACCAACGCCTAATGCGGCGATGTACAGTGCAGCCAAACATGCATTAGAAGGACTCACTCGGTCTGTTGCTCTTGAAAGTATCAGTAAAGGGATACGTATCAACGCTGTTGCACCTGGAGTGACATGGACTCCTCGCTGGCAAGAGCGAGAGCAAAGTGAGCCGGGGATTCGTGAGAAAGTGAATGAAGCTGTGCCTTTAAAACGTTTTGCAGAAACGTCAGAGATTGCTGACGCAATTGATTTTCTGCTTTCACCTAAGTCTCGTTATGTGGTTGGCCACACACTCGTCGTTGATGGTGGGTTATCTCTTGCCTAGACGAAAAAAGCCAGCGTTAGGCTGGCTTTTGTTTTGATGCGGTGTCTTGTATTAGATTTTGTTATCCATAGGCGACGCTCGGGAACCAAAGAACCAGTTGTGGCCAGATCACAAGACAAATTAACGCAGCCAACTGAATCAAGATAAATGGGATCACGCCTCGGTAAATGTCTTTAAGCGCCACTCCATCAGGGCACACGCCTTTCAAATAGAACAGTGCGAAACCAACAGGAGGGGTTAAAAAGCTCGTTTGTAGTGCCATAGCAACTAGCATGACAAACCAGACAAGGCTTGGGTTATCCACCACGCCATGACCATCCAGTTCGATGCCTAAACTTGCGATTACCGGTGCCAATAAAGGCAATGCAATCAAGGTGATTTCAATCCAGTCTAGGAAGAAACCCAATAAGAACACGATAAGCAAGATAAATGCGATGATACCGTAAGGGCCGAATGGCAAGCTAGTTAGGAATGACTCGATCAGCTCGTCACCACCTAGCTCACGCAAAACCAAAGCAAAGCAAGATGCGCCAAGGAAAATCATAAAGATGTACGCAGTGGTTCCGTATGACGCCAACAGCACTTCTTTTAGCACTTTAAAATTGAGTTTTCTATTGTAGGCGGCTAGCAACGTGGCTCCCATAGCGCCAATACCGGAAGCTTCTGTTGGCGTTGCGACACCCGCAAAAATAGAGCCTAGTACACAAAAGATCAAGATAACGGTAGGCGTAATATCTTTGAACACTTGCAGTATAAGGCCCCATTCAACGGGTTGTACGTCTTCAGGCACAGGTGCTTTGCTAGGATTCAATTTGCCGACAATCAATATGTAGAGAATATAGAGACTGCCTAGTAGTAACCCTGGCATAATCGCACCCATGAACAGGTCTCCGACGGATAAGCCAAGCTGATCAGCCATGATCACCAACATGATAGAAGGGGGGAGCAATATTCCAAGAGTCCCGGCTGAAGCAACCGTGCCAAGAGCAAGTGGTAAGTGATAGCCTTGACGCATCATACTTGGCAAAGACATGACCGTAAGCAAAACGACTGATGCTCCAATAATGCCGGTGGAAGCGGCGAGAATAATGCCAATAGCCATAACAGTGATTGCTAACCCCCCATGCACTTTACCAAACAACGCTTGCATCGAAGACATGAGTTTTTCAGCGATACCAGATTTGTCCAACATGTTACCCATAAAGATAAACATTGGCAGCGCGACCAAAATCCAGTTATCCATGATTTTGTAAATGCGGTTTACCACCAGCCCTAAACTGGTGTAATCCAAGCCAGTAAAAGTATCTAGGTAGATATCGGCATAGTAGCCCACCGCGGCAAATACGACGCCAATTCCCCCGAGTACATAGGCAACTGGAATACCAGTAAACAGCAAAAGGATAAACGAGCCAAACATGGCAATGACGATCCACTCATTCGCTTCCATCGTGCGCTCCTTGTGATGTTTCACCTTTAAACAAGGTCTCTAAATTGCGTAGAATTCTTGCTAGCATCGAAAGCAGTAGTAAGCAGAAACTCAATGGAATAACACTTTTGATTAACCAGCGATAGGGCAAGCCTGAAGGTGAGGCAGAGCTTTCATTTACTCGCCACGATTCGTAAGCAAAATCGTAGGAGTGGAAAATAACCACGACGACGAAAGGGATCGCGAGTAACGATAATCCAAATAAGTCGACGAGGGCTTTTTTACGTTCAGAAAACGTGTGATAGAAGAGATCAACTCTTACATGCAAGTTACTAATTTGCGCATAAGCCGTACCAAACATCACAGCCGTCGCATAAAGGTGCCATTGCAGCTCTTCTAAAGCGATTTGCCCATTAGAGAATATTTTGCGTAGCACAACTTGCGTGATGATGACGAGAACGAGTGCGAGATTGGTCCATGCGAGGATTTTACTCACGCTGGTTATGGCTCGTTCAATGTGAAAGTAAAGCGGGAAAGTGGGGGTAGAATACAGTACCTTGCTCATTGGCAACTCCTTACAACCAATGGCCGACGTGATGTCGGCCAACAGGTCCAATTCACACAGGGTTATTGGCTTTGGGTTTCGCGAGGTAAGAAACCATTCGCTGACCAGAGCGCATAACCTTTACGGAACTGGCTTAGATCATCCCAAACTTTGTTGAAGAACGGATCTTCTGTTTTCTTCTCTTCAACCACTTCAAGCCAGGTGGTCTCAAATAAGTTCAACATTTCGTCGTTCCAGTAGCGGATTTCCACTCCATTTTCTTTGGCTTTTTCCATAGCGGAGTATTGAAGCGCTTCGCCTTCAGCAATCGAATAAGTCATCGTTGCCATGCACGTGGTTTCAACAGCAGCTTGCTGGGCGTCGCTCATCTTGCCCCAAGTATCTTTGTTGATGAGTAGTTCAAATACCGTTGATTGCTGGTGCCAACCAGGGAAATAGTTGTATTTCGCTACTTTGTGGAAGCCTAAGCGCTGGTCGATAGCTGGTTGAGAGAACTCAGAGGCATCAATCGCGCCTTTCTCTAGTGCGCCAAAGATTTCGCCGCCAGGCAATTGAACTGTACCTACACCCAGTTTTTCCATAACGGATGCACCTAAGCCGAAGAAGCGCATGTTAAGACCTTTGAGATCTTCTGGCTTCTCGATTGGTTTGCGGAACCAGCCTGAGGTTTCAGGGGAAATAATCGCACAAGGGACAACTTTTACGTTATAGCCACCATCGTCATACATTTGCTGGTAAAGCTTAAGGCCGTTGCCAAAGAATAACCATGCCATGTATTCACCCGCTTCAGGCCCAAATGGTACAGCGGAAAAAAGTGCTGAAGCAGGTAACTTACCTTGCCAGTAGCCCGCGGTTGAGTAACCAGAGTTCACCTTACCAGTCGATACCGCATCAAGAATTTCTGCAGGGCTAACGAGCTTGCCCGGCTCATAGATCTTCATTTTTATCGTGCCACCGGACGTTTTGGTGATGTGGTCCGCATACCATTGAATTGGAGTGCCAAGTGCAGGCAGATGGCTACCAAACGCAATGGGTGTTTTCAGTAGAATCTTTTTATCAGCGGCGTGAGCCGTTACAGACATACCCGTTGCAGCAAGTGCGAGCGTCGTAGCAATGGCAGCTTTCTTCAGGTTCATGGTGTTCTCCTTGAATGACTATGTTCCATGTCGATATTGGTAAATGTGAACGCCGTGTAGTTATTTGTGTTAATGCGATGTTACATTTGAGGCTAAGTGTAGAGAGGAGATTTATTGCTCTCTATTGGCAAAATTGCGCAAATTTTGTCCGTAGAAATGGCAGTTTTCCGAAGGATCTTTCAGTAAAACTACGTACATGCATGGATGAGAATATGGGATTTATTAGCAACCGGAGACTAACGATAAACATCATTTTGTTATCGATCGTACCGTTGATTATCGTTGTTGCTATCGTTGCGAGCATCCTATTTAGCCAGGCAAAACAACTAGTTGAAGATCAAGTCTCGTTGACCAGAAGCAACGTACTGGCGGTGAAAAAGCAAGAATTGAAACAGTACGTAGAAATGGCAGTCAAAAGTATCGAGCCTTACTACTTAGATGAGGCTCTTACCCCCGAATTAGCTAAGCAAATAGTTATCGAAAAATTGAGCCAGCTCACGTATGGCAGTGATGGGTACTTCTTCGCATATACGTGGGAAGGTGATGCGCTCGTGTTGCCTTATCAAAAAGAGCGTATTGGCAAAAATTGGTGGCATGTTGAAGATGTACAAGGCAAAAAACTTCTCCAAGAGTTGATTCAAGCGGGTCGTAAAGGTGGTGGCTTTGTTGATTACTTATGGCACAAGCCTTCAAAAAAAGAGCCACTGCCTAAGCTAAGTTATGCGGTTTCATTAGATAGATGGCAATGGATGGTGGGAACGGGGGTTTATCTGGATGACATTGACCGCCAAGTCGCCCATATGGAAAACGGATTTGACCAAAATATAGGAAAAACCAGTACCGCACTGTTTGGCGTTATGTTTATTGCAGTTACCGTAATCGCGGCACTTGGAGCGTCTCTTAACCTCAATGTAAGGCGTTTAGCCAATCAGCAGTTGAGCGTATTGAATCAGCAAATTATCGATTCGCAGGAAAATGAACGGCGTCGTGTGTCGAGAGAGTTGCATGATGGCGTAAACCAACTTTTAGTGGCGGCTAAATATCGCTTAGAGAATGTGACCAAAGAGGCGAATGAGCAGACCAAGCTATTGGAATTAGACGCCAGCAAAAACGCAATGGATCATGCCATTGTTGAACTTCGACGAATATCTAGAGATTTACGTCCGCCGCAACTTGACGACTTAGGTTTGATTGCGGGTATTGAAGCGTATATCAATGAACTAAGGGAACGTACTCAATTAGAGTTGGTTTTTGAGCATGATTTGGATGGAGCAGAGTTCCTGCCCCAAGTGGAGACGACATTATATCGAGTGGTTCAGGAATCGCTGCACAACGTTGAAAAACACGCGAATGCGCAAGGTGTAGACGTGATTATGCAGCGTGAAGGGCAAATGCTCATCCTTACCATCAGTGATGATGGTGTCGGCATACCAGCGAAACAGTTGAAATCGAGTAAAAAGAAAAAGGCACAGTTCGATCATATGGGGTTACAAAACATGAAAGAACGCATTCAAGCAATTGGCGGTTCATTCTATGTAACTAGTGAACAGGGAGAAGGAACGGAAGTGCGAGTGAGCTTAAACATGGAGTTTGTATGATTAAATTAGTGCTAGCGGATGACCATCGATTGATGCAAGACGGCCTTAAGTCGCGGCTAGAACGAGAAGAAAACTTAGAGATAATCGCCTGTGTTGGTACAGGGAAAGAGGCGCTCAAAGCAACATTGAATCACAAGCCTGACGTTCTTTTATTAGATATTAATATGCCGCAGCTCAATGGTATTGAAGTTCTGCACGAGCTGGCAAAATCTGACTCGACGACTGCGGTTATAATGCTGTCGATGCATGATAGTCGAGACTATGTTGTTCGTTCGGTTAAAGCCGGAGCGAAAGGGTATGTACTAAAAGATGTTGGTTCGGAAGAACTCGTTATGGCAATCAATCAGGTTGCTAAAGGTCGTTCTTACTTATGCCCGCAAGCCTCCGACCGATTATTAGAACAAATCAACGATGAGCCACAAGAGAAAGATGACACGCTGTCAAAACGTGAATCGGATGTCCTTAAGGCGATCGCCAATGGTGCATGTAATAAAGAGATTGCTGATTCACTGCATATCAGCGTTCGTACCGTTGAAACCCACCGTTTACGTATCAAGAAGAAGCTCGGAGCCACTTCTACAGCGGCGCTGGTTAAGTTGGCGTTACAGAAAGGACTAGTTACTTAATGTCGAATAACTTACTCTCTAGTCGTCAGCCTATATTAGATAAAATCGTATTCTTTTGTGCGGTGGTTCGTACAGGGTCATTTCGCGAAGCATCTGCTCAGCAAGGCATTTCTCCCGCAGCAGGAAGCCGTTGGGTTAAAGAGTTAGAGGAAGCGTTATCAGTAGAATTAATTAAGCGCAGCACTCGTCAGTTGGTCGCCACTCAAGCGGGCCAGCTTTTGTACGAACGTTTTTCGCCCTTAATGCCAGATATCAACAGTCTATGTGAAGAGGTTCAAAACCTTGCTGAAGAGCAACAGGGAGAAATTCGAATCTCATCGACCCCACTGTTTGCTCGGCAGTATTTAACTAAGATTGTAGCGGAATACATTGAAAAACATCCTCAGATCAACTTTCGAATCTTTATTGAAGCGGGGGAGTTCGATCCATTAACTATAGATTTTGCTTTCCGAGCAAGTGCCAGTTATGAGGGAGAAAGAGAAGTAGACTCTTTGCTGGTACGAAAGCGAATGCTACGTGAAACCCTCTATTTATGTGCCTCTCCGACCTATATTGAGCAACACGGTGAACCAGAAACGCCAGAGCAGCTTCAACAGCATCGATGCCTTTACGCAAGAACGCTCCTTAGTGGCAACCGTTGGTGTTTTGAAAAGGGTGGTGAGCCAGAAATAGTGACCATCCAAGACACTTTGGAGTGTGACAACAGTGAAATGTTGCTTGATCTTGCTCTTGAGCATGCTGGAGTCGCGTATTTACCTCATTCACTTGTGTTCCAGGAACTTGCTTCGGGCGAGTTACGCCAAATCATGCCCAACTATCAATGTGCAAGCTTCGACGTTGATATGTTTTACCGACCAAGGTCACCCATGCCAGAGCGTTGTGTTGGATTTAAGCAGTATTTGGTTGAAAGGGTTGATCAGTTGAAAAGCAGCTAACGGTTAATGTAAGCCGTTGAACTATTGTAGTTGTAATGACAATTCCTCATCTGTAACAAGATTATTTCAAATCTGAAATTGATAATCTCTGTTTGTGAAATTAACAATTTTCCCAACAGCGACTAAGCTGCATTAAGGATTAACAAACGAGCAATCAAGGAATGAGTGCAGTGGTAAAGCAGTTAACACCGCAAGAAGCGGCTGAATGGATAGAAGATGGTGACGGTGTATTGCTTGGCGGCTTTATTGGCAGTGTGGTGCCGGAAGCGATAGAGAGAGCCATTGGGCAAAGGTTTGAAAGTACTCAGAGCCCCCGTGACCTGACGTTAATTTTTGCTGCTGGGCAAGGTGATGGCAAAGGGCGAGCCATTAATCATCTCGCTCACCAAGGATTGGTGAAATCGGCCATTGGTGGGCATTGGGGTTTAGTGCCTAAGCTGCAGCAGCTTGCCAACGACAATCTCATCCAAGGTTATAACTTACCCCAAGGGATCATTTCTCATTTACTTCGAGATACCGCAGCAGGCAAGTTGGGCACAATCAGCAAAGTAGGACTAGGAACTTTTGTTGACCCCCGAATTGAAGGTGGAAAAATTAATTCGGCTACCACTGAACAGTGGGTAGAAGTGGTAAACCTACTGGGTGAAGAGTATCTATTGTACCGAAAGCTGCCAATTACCGTCGCGATTTTACGGGGTACGACCGCAGATGAGGACGGCAATATCACCATGGAAGATGAGTGCTTAATCGTAGAGAGCTTAGCGGCTGCGCAGGCAGCAAAAAATAGTGGCGGTAAGGTAATTGTCCAAGTTAAACGAGTGGTTGAGCGAGGTCAGCTTGACCCTCATGCAGTCAAAATTCCCGGTATCTTTGTTGATGCGGTCGTTGAATGCCTAGACATCAATGAACATATGCAAACCTTCGCCACCGTCATGGAACCCGAGTTTGTTGGTATATCCTGTGGTGACAGTGTCACTGATTTTGGCGGAGAACAAGCCTCTAATATAACGACAAAACTCGATGCTAAAACGATCATCGCCCGTCGAGCAGCATTGGAGTTAAAAGCGGGTGCGATACTAAATTTAGGGATCGGTGCCCCGGAGTATATCGCTCAGGTCGCACGTGATGCCGGAGTGCTTGATGAATTCACTCTAACGGTAGAGCCTGGGGCGATCGGTGGTGCGCCGCAGAGTGGACTTGATTTTGGCGCTTCGCGTCTGCCACAGGCAATTATTGGCCAAGATCAGATGTTCGACTTCTATGATGGAGGCGGGGTTGATCAAGCCTTTCTAGGTTTGGCTCAATGCGACAGAAAGGGCGATATTAACGTTTCACGCTTTGGCAGCAAAATTGCGGGTTGTGGAGGGTTTATTAATATTACTCAGAACGCGAAACATGTGGTGTTTTGCGGAACGTTTACCGCGCAAGGTTTAAAAATAAAAGTCGATTCAGGCCAACTTTCGATTCTTCAGGAGGGTAAGCAGCAGAAGTTCATCAACCAAGTTGAGCAAATAACGTTTTGTGCCTGGTTATCTATCCAAAAGGCCACTCCTGTACTCTATGTTACAGAGCGCGCCGTGTTTCGCTTGACGCAAAATGGTCTTGAGCTCATCGAGATTGCTCCTGGTGTAGATTTAGAAAGGGATGTACTTGCTCAAATGTCTTTTGAGCCTGTCATCAGCCCGTCATTAAAGGTTATGGATAACGCCATATTCCAAGCCGAATTTCAACTTACTATTAATAGAGATACACATTAAGTGTCCAGTTAAACGTAGTCAGTTCCGTGAAGCAGTCGTCCACAAAAGGATAAGGAAATGTTTGAAAACAAAATCTGCCTGGTAACAGGCGCAGCCCAAGGTATTGGTAAAGCTATCGTCGAGAGATTCGCGAGTCATAACGCTGAAATGGTGTATGCAATAGACATGAACGAACAAGCACTTGTCTCTGCATTTGAAGGAGTAGAAAACGTTAAGCCGGTCGTTCTGAATATCTGCGATCGACAAGCGGTGTCTCTATTAGTCGAGAAGATCCAGTCAGAATGTAGCCGCGTAGATGTCTTGGTTAATAATGCAGGCATTACACGTGACGCACTAATCGAAAAAATGACGGAAGACGAATGGGATGCAGTAATCAATGTCAACTTGAAAGGGGTGTTCAATCTCACTCAAGCCGTTGCGCCAATTATGATGGAGAACAATTCAGGCTCGATAGTGACTATGTCATCCGTGGTGGGAACAGACGGTAACATTGGGCAAAGTAACTATGCCGCAACAAAGGGCGGTGTGATTGCAATGACCAAAGGTTGGGCAAAAGAGTTTGCTAGAAAAGGCGCTCAAGTGAGAGCGAACTGTGTGGCTCCTGGTTTTGTTGCAACACCAATGACTGAGAACTTACCAGAAAAAGTACTTGAGCTAATGAAAGCCAAAACGCCACTAGGTCGAATGGGTACACCTGAGGACATTACTAACGGTGTGGAATTTCTTGCCAGTGACAAGTCGAGCTTCATTACAGGACAGGTTCTTAAGATTGATGGTGGGTTGGTGCTATAACATGAGTCAGAAGGTGTATATTGTCGCGGCAAAACGTACCGCGATAGGGTCGTTTCTTGGTAGCTTAAGCTCGATGTCAGCGGTTGAGTTGGGTTCAATCGCGATCAAAGCAGCGTTGAATCAAGCGCAAGTAAAACCTGAGTTAGTTGATGAAGTTATTGTTGGCAATGTGCTTGGTGCAGGTCTTGGACAAGGTGTAGGAAGGCAGGCTTCCATCCATTCTGGAATCCCCAACTCTGTGCCAGCTTACACCTTGAACATGATCTGTGGCAGCGGTATGAAAGTCCTCTTGAATGGTGTGAATGCAATCAAATCGGGAGATAGCGATGTAGTGGTCGCCGCTGGGACTGAGAGCATGAGCAATGCTCCGTTTGTGATGAGTGGCCAAGCGCGCAACGGCAAAAAAATGGGTGATATAACGTTAGTGGACTGCTTGCTGAAAGATGGATTGACCGATGCGTTTGGTGATTACCACATGGGCGTTACGGCAGAAAACATCGCTAAACAATATGGCATTAGCAGAGAGGAGCAAGATCAATTTGCTTTGATGAGTCAGCAGCGCGCCCAAGCTGGAATTGAGGCGAATCGCTTTGATGACGAAGTTGTATCAGTGAGCGTAAAAAGTCGTAAAGGTGTCAGAGACGTTCGCGTTGACGAGCACCCAAGGTTTGATGCGACGATAGACGCACTGGCTAGTCTAAAGCCGGCATTTGATAAGCAAGGCAGTGTAACAGCAGGCAATGCCTCGGGCATCAATGATGGAGCAGTAGCACTAATACTCGCAAGCGAAAAAGCGGTTGAACAATATGAGCTAAAACCAATTGCAGAAGTTGTTGCAGTGGGGCAAGGTGGTGTCGACCCAAATGTGATGGGACTTGGCCCAGTTCCTGCGGTAAGACAGGCGCTACAGCGTTCAGGTATTTCGCTTTCCGATATTGACCGTTTAGAGCTAAACGAAGCATTTGCAGCTCAGGCAATTGGCGTAATGAAAGGTCTGGCTGAAGAACATAACCTTCCTTTCCAATGGTTTAGTGAACGAACAAATGTCAATGGTGGTGCTATTGCTCTTGGTCATCCAATTGGTGCATCTGGCGGCCGGATCGTGACTAGCTTGATATACGAAATGATCCGTTCTCAAAGTCGTTTAGGGCTCGCTTCGCTCTGTATTGGCGGCGGCATGGGGACCGCCGTGATTTTGCAAAGTGTGTAAACAAACCGCTATCTGATTTCTTTCAAGCTAGTAAAGGCCGTAATTATGGCGTTTACTAGCTTGATTGTTGAATGGCATCAATTAAGTGAGTCAGCTCTTCTTTGACGCTATCGCTAAGTTCAAAGCCAATATTTATCCTAACGCAGTCGTTATAGAGTGAAAGCGTACTGAAGAGTTGCCCTAATCGAATATCGATGTTGCTTCCGTCAAGGAATTCATTGAACTTATGGGTGTTCAAGTTAGGAACTTGCAACCAAAGCACCATACCGCCTTGCGGATCACTAATATTGACTTGCTCAGGTAAATGATCCGATAAATAGCGAAGATAATCATGCTTAAGTTTCAGTAATTTATTTCGACGGCGTTTCACCTGTTTGGCGTAGTGTCCCGATTCTATAAAGTCCGCTATAGCGAGCTGAATAGGCAGTGACACGCCAAAGCATGAAGCCGTATGGTGTTGCCGATAGCTGTCTATGTATCGACCCGGTAGACACCAGCCAAGACGGTAACTAGGTGATAAGCTTTTTGACACCGAACCGCACCACAGGATGTAGCCACCGTGGTCGTAAGACTTAGCGGGAAGTGGAGTGTGATCTGAATAGGATAGCTCGAGATAAACGTCATCCTCAATGATAGGTATTTGGTAGCGATTCGCGAGATGAGCCAATGTTTGCTTCTGTTGAGCGGACATGGTGATACCCTGCGGGTTCATATGTGAGGTGCAGAATATACCCGCTTGAACCACTCCTTCACGCAAATGCTCTTCTAGCTGAGTGAGATCTATTCCATCATCTAGGGACGGAATTTCGACTATTTTGCGTCCCATTTGGCCTAGCAAATCCAAAATCCCGCTAAAACAAGGGGAGCTAATTGCAATAGCGTCGCCAACTTTTGTACAGGCTTCTAATGATGCTTTTATTGCGGGCATGCAGCCGGAGGTAATAACCAGTTCTTCCGGGGTAGTGTGTAGCCCCAGCTTTGAAAAGTGGACACATAACGCGTTGAGCAGTGAAGGGTCACCTTGGGTGCTCGGATATTGATTTAGCCGGTTACCCAACCGCTTGCTTGCTCGACGAAAGCTGCGTTCAAGCTCGTTCAGTGCGGTTGCATCTAGGTCAGTACTCGACACCCCAAGAGGTCCATTATGGGGAGAGTGAATTGAGAAACTCTGATTGACGGTTGTAACTTGACTAACAAAGCGTGCCCACTTTGGCGTATTGTGTTTGCTGGGCCTCGGTGACACGAAATAGCCTGCCTGTGGGCGAGCGTGAATCCAGCCTTGGGATTCTAGTTCCTGATAGCAGCTGACGGCAGTCGACATGCTAACCGATTGTTGCTTCGATAGTTGGCGCAGAGAAGGCATCCGATTCCCTTCGATAAGCTTACCGGACTCGATATCATGGATAAATTGACCAGCTAAGGTTTTGTACATACTCATAGCGATAAACTGTACTTGTCTTTTATTCAAAAATTGTATCTGTACCGATAACTGTACCCGAGTAATACTATTTTTCAACAGAGAGGGAGGACAGTTATGACACGAAACGATTTATTGTTGGCCATTTTCGTTATGGCTATTTGGGGCTTCAATTTTTCCATGATTAAAATGGGAATAACGGACGTTCATCCATTGTTGGCGACAGCTGCTCGGTTTACTTTGGCTGTATTGCCTGCAATATTCTTTATTCGCAGACCATCAGTAGAGTGGCGTTACTTGCTCAGTTACGGCCTTGTATTTGGTGTTGGTATTTGGGGGATGGCGTCTTGGTCGATCAGTGCGGGGTTGTCATCAGGTATGTCATCAGTGCTGTTATCTTGTAACGCATTGATTAGCATGGCCGTTGGCGTGTTCGTTCACAAAGAGGCAGCTTCGAAGCGTAAATTCTTTGGTGCGGCGACGGCACTGGTTGCATTGTTAGTACTAGTATCAGCAACCAATGGCAACATAACTGCTCAAGGTTTGATGTTTATAATGATTGCGGCCACAAGTTGGACTGTGATGGGAATGATCGTCAAGGCATCGAAAACAACTCAAGCTTTCGCCTTTAATGTGTGGGGTATGTTGTTTTCGCCTATTCCATTAGTGTTGTTTGCTGTTAGCCTTTACGGAACTGAGATTGTCACTGAAGCGTTTAAACTCTGGGATACGAACACCACTATTGCAGTTGTATTTCAGGCTTACCCAACCACGCTATTTGGTTATTGGGTATGGAATAGGTTATTGATTCGTTATCCGTTGAGTACGACAGCACCGCTCACGTTATTAGTGCCCGTTTTCGCTCTCATCTCCGGTTACTTCATGTATGGAGAAGTGCTGAGCGTTGCACAAGTGGTTGCGTGTGGACTGTTCTTAGTTGGAATTGGATTGATCGTTAAGCCAGCAAGGGTGAAGAATATAATAACTTCAAAACCAGCAACCAGTTAAGGTGAACGAAAAGGGGCTAACTGATAGCCCCTTTATTTGAAATTGACTATTTAATAAAAGCGAGATCAAATACGGTAGAACGGTTACGACCGCTTTCTTTTGAGAAATAGAGTGCTTTATCTGCGTGTTCTAACCAGTGTAAATGATTGTTTTGATAGTGGGATATTTCGCAAATTCCCAAGCTAATGGTGTATTTCACATTATACCCTTCACATTCAACAATCGAGTTTTCGATTTTCTTGCGTAGTCGCTCCGTGAAGTACAGCGCTTGGTTCGCACATGTTCCGGGCAGCAAAACTGTAAACTCTTCTCCGCCGTAGCGCCCACAAACATCTGATGTTCGAGAGGCTTTGCGCAGTTCATTTGCCGTATGACGAATGACATGATCGCCAACCGTATGCCCATAGGTATCGTTTACCCTTTTAAAATGGTCGATATCAAAAATGACCAATGAGGAAACAGAGCCGGACACTTTACAACTTTCAAACTCTTTTAGTAGGCAACTTTCCCAATAGCGACGATTGAAAAGTTGAGTTAAACCATCGGTTCTACTTAGGTCAGATAGCTTCTGATTTGAGTCCATCAAATGAATTTTATTTTTAGCAATGTCAGTTACGTCGTTGATAATTAAGCTGACATGTGAGACTTCGCCGTTTACTGAGGTAAGTGGTGAGAAGGTGATGTTTTGTCGCATCTCCCTTAAGCCATTCGATATTGGGCTAAAGTTCTTGAATTTGAACAAATAAGGGCGGTCTTCCCAACATGAAAAGCCACGACTGTTGAGTTTGAATGATGCGTCTACTTTTTTGCGCAGCCATTCCTCTGGAAGGTCTTTGATTACATCAAATAGAACTTTACCTACGATTTGTTCTGCGCTGATACCACTATACGATTGCATAAAAGAGTTCCAAGCGTAAACCTTGTACTCTTTATCTACCACGATAAGGCCTGCATCGAGATCTCCGATGATCTGCATTGTCCAATGGAAGTCGCTGATTTCGGATGGTTTCATAATACGCTCTTTAAAATCTGTTCGATTGCGTCAATAGAGTTGTTGTCCATAAGGAAAATTACGTCGCATGCAATATCTAGATTTTCTGCTTTATAGACGAACTCAATGGTAAAGATATCTTCTTCATATCCCGCTAAAAACTGGCTGCAATTAAGTGACACTTGCAGTGGTTCTTTTTCCAAAACGATAGGTTGGCGCAATGAAATCGAGATGTCGAGTTGCTTACTAAATGATACTAAAAAGGAAGATACCAATAGGTTAGAAATGTCGAGGATGACCTCGTTAGTACCGTTGCTCTCTTCATCACTTAACCTCTCCAGGCCACTTCCGTGTAAGCAGACCAAAGCTTCGCCGTATATACCGTTACCCACAAAGCGCTGAGAGACGGCGCGGTATTCGGAATTATTGACTATGTCTTGCACCGTCATCTTGAGTTCGGATTGATGAAGTGATGCGACATTTGGTAGCGGCATTTCGATGAAATGTCCCACTTGTTCTGCAATAAGCGATGCACTCGTGCCAAGCGCGATATTACTCATTTCGCGAATGCTCCCCATTAAGTCGAGAGAGCTTGCGGCGCACTCGGGGGTAAACATGTTAAAGGCTTTCAGCGGAATCTGGTACTTCGCAAATAACTGAGTGAGATCTGAAGTGTTGAATGGTTTCTCAATAAAGTCCAATGCTCCTAATGCGCGACAGCGTTGTTTAGCCGCACTTTGGATATCACCAGAAACAATAATTACTTTGGTCGGATAATTGCTAACCGGAAGAGATGCTAACACCTCGAAACCATCCATCACCGGCATGGTTAGATCAAGGAATAGGATATCGACATTGGTGTTAACTAACTGTTCCAATGCTTCTTTGCCATTCTCCGCTTGCAGAATATGAGTGGTCGCGGACTGACCAATTTTCCCAATAATAGCTTTGCGCGCGATTTTAGAGTCATCGCAAACCAGTATATTCATGAAATGTATTTTTAAGCCTAAAACGAAGATGATTTTTATAGTTGTATAAGCAAGAAGCAATGATAATGTGATATTCATGCCAAATACAAAGACATAGTTAACACTTTTGATGTGGTTATTTCACGGTTTTTCTAAACGTTAGGGGTGATTTTTAGAGGGTCGACACAGAATTATAGTTTTAGGTCGTTCTGTAGTGCTAATGCAACATTCGATGTGGGGCAGCGGTTTAGGCAACGTGTTACGTTCCAGCCACTTATTGCGACTTTCCGTAAATCTATACCTGTTTGAATTCCTAATCCTTCACACAAGTAGACAACATCTTCTGTCGCGACGTTACCTGACGCCCCCGGTGCATAGGGGCACCCTCCTAAACCTGCCACACTTGAATCGATAACACTCACGCCCATTTGTAGTGACTGATAAATGTTTGCTAGCGCTTGACCCCAAGTATTGTGAAAATGAACGGCAAGCTGAGATGTACGCACATGGTTAGTTACTTCTTCAATCATACGCGCAACGCGTATCGGCGTACCGGTACCAATCGTGTCACCAAGTGAGACTTCGTAACAGCCCATGTCGATGAGTTGGCGGGAGATTGCCGAAACTTGATTCGGGCTGGTTTTACCTTCATAAGGGCAGTCAATAACGCACGAAAGGTAACCTCTGACAGGGATTTGATGTTGACGAGCAAGGTCAATGACGGGCATGAATCGGCTTATACTTTTATCGATGGAACAATTGATATTGTGTTGCGAAAACGACTCGGAGCATGATGTAAAAATGGCGATATGATCCGCATTTGCGCTGATGGCAGATTCCAAACCTTTTAAGTTAGGGGTGAGTGCCGAGTATATGATGTCAGGACTTCGATTAATTTGCTCAAATACCTGATAAGAGTCAGCCATTTGTGGCACCCATTTAGGTGAGACAAACGCACCAGCTTCTATATGCTTGATGCCTGTTTTGGATAGTTGATTGATAAGCTCCACTTTGACTTGTGTGGAAAGCAAATTTTCGTTCTGAAGCCCATCTCTCGGTCCGACTTCAACGATTCTCACTTCAGAAGGTAGTGCATTGGTTTCCAAAGCATCACTCCTCTTCAGGCCAGACAGGGTGGCGTTTTTCTATGAATGCCGCGAGTCCTTCTTGGCCGTGTCTAGAAACTCTTACATTAGCTATCATATCGCTGGTATAGCGGATCAACTGACGATCAATGATCTTATTGTCACAGTGCTCAATAAGCTCTTTGGCATGACGTATCGCAGAGGAACTATTTCGTAGAATTTGTTCTACGAAGCGTGACAGACATGCCTCTGCTTCTTCTTCTTTTGTAAGGTGATGGATGATATGAAGCTCAAGGGCTTTATTCGCATCAATTGGCTCTGCGGTAAGCATATAGCGACGGGCCTGTCGGACACCGATACTACGAATGACGTATGGAGCGATAGTAGCAGGGACTAAGCCCAACTTAACTTCGCTTAGGCAAAAGCGAGCGTGTTGGTCTGCGATGGCAATGTCACTGCAGCAAATTAAACCAAGCGCCCCGCCAAATGCCCAACCATGGATATAGGTAATGGTTGGGTGGGGGAATTGATCAAGTATCGACATCAGTTTTGCAAGCACTTGGGCATCTTCGACATTGGCGTCATGATTTTGCTCTGCCATCTCTTTCATCCAATTTAAATCTGCACCAGCGGAAAAGTGCTTGCCGTTACTCCGTAAAATCAAACAACGGACTTGAGGGTGGTTAGCGAGGTAGTCTAAGGCGATAATCAGTTCTTGGATTAGGTGGCTACCAAACGCGTTGTATTTATCTGTTCGATTTAAGGTTAGGGTAGCGACACCACGTGAATCAATGTCATAAAGTAGATCGTTACTTAAGGTGACTTCCATGTTTCTAATCCTTTGCGTTACATCCTAAAAATACCAAATTCACTCTCTTGAATCGGTGCGTTGAGAGCCGCCCTCAGTGCTTGGGCGAGAACTTGACGGCTATCCTTGGGATCTATAATGCCATCGTCCCAAAGTCTAGCACTTGCATAGTAGGGGGAGCCTTCAGCCTCATATTGATCGATAATGGTTCGTTTGAAATCAGTTTCGTCTTGTTCGGACCACTCCGCACCTTGTCGCTTTATGGCTTCTCGTTTCACTTGTGTGAGCACTCCTGCCGCTTGCTCTCCACCCATAACTGAAATACGTGCATTGGGCCACATCCACATCATGGTTGGATCATAAGCCCTACCGCACATACCATAGTTACCGGCTCCATATGAACCTCCGACAATGATAGTAAACTTAGGGACATTGGCGCAGGCGACCGCCATAACTAATTTA
Organism: Vibrio sp.; assembly: GCF_984391705.1. NCBI lineage: Bacteria > Pseudomonadati > Pseudomonadota > Gammaproteobacteria > Vibrionales > Vibrionaceae > Vibrio > Vibrio sp. The sequence goes on along the minus strand of NZ_CFHWOM010000006.1, from coordinate 14,184 downwards.
GCCCCATGTTTTGCGATTCCACCTTCTTCGAACTTTTTCCCCACCATAAAGCCAGTAACATTTTGCAGAAACAAAATAGGAATTTTTCTTTTAGCGCATAGTTCAATAAAGTGTGCGCCTTTTTGCGCTGATTCAGAAAACAAGATGCCATTGTTAGCGACGATACCGATTAACTGACCTTCAATTCGGGCAAATCCACATACTAAGGTTGCGCCAAATAAGGCTTTAAATTCGTCGAATTCAGAGTCATCGACAATTCGTGCGATGACTTCTCGAATGTCGAAGGAAAGGCGCAAGTCAGCGTTCACAATTCCGTAAAGTTCATCGCTAGAATAACGTGGTCCGGGGTGCTGGGATGGAGAAAGTGAGTTAGCGTCCAAATTACAATTGCTGATTGCTTGTCGAGCTAAGCCTAATGCGTGTTCTTCGCTTTCGGCATAATAGTCAGCGACACCAGACTTGCGGCAGTGAACATCGGCACCACCTAGCTCCTCATCGGTAACGACTTCACCGGTAGCGGCTTTGACCAATGGGGGGCCTGCGAGAAAGATTGTTCCTTGCTGTTTTACTATGATTGATACATCCGCCATTGCAGGAATATAAGCGCCTCCTGCCGTACAAAGACCGAGTACGACTGAAATCTGAGGGATGCCCTGAGATGACATGCGCGCTTGGTTAAAGAAGATACGGCCAAAATGTTCTTTGTCAGGAAATACTTCTGCTTGATGAGGGAGGTTAGCTCCACCGGAATCGACTAGGTAGATACATGGTAGCTGGCATCTTTGTGCAATTTCTTGCGCGCGTAAGTGTTTTTTGACGGTTAAAGGATAGTAAGTTCCCCCTTTAACTGAAGGATCATTCGCGATGATCATGCAATCAACGCCATTCACTTTCCCTATACCAGTTACCGCACCAGCGCAGGGAATGGGATCATCATAGACTTGCCACGCCGCGAATAGTCCAACTTCAAGAAAGTCGCTGTTTTTGTCGAGCAGCATTTCGATACGCTCTCGTACTGGATGTTTGCCTTTTGCTTTTTGTCTTTCAATCGCTTTACTTCCACCACCTTGCTTAACAAGCGTAGCGTTATGATTTAAAGCTTCCACAAGCTCAGACATCGCTTGATGGTTTTTGAGATAGAGAGCTGAGTCCGGCTTAATTTTACTTTTTATGATAGTCATTTGAGCCCCTTAGCGTGATTCTTCAAACAGTTCACGGCCAATAAGCATGCGGCGAATCTCTGAAGTACCAGCACCAATTTCGTACAGTTTGGCATCACGTAATAAACGGCCGGCTGGAAACTCATTGATGTAGCCATTACCACCCAGTAACTGAATTGCATCCAAAGCGAGTTGAGTTGCTAGCTCCGCACTGAATAAAATAACACCCGCCGCATCCTTTCGTGTGGCTTCCCCGCGATCACACGCTGCTGCGACGGTATAAACATAACTTCGTGCTGCATTGGTTCGGGTATACATATCAGCGACCTTAGCTTGCACGAGTTGAAATTCGCCAATCGATTTACCAAACTGTTTGCGGTCGTGAACGTAGGGAATGACTAAATCTAAACAGGCTTGCATGATACCAAGTGGGCCTCCCGCTAACACCACTCGTTCATAGTCTAATCCACTCATTAAGACTTGAACGCCCTTATTGACTTCGCCAAGGACATTTTCAACCGGCACTTGGCAGTCATCGAACACGAGTTCACATGTGTTTGAGCCTCTCATACCAAGTTTGTCTAGCTTCTGGGCATGACTGAACCCTGGAAAATCACGTTCTACGATAAAAGCGGTTATTCCATGTGAGCCAGCAGATGAATCTGTTTTTGCGTAGACAATGACAACGTTCGCATCTGGACCATTGGTGATCCACATTTTGCTGCCATTGAGAAGGTAGTGTGAACCATTTAACGTTGCGCTAAGCTGCATTCCGACAACGTCGGACCCGGCATTGGGTTCACTCATTGCGAGTGCGCCAACATGGCTTCCATCAAGGAGCTTTGGCAGGTACTTCGCCTTTTGAACATCGCTCCCATTGCGAGAAATTTGGTTCACACATAGATTGGAGTGAGCGCCATAACTTAACGCGACAGATGCAGAAGCTCGACTTATTTCTTCCATTGCCACAACGTGCGCCAAATAGCCCATATCAGCGCCATTTAGTGACTCTGAAACAGTAATACCAAGTAGTCCCATATCGCCGAAAAGTGGCCAGAGTTGGTTCGGAAACTGATTGTCTTTATCGATTTGGGCGGCGATAGGAGCGATATGTTGATCGGCAAAGGCACTAACGTGATCGCGGAGCATATCGATGGTTTCACCCAGCCCAAAGTTGAGCTGGTGGTATGGAGATAACATAGAGCCTCCCAATTGCATCTTCGAATAACGATGCTTTTGAGAAATCATCTAGTCAAAAACTGCGCGTGTTAGCTTCGACTTAGTGCTTCTTCACATCGTTGACGTGCGGCACCCAAGTCCTCGAGAACTACGGTAATATCTTCGAGTTGACGTTTGAGCACCGCTTCTTTTTCATCAATGATCTTAAGCATTTGGGTCAATTGGGTGTCTTCTTGGTGAGTGTCATAGAGAGCAAATAACTCTTTGATTTCTGCAAGAGAGAAGCCCAATCGCTTACCTCGAAGAATCAATTTTAGGCGGATTTTGTCTCTGCGCTGGTAGATGCGCATTGTGCCTTTACGCTCAGGCTGAATAAGGCCCACATCTTCGTAAAAGCGAATACTCCGAGTGGTAATATCAAACTCTTTTGCCAACTCGCTGATCTTAAATCTTTCCACCTAATAAATTCTCCAACTGCTTAAGAATTAATTGTAAAAAATGCGTTTCTTTACGTTTACGTAAATGTTAGTGCTATGCTTACGTAAACGTCAAGAAAATCCATTCAATGGGGGACACAATGCAAGATAATGATATCTGGATTGTTGCAGCGAAACGAACACCGATGGGGCGCTTCCAAGGCTCCCTCGCTGAGTTCTCTTCCCCCACTCTTGGCGCCGTAGCGATTAAGGCCGCTGTGGCAGAGTCTGGTTTGGAGAGTGAAATCATTGACGAAGTGTACATGGGCTGCGTGCTTTCAGCAGGCTGTGGCCAAGCTCCAGCAAGACAAGCTGCATTAGGTGCTGGCTTGAGTAAATCGATCCCTTCGACCATGGTTAACAAGGTCTGTGGTTCTGGAATGAAAAGCGTGATGCTAGCGCATGACCTAGTTAAAGCGGGTACGTTTCAATGCGCCGTTGCTGGAGGGATGGAAAGTATGACTAATGCTCCATACCTCCTGAAAGAGCAACGCTCTGGAGCTAGAATGGGGCACAAAACTACTTACGATCATATGTTTTTAGATGGGCTGCAAGACGCCTATCAAGGCCATCTAATGGGCGTGTTTGGACAGCAAATTGCAGACAAGCTTAAGTTTACGCGAGAAGAAATGGATAACTGGGCGGCCAACTCTGTGTCCCGCGCCTTGTCTGCCCATGAGCAAGGGCTGTTTGATGATGAGCTTTGTCCAATAGAGCTAGGTTCGGGGGAGGTGTTTCGCTGTGACGAACAACCCCATAGCGTTGATCCAGAAAAGATCCCCAAATTAAAGCCAGCTTTTGACGCCAACGGCACAATAACCGCCGCTAATTCGAGCGCCATTTCTGATGGTGCAGCAGCGTTAGTATTGATTGCCCCAAGTTTAGCTAAGCAGCATCAATTAAAGCCTTTGGCCGTCATTAAGGGGCACACGAGTCATGCTCGCGCTCCTGAAGAATTTACCGTTGCACCTGTTTATGCCATCGAGCAGTTACTTTCCAATCTGGATTGGAGCGTTGATGAAGTCGATCTTTGGGAGATAAATGAAGCTTTCGCTGTTGTTACTCAAATCGCTGTCAAGCAACTACGTCTTGATGCAGAGAAGGTAAACGTAAAAGGCGGAGCGTGCGCCCTTGGGCACCCAATTGGTGCCAGCGGAGCAAGGATTCTTGTTACCTTGATCCATAGTTTAAGGCAGCTACAAGCTTTAGGAATCGAAGGAAACACACGTAATCGGAAAGTGGTTCGAGGTATTGCCTCTCTGTGTATCGGTGGAGGTGAAGCAACTGCAATGGGTATAGAAATTCCACTTGAGTGAGAAAGGACATCACTATGACACAGTCAGTTCCTCTTTATATTGGCGGCGAATTTTGTCAGTCGACATCCAGTGATTGGATTGATGTAACCAACCCTGCGACCAACGACGTAATTGCTAAGTTGCCGAAGGCGACAGAACAAGAAATGGCGTTAGCGGTTGAGAGTGCAATGCAGGCATTTGAACAATGGAAAAATGTGGCGGTCTCTGAGCGGGCAAGAGTCATGCTGAGATATCAACATTTGTTGAAAGAGCATCACGACGACTTAGCTGAGCTGTTATCACAAGAGACTGGAAAAATCATCTTGGACGCGAAAGGCGATGTCTGGCGCGGTATTGAAGTGGTTGAGCAAGCTGCAAACATCGCCAGCAATATGATGGGGGAAACCGTTGAAAATGTAGCGACCGATATTGATAGCTATTCGTTAATTCAACCGTTGGGTGTTTGCTGTGGTATCACGCCGTTCAATTTTCCCGCGATGATTCCTTTGTGGATGTTCCCACTTGCTATTGCGGCCGGAAATACCTTTGTTCTTAAGCCTTCAGAGCAAGTTCCATTAACGTCAATTCGATTGGCAGAGCTGTTTGAGCAAGCGGGCGCACCTAAAGGCGTGCTGCAAATAGTTCATGGTGGTAAAGAGCAAGTGGACTATTTACTCGCGCATCAGGAAATTAAGACAGTGTCGTTTGTTGGTTCGGTACCTGTTGCTGAATACATCTACCACACGGGCACGTTACATAACAAACGAGTGCAAGCCTTTGCTGGTGCAAAGAACCACATGGTCATCATGCCAGATGCCAATAAAAATCAAGTGATCAGTAATTTAGTTGGCGCCTCAGTTGGCGCTGCCGGTCAGCGTTGCATGGCTATTTCTGTTGCAGTGTTTGTTGGTGAGTCGAAGCAATGGATATCTGAGCTTAAAGATGAAATGGCTAAGATGTCTCCAGGTGCTTGGGATGACGACTCCGCCGCTTATGGGCCATTAATTAGTAAAGCGGCAAAAGAACGCGTGCTTAGACTGATTGATGAAGGCAAGTCACAAGGGGCGACCTGCGAGCTTGACGGTAGCGATTGTGTGGTCTCTGGTCTGCCTAACGGTAACTGGGTTGGTCCGACGCTGTTTAGTGGCGTCTCAACGGATATGTCGATCTATCAACAAGAGATTTTTGGTCCGGTTCTAGTGTGCTTAGAGGTAGATAGCTTGGACGAGGCGATTGAACTCATTAATCGAAATCCATATGGCAATGGTACTTCTATCTTTACCGCAAGTGGGGGCGCAGCCCGAAAATATCAGCACGAGATTCAAGTCGGTCAAGTCGGCGTCAATGTTCCCATTCCTGTGCCATTACCTTTCTTTTCATTTACTGGTTGGAGAGGCAGTTTTTATGGCGATCTGCATGCCTATGGGAAACAAGCGGTGCGCTTTTTTACGGAAACAAAAACCGTCACTGCACGTTGGTTTGAAGACGATATCCCCACTGGCCCTAACTTAACGATTCAATTGAAGTAGGGAGGGCGTATGGACTTTGAACTGAACGAAGACCAGAGAGCATTTTCAGAAACAGCTGCTCAATTTTCTCAGCAAAAGTTAGCGCCAAGTGCTGCAAACTGGGATGAACAACAGATATTCCCGAAGGATGTATTACGAGAAGCCGGGGAGCTTGGGTTTCTTAGCTTGTATACCCCTGAGGAGCAAGGCGGTTTAGGACTAAGTCGTTTAGACGCGTCGATTGTGTTTGAGCAACTTGCGATGGGATGCACGTCCACCACGGCTTACATGACGATTCATAACATGGTGTCTTGGATGATCGCGAGCTTTGCATCCGAGTCAGTGAAGAGCCAATACTGCGAGAAGCTTGTTAGCGGAGAATGGTTAGGCTCTTACTGCTTAACAGAGCCCAATGCCGGCTCTGATGCCGCGTCATTGACGACCAGTGCCAAGAAACAAGATGGCCACTATGTACTAAATGGGGCAAAGGCCTTTATTTCCGGTGCAGGTGACACCGACGTGTTGGTTGTTATGGCGCGAACCAGTGATCATGGAGCGAAGGGCATTTCAGCGTTCGTAGTACCTGCTACTGCGGCTGGTATTAACTACGGCCGAAAGGAACCCAAAATGGGTTGGAATAGCCAACCGACTCGAACCGTTACATTTGACCAAGTTGAGATACCTGAAGACCATATTCTTGGGGAGGAAGGTGAAGGCTTTACGTTCGCGATGAAGGGGTTAGACGGTGGACGAATCAATATTGCCACTTGCTCAATTGGAACCGCACAACAAGCACTTAATAAAGCCACTCAATACGTTCAAGAGCGCAAGCAATTTGGTAAAAGTTTGGCGAATTTTCAGTCCATTCAATTTCGACTTGCGGATATGGCGACAGAGCTCGTTGCTGCAAGACAATTGGTTCGACTTGCAGCGAGTAAGCTCGATCAACGTGACCCTGAAGCAACTACCTACTGTGCTATGGCAAAGCGCTATGCTACCGACATAGGGTTTCAGGTTTGTGATCAGGCGCTGCAGCTTTACGGCGGTTACGGCTATATCAAAGAGTATCCGATGGAGCGTTACTTTAGGGATGTACGCGTTCATCAAATTCTTGAAGGCAGCAACGAGATCATGCGTTTGATTATCTCGCGTAGATTGTTAATGGAAGGCGCTCAAATACTATAAAGGACCTTTAATATGACTAATGCAATTGAACATACGATTAACAATCATGTCGCAGTCATTACCATGAACAACCCTCCGGCCAACACCTGGACGGAAGAAAGTTTAAATGAATTAAAGCAGTTGGTTGAGACGCTAAACGCGGATCTTGATGTTTATGCATTGGTCATTGTTGGCCAAGGTGACAAGTTTTTTTCCGCAGGCGCGGATCTCAATCTATTTGCGTCTGGTGATAAGACTATGGCGCTAACAATGGCTCGAGCATTTGGAGATGCATTTGAGGCCTTGTCAGCTTTTCGAGGTGTTTCCATTGCCGCGATTAATGGTTATGCCATGGGGGGAGGTTTGGAGGTCGCGTTGGCGTGTGACATTCGTATCGCTGAAATTCAGGCTAAGCTTGCATTACCAGAGGCTAAAGTTGGGCTGTTGCCATGTGCGGGGGGGACTCAAAATTTAACTGCCCTCGTCGGTGAAGGCTGGGCCAAAAGGATGATCTTATGCGGAGAGCAACTGGATGCCGAGACAGCAGAAAAAATAGGGCTGGTAGAGCAAGTAGTAGAATCGAGCCATGCGCAAAGTTCGGCTATTAAACTCGCGCAGCAAGTTGCGAATCAATCTCCTTCATCGGTCGCCGCGTGTAAGACTCTCATACAAACAACGCGCTATCAGACGCGTGAATTTGGCCTAGTGAAAGAGAGGGAGCTCTTTATGTCTCTATTTGATACCGAAGATCAACAAGAAGGGGTTCAAGCGTTTCTTAGCAAACGGGCTCCTAAATGGAAGAACAGATAGGGAGGCCACATGACGGATACTGTTCATTTTAGCTTGCTGCCCTGTAGTGACAGTCAACACAAGATAGCCGTTGCAACGCTGGACAACGCGTCGTCATTAAATGCTTTAACTGCCCCAATGCTTACGTTACTGACAGATCAACTCACGCAGTGGCAAGAAGACGATGACATCATTTGCGTTGTGTTAGAAGGTGAGGGCGAAAGAGCGTTTTGTGCGGGTGGTGATATCAGAACCATGCACGATGTGATGCGAGATAAAACCGTGCAAGAAACTCAAGACTTTTGTAGTGAGTTTTTCACCATCGAATATCAATGTGATTACCTGATCCATACTTACTGCAAGCCCATTATCGCTTGGGGTGAAGGTATTGTTATGGGGGGAGGGATGGGGCTCTTTATGGGCTCAAGTCATAAAGTAGTCACACCAACATCTAGGCTTGCAATGCCTGAAATCAGCATTGGTCTGTACCCTGATGTCGGAGGCACATGGTTTCTCAATCGATTAGACGAAGGCATCGGTCTATTCCTTGGTTTAACGGGGGCGATGATAAATGCCTCTGACGCGCTTGGCGTTCATCTGGCTGACTTTATGGTTTTGCCCGAGCATAAAATGAATCTGGTAGACCAATTACAAGTGGCGGACTGGGACTGTGTAGACGACGCCTACGAAGTGGTAACAGAGCTGCTGGAAAATTTCGCTGAACAGGCACAAAGCCACAAACCTGATCCTCAGTTAATGCCTTTCTACGGTCAGATTCAGGCTGCGTGTCATGGAGACAGCTTACTTCAGGTTGTAGATGGCATTCTTGCAATTCCTGGTGAGAGCCAATGGCTAACAAATGCTAAACAAAACCTTACGCAGGGCAGCCCAATCAGTGCTCATATTTGCTATCGGCAGCTTACCGATTGCCATAATCTTTCACTTGCCGACTGTTTTCGACTTGAGCTCACGCTATCGGTTTGTTGTTGTTTGGTGGGAGAGTTCAAAGAGGGAGTAAGAGCACGGCTGATTGATAAAGATGATGAGCCAAACTGGAAGTTCAAGAGTATCGATGTCGTGGATAGCAAACTGATTAATGAGATATTTACTTCGCTATGGAGCGATGAAACTCATCCACTGGCACAACTGGGTCATTACTAGGGCTCATCACGATTCTAGAAAGGACAAGGAAATCAATATGACTACCATAGCTTTTATTGGATTAGGCAATATGGGTGCGCCCATGGCGAAAAACCTTATAAATGCAGGGTGCCGAGTACAAGTGTTTGATCTTGTGACGACATCAGTCAAACAACTTGAATCTGAAGGCGCGGTCGCTACGACTTCTATTAAGGAGGCCGTTACAGGCGCTAATGCAGTTGTCACGATGTTGCCAGCGGGTGAGCACGTACGCTCCGTCTATTTGGGGGACCATGCAGGTAATAAGGGGTTACTTGATCTTGTCGAGCCCAATACATTCATGATTGATTCGTCGACCATTGATCCAGAGTCTGCACGTATTGTTGCCTCTTATGCTGAGAGTAAAGGACTAGATTTCGTTGATGCGCCAGTGTCCGGTGGTGTCGCTGGTGCGGCGGCCGGCACCCTCACCTTTATTGTGGGCGGGAGTGATAAAGCGTTTGATAAAGCGGAGCAAGTCCTCAAACACATGGGCAAAAACATCTTCCATGCTGGAAAAGCGGGAGATGGCCAGATGGGAAAAATCTGTAATAACTTAATGCTGGGTATTTTGATGTCCGGTACGTGTGAGGCGTTAAACTTAGGCATCGAAAACGGATTGGATCCGGCAGTACTTTCGAAAATTATGCTGCAAAGCTCTGGGCGAAATTGGGCATTAGAGCTTTATAACCCATGTCCAGGAGTGATGGACACTTCGCCGGCCAGTAACGGCTACCAACCGGGTTTCATGAGTAAACTGATGCTCAAAGACCTTGGTTTAGGATTAGATACTGCTGCAAAAAGCCAGTCATCTGTACCAATGGGATCACTCGCAAGAAACCTATATGCGTTTCATAACGCGAATGGCAATGCAGAAAAGGATTTCTCAAGCATATTTGAGTTCTACCAAGCCAAAAAAGAGTGAGGTTTGTGATGGATTTAAGACAAAGTGTCATTGCGATTACCGGAGCGGGAAGAGGCCTTGGTCAAATGATGGCGATAAGTTTAGCGCAAGCTGGTGCTGAATTGGCCTTATTGGATTTAGACGAAACCTTACTTGAAGATACTAAGCAGCAATGCAATATGCTGGGAGTGAAAGCGCTGTCTTATCCTATCGATGTGACGAAAGAGCAAGAGGTTGAGCAGGCGTTTAGTGACATTGTCACTGATTTTGGCCAGTTGGATGGCCTTATCAATAATGCTGGGATTCTGCGCGATGGGTTGCTAATCAAAGTGAAAGATGGCGTAACAAGTAAAATGTCGTTAGAGCAGTTTAACGCTGTGATTAACGTTAATTTAACGGGGACGTTTCTATGTGGCCGAGAGGCAGCCTTGCACATGGTACAACAGCAAAAATCGGGCGTGATCATCAATATTTCCAGCGTTGCACGAGCTGGAAACATTGGGCAAAGCAATTATGCGGCGTCTAAAGCCGCCGTAGCGACGCTTTCCGCAACTTGGGGCAAAGAGTTGGCTCGTTATGGTATCCGCTCAGTTGCGATCGCTCCGGGAGTGATCGAAACGGATATGACCCGGCAGATGAAACCAGAAGCAAAGCAACGATTAGAGCGTGCTATTCCTGTCGGGCGATTGGGGCATGCCAACGAAATTGCGTCGACCGTGAAATTTATCCTAGAAAATGAATATGTTAATGCGCGGGCCATCGAAGTGGATGGCGGGATAACCATGTAATTTGGACTGGCAGTAAAACGTGCTCAGTCCAATCAAAAAATTTTTTTATCTATTTTTTCGTAAAGTGCCGTAAGCGTGCTTACAATTATATCACTACTTGCATAATAAAATGTGGCGTCAGTTGGCAGTTTCCTCTAAATCGACATACGGATATGGATTTTCCGTAAGAGGTTATTGTTATGAAAATTGCCACAAAAATAGTAACGGCATCTACAATTCTTTGCACTCTAGCGGTGATTGCGACTGGCGTAATTGTTGGCTGGCGCTCTGCAGCGTTGTCCGAAGAAGCTCTGTATAAAAGAGCAACAGAACAACTGATTTCGGTTCGTGAAATTAAAAAGAACGAAATCGAGCTGTACTTCGAGCAAATTCGCGGACAGCTAATTACCACCGCAAACTCTGTAGGGGTACAAGATGCAATATCTGCTTTCTCTCAAGCCTTTGACGCATATCCCGTTGATGGAGTATCTCAAAGCGATATCAATGCGTTAAAGCAGTATTATCAAAGCCAGTTTGGTGCAACTTACCGTGATGCTAATGGTGGGAATTCCGCTAACGAAATGCAGAAGCTCTCCATGTTATCTCCTTTGGCTCAAGCCCTCCAGGCCCGATATATAGGGACGAATCCTAATCCGTTGGGCGATAAACACCAAATGATGTCCGACAGCCTTGGAACTGCGTATGATAAGGTTCACGAAAAATATCATCCCAGTATCAAAGGCTTTCTAGAACAGTTTGGTTATTACGATATTTTCCTTGTCGACCCAAAAGGTAACATCATTTATTCGGTCTTTAAGGAGCTTGATTACGCGACCAACCTCAATAGTGGTCCGTACGCAGGGAGTGGTATCGCCAAGGCGTTTAGTAACGCGCTTAATTTGAGCTCAAGTCAGTTCCACCTTGAAGATTTTGCTCCTTATTACCCTTCTTATCAGGCGGCTGCCTCCTTTATTGCTACGCCAATTAAACAAGGCTCAGCGACGTTGGGCGTACTCATATTCCAAATGCCTGTCGACGAGATAAATAACATTATGACCTTTAACGGGAATTGGAGTAACGCCGGGCTCGGCGAAAGTGGGGAAAGTTATCTCATTGGCCCAGACGGTTTACTAAGAAGTGAATCAAGATTCCTTATTGAAGATGCAGATACCTACCTGATGGCGATGCAAAAAGCGGGCGTCAGTAGTGCAACGCTAGAGCAAATTCGTGGTAAAGGCTCAGCGATAGGTCGTCAACCAGTGGATACCTCGACGTCTAAACTCGCATTGCGTGGTCAAAGTGGATCAGACGTTGTTGTAGATTATCGGGGCGAGGACGTGCTGTCTGCCTACGCACCTGTCAACGCGGCGGGATTAAGTTGGGGAATAGCGACGGAAATCGACAAGCACGAAGCCCTTAAGGATGTAGGTGGGCTAATCAATGCAATGATCTTTACCGTTATGACGAGCATTGTGGTAATCGTGTTAGTTGCGATGGTGATCTCCTATTTCTTGGGCCGCAGCATTGCTTGGCCAATCAAATTTGCGAGTGAGCGTATCCAGCAGATTAGTAAAAACAATGACCTAACCCAACGTTTAGAAGTAGCGGGTAAAGACGAGATGACGGAGCTTGCGACGTCGCTCAATGGGCTCTTTACTCACCTTCAGGAGGTTATTGGAAAGTTTGCACTTGCGACCGAAGATTTAAACAGCAATACCAATAGCATGGCTGGAAATATGAATAGTACGAGAGCGTCCGTTGATGATCAAAACCATCGCTCTGAATCTGTCGCAACGGCGGTAAATGAAATGAGCGCGTCGATTGCGGAGGTTGCGCAGTTTGCGACTAGAGCTGCTGAATTTGTGAAAAATGCCAACGATGCAGGTAGCCAAGGTGTCAACATAGGCAAAAACTTGGGTATTGAAATTTCCCAGCTTAATGATCAAATGCAAACCGCGGTGGAAGCGATAGGGCGCTTACATAATGAAACGAACTCCATTGCGGAAGTGCTAGACGTTATTCAAGGAATCGCTGAGCAGACGAACTTGTTAGCACTAAATGCTGCAATAGAGGCGGCAAGGGCTGGCGAACAAGGTCGAGGGTTTGCAGTTGTAGCCGATGAAGTAAGAAACTTGGCTGGACGTACACAATCATCGACGGAAGAAATTCGGGAAAAAATTGAGTCTCTTCAACGTGAAACTAATGATGTGTCGAAGAGTATCGAGAACGCTAACGCCACTGTTTCGAAAGGGGTTGAAGCTTGTGACGAAAACACCGGAATGCTGGAACAAATCGTCACAATGCTCACTGAACTTAATGAGATGAATGTTCAAATCGCCGCAGCAACAGAAGAGCAGCGAGCAGTGACGGATGAGATAAGCGGAAGCATCACATCGATTGCGGATGCTTCATCTGCAGTTTCTGGCCAGGTAAACAATGTTGATGATGTTCTACAAGGGCTTTCGACTCAAGCAGAGGATCTAAATAAAGAAGTCGCGCAATTTAAATATTAACCTATTAATTTCTCCGCTAAGGATCGCTCACTGTGTTTGGCTGTTATTTGCAGCCAAACACAGTGAGCGATTTTTTCTTATAAGCCTCGTTTTGATTCCTTTCTAACGTGTAATTCCCTCTTTTTATCTGTTATTCAATCGCATAGACTGTTCCATTCTGTAGTAATTAATGAGTGAAACAAATGGAATTGAAAGCCTTTCTCGAACAGCTAACGAACCAGCCTGAGTTAATCGAATTTGAAGACACGATGGCAGTTATCGAAGCAAACTACCACTTTGCACCGACTGAATTTGCTAACGGTGATACGCACAATGAAGCGGGTCAAAATAATGGTTCATGTAAGATCTTCGCGTTTGGTCAATTGAATGCTCTTGATGTACCGAGCACGCTAGCTTGTTTTGGCCGCTTTTATCATCAGGATGTATTGGGTAATCCTGAGGGGGATGATCACGCTAACATCCGAAACTTTATGCAGTCAGGTTGGGACGGCGTTCACTTTGAAGGTGTTGCTTTAACGGTAAAATAGGATCGTTGAAGTGAATTCAAGGAGATAGAAATGACCAATCATGAACTCGAAGATTATTTAGACACCTTTATGTGCGCTGAGTCGGGTTATCCCTTTGGGCCAGATGCTCTGGTGTTTAAGGTTAAGGGAAAAATGTTTGCCATTCTGTCGATGAGAGAGGGGCGAGAGTACGTTACTTTAAAAGTGAAGCCAGAAGATGGTGAAGTGCTCACGTCCCAATTTTCTGATATCACGCCTGGGTATCACACCAATAAGCGTCATTGGGTGACAGTGTATTATCCAGGTGATGTTGAAGATGGATTAATACACGATTTGTGTGAGCGCTCTTATGAGTTGGTAGTGAGCAAGTTACCTAAAGCTCAACGTCAATTGTTGTTAGGTGCTGAAGGGACAGCGACTAAATAATATCGCATTAGATCAAACAATCAGCTATTTGATGTAATTGTCGGCAAACAAACATAAATTTTAGATTTTTGTTTGACTCTCATCGCTCAATCCGTAAAGTATGCAGCGAACGCAGCGGTGGGTAACCTAAAGCGTTGAAAGAAAAGGGCGCCTTGGCAGAGTGGCTATGCAGCGGATTGCAAATCCGTGGACCTCGGTTCGATTCCGGGAGGCGCCTCCATTTTCTTTCGCTAAAATTTTAGATGGTGTTTATTGTTCTAAACGGCATCACAAAGAAATTTGTGTGCCCTGGTGGTGGAATTGGTAGACACAAGGGAT
>NZ_CFHWOM010000005.1:0-211141 GCF_984391705.1 Vibrio sp. | reverse complement strand
TGGTGGAGGGCGTAACATCTGCTCAGTAACTTTGGCGCCCTTTTCAAATGGATTTATCCATGAGCTTAATTTATCACCACTAGTTAATTCTGCAGCCGAAACAAAGTCCTCCATTGTAATAGTCTCGTGATTGTTATCAATTGCCTCAACAGAAGCTTGGAAAATAAGGTTTCTCAATGACCTCATATTTCCTTGAGAAAAAGCGTATAATTTCTTTTGTAGTTCATCATTTGCTAAACCAACCTCTTTCCCAAAAGGTAAAGCTCTATCGAGGTGGCTCAGAAATATTTTAAACACCCCTTTTCCCCCTTGGTAACTGAACGGCCGAAGATCAAACTGAATTGAAAATCGTCCGTGCAATTGCGAGTTTGCTTTTAATACAACCTTTGAATACGGCATACCAAAAAGAACAATTGGGCACTTCGTTCTATTGAGTATCATTTTGAGCCAATTGCCTACTTGTGTAAGAATGCGATTTGACCTCTCTTCAACTAAGTGCTGAAATTCATCAATAATGATCAACTTAACACCAACCACAGGTATCAAGTCAGTCAGCTTTTGCGTCAATCTCGCCAGGTCAGTATCATAGAGCGCTAAGGGGTCGCCCATTTCAAGCAACAACTCTCTTGCTGCATCAACAGGCTTCGCATTGTCTGGTAACTCGATATGCAGAACAGGAACTACATCTCCTCGCACTTTAGAGTCCCGATTATTTTGACTTAAATATTTTTTGATAACCGTCGTCTTGCCTACTCCTGATGCACCAAAGACCATCATACAAGTTGGCTCGGATTCAAAATCTGACAAATCCCTACATCTATCCATGTAGCTCAAAATTTTCGTAACACTCGGCGTTGATACAAATGCTCTTTTGGCTTTTGAGATGCGCGCCTCTCGAGTTTCATTCATCTATTGATTTCTCAAACATAATCAATATCCCAATCTTCATTATCTACAATTACAATTTCTTCTTCGTCTTTCTGGGGTGGGACAAGCTTAGTATTGCTAATGCTCTTTGCTCTTGCGCTATTTTCTTGATGCCTAGCTCCACGCCTACGAGATCTAATTTTCTTTGTTTCAAGAATTGAACGGTCAGCAATTTCTTCAATTTTGATCTCTGCATCGATTTCCTTATCTTCGTCATATTCTGCTGAATTTAATTCTGCTAGATATTTCATATTGTATTTATGCTGCCACAGAGAGACTCTACTAGCATATTCATAATCTATAGCATTAACCGTAAAGTATTCGTTCACATCTTCATCTAACACCCAAATGACTGCCATACACTCTGGATTATATTTGAACTGCACTTTATGATTCCCTTTTTTACCCCTATACCCAGCTAAACGTTCACTGCTGTATGTCAGCCCTTTATAAACGGATACACCTGCTTTGGTTAGTTGTTTGCTATCAACAATAGCGAATTTAAAGTCCAACTCATCTTTAGATCCAGAAAACTCTTCAGGCTCCCATTCTTGACACCCATTTCGCCAAGCGATATTCGGACAATTAGTGCCTCTCTGGTTAGAGCCTTTATGATAAATATCTACTAACCAAATCAAGTAAATTTCTTGAATTTCATCTAGTGTAAGAGTAGCTTCACCCACTGAATCATAACCCTCTCTCTGAAGGTATTGACTAAAAGCTTTCCCTGGTAAATCGTCTAATAGAGAAGTATTGATCGTCCCGTATTTACGTTCGACATCAGGCTTATTGTCAGGCACTTCGACTCTGTTTTGATGAACATTGATCAACAGTGACTCACATGCTTTATCAAAGGCTTTAGACAAGAATTCTTTACCATTATCAGTTACGAGCAAGTCAGGGATACCGTAACATAGCCATTTATTTTCAATTGATTCATATGAAGACAATAAGTCATCTTTGCGTTGTATTGCATTTTTTAGGGCTAACGATACCGATACGTAACTGGGTGGCTCAAAACCTAAATAAAAACCAATTACGGCTTTACTATAACAATCTACTAACTGCGTGAGCCAAGGTCTTCCTAAAGTAACTCGATGTACTGGGTGTACCGCAAATATATCAACCATTGTATGGTCTATTTCCACCCGCTCTAATACGGCCGAGGTTGTTATCTTCTTTCCCATCCGGCGGAATTCTCTTTTAGCAACTCGTTCGCCTTTCTTCGCTACTAACACTTCGAAGGGCGTTTTCTTTTTAACCCGTATTCTTACAGACTCGTATTTAGGATAAGAATAATTTGTGCCGTGCGTTAAGTTATATTGTCGAACTTTACGCTTAACTCGCCTGTGTGCCGAGCTGATATTGATCTTTCGACCAGAAATAACTCTTTCAACTGCTTGTTCCATTATCGAATCAACAACTGGTGAAACTTTAGCCCCCCTATTTCCTCTACTTTTAAAGTTAGGAGCTAAACTAACCGGGTTATAACCGGAGGCTCTGAAAACTAACCACCACCTGTATATTGATATCGAACTTGGAATATTTGTGTCGTGTAACCGTTGCAGTGCGACGCGATATGGTTCGATTGTCTTGGGAGTGATTTTTTCGCACTTACCAGCTAAAAAACGAAGAATGCTTAGACGAAAAGTAATCTGATTGGCTATATTTTCAGGAAATGCGGATATATCTTGATATATTGCTTCATCGACATCGTTGGAATCAACGACCCTATCATTCTGCTCAAGTTTTTCTTGCTGAAGTGCTGACTTCCTATGAAAACTTGAAAATGATTTCTTAGGCATAACAACCCAGTTCAAATTCAGACTCAAGTGATAGTGGAGTCTCTAAGCTCGTCTGGAGGAGGTTTCGAGAGAGTAAATCACACAGGAATGGTAATATTTTTCTTCCATTTAAGCCGAGGTGATGCCCTAAACTCTTTGCTGTTTGCGTACCATTCCGTTTCAAAGTAGTAAGGAGAATTTGATGGAAGTCGTTCAAGTTATCTCTTGAGGCATATCTATGCAAAAGCTTAAGGTTGTTAAATATGACCTCATCCAGTATTTCTTCCTCTACAACCAGCTCTAGCTCTAACCCTATGTCAAACGCACCTTGAACTTTTGCTTCCCATTCACAATGAAACTCTTCGTTTGAACTTTCCTTGTCGGACTTTACCTCGTACAGCTTATATTCTCCGGTATCAAATTGAACTAGAAAATCTGGAACATAAGTATGGGTCTTACCATTTAGGCTGTATGAAAATCTTATCGGTTGAGAACAAAAGCGAACGATACTAGGTTCGAAATCAAAATGATAACAAGCAGCACATTCTAAAAATGATTCTACCGTGACTCTTTTTCCCATCTTAGCACTGACGTAACGGTGTATGTTTTTTCCACGTGATTTAGTTAAGTTTCGAGCAGGAGTGTCAAACGCAGTTTCAAGTTCAAGCAGGGTGGCTGTAGAAAGGGAAGGTAGAGCAGACATAATATTGCCTCTTCACGATTTTGTCGTAAACTTACACAAGTTTAGACCATGAAGAGGCAATATCAAATTATGGCTGTACCAAAAATCAATATATGGTTGTAAATATCAATTTATGGATGTTTCAACAATTTTCGAGATTTTGGATTATTTCTCTTTACCGAATACGTTGTTCTCTTGCTCTTGCACGCGGATGAAAGTCGTACGCTTAGTTAGCTCTTTAAGCTTTGCTGCGCCTACGTATGTACACGTTGAACGTACGCCGCCAAGGATGTCAGAGATAGTACCGTGAACGCTGCCGCGGTATGGCAATAGTACGGTTTTACCTTCCGCTGCACGGTACTTAGCAACACCACCTGAGTGCTTGTCCATTGCAGATTGAGAAGACATGCCGTAGAACTTCATGAAAGTTTCACCATCTTTTTGAATGATTTCACCGCCTGACTCTTCATGACCAGCAAGCATGCCACCTAACATTACGAAATCAGCACCGCCGCCGAATGCTTTAGCAACGTCACCTGCACATGAACAGCCACCATCACCGATGATCATGCCGCCAAGGCCGTGCGCAGCATCACCACATTCGATGATTGCAGACAGCTGAGGGTAGCCAACACCTGTTTTAACACGCGTTGTACATACTGAACCTGGGCCGATACCCACTTTAACAATGTCAGCGCCCGCTAGGATAAGCTCTTCACACATGTCGCCCGTAACAACGTTACCAGCAGAAATAACTTTGTTTGGAAATGCAGCGCGAACCTTCTCAACGTACTCTACTAGATGCTCCGAGTAACCGTTCGCGATATCGATACAGATAAAGATTAGCTCTTCTGACAGTGCCATGATTTCTTTGGTTTTTTCGAAATCCGCATCCGAAGTACCAGTAGAAACAAACACGTTGTTTAGCGTATTTTGATCCGCAGATTCTACAAACTCAGCCCATTGCTCTACTGTGTAGTGCTTGTGAATTGCCGTCATTACACCGTGCTCAGCCAGAGCTTTCGCCATTTCGAAGCTACCTACCGAGTCCATATTCGCCGCGATAACGGGTGTACCAGACCATTGACGGCCGCTATGCTTGAATGTAAACTCGCGGGTTAACTCAACTTGAGAACGACTTTTAAGAGTAGAACGCTTCGGGCGAAATAGTACATCTTTAAAGCCTAACTTAAGTTCTTGTTCGATACGCATGATAAATTTTCCTGTAAGCAAATTTACGTGTCGTGCGTTTTCGGTAAACGTTGGCAGACGCTTTACTGAGTTTCGGACACAAAAAAACCGGAGCGTTGGCAGACGCTCCGGTTTTCAGCATTATAGGTCGCGATTTAATTCCCGCAAGACTGATATTTTCAATTTTTTTATGATACAGTTCGGTTAAGTTGCATACCTAACCTCCCCTAGCAACTCACTTTTTCTTTAAATATTCATATAGAACAAACACTTAGCCACAACACCGCAAAACGTTTGCGCAAACCTTTTCGTCAGTGTTCCGTACATCATTCAATCAACCACTTCCATTTACTCATGCTTTTATCAAAAAAATGTCAGTTCGATAGAGTGAAAAAGTAGATTCACGCGGCAAAAAATCGCATTCAATAGTCATTTATTTAAAAAAAGCAGAGACGAATTAACGTCTCTGCTTTTTCTATATCTAGCAATTGAGCTTAATACGATTACAGTTTAAAGAACGCCAGTTGCGCTTTTTGCTTCTCGGCTAGTGACGAAAGCTCCTCACTTGCACTCGCGCTTTGACAAATACCCGATACGTTTTGGTTCACCAATTCAGACATGTTCACTACGTTACGGTTGATGTCTTGTGTGACTTGAGACTGTTGCTCAGCCGCAGTAGCTACTTGGGTATTTGCGTCATTGATATTAGTAACAGACTCTGTGATACCTTGCAGAGCGCTATTCGCCTGTTGCGCGAGTTCATTATTCTTCGCCAGCATCTCCAAACTTAATTGCATGCTGTCGTTTGCCATACCAGATTGCTTCTGTAGCTCTTCGATGATTGCTTGAATTTCACCTGTTGATTCTTGGGTGCGTGCCGCCAGCATACGAACTTCATCAGCTACAACAGCAAAGCCGCGACCAGACTCCCCTGCGCGCGCCGCTTCAATCGCCGCGTTAAGTGCTAGTAGGTTCGTCTGTTCAGAGACGCCACGAATCACTTCGATAACATCATTGATCTGCTCGGATTGCTCTTTCAGAGTCAGTACCACTTGAGCAGCATCGTTTAGGGCGTTCCCCATCTGTTCGCTCGCTTGGTTACTCTCTGCAAAAATCTCTAAACCTGATGTTGCTAGTTGGTTTGCTTCACGTGCTGTTGAGTCAGCCACTTGCGCATTGTCACTCACATTGTCCGCAGTACTAGAAAGCTCGTTTACGGCAGATGCCACTTGCTCAATTTCTGCTAACTCTTGTTGTGCATTCGCTTGAGATTGAGTCATGACTGCGGCTAGCTCTGTTGAGGCAGAAGCCACTTCTTCACTGATGCGTGTTAGCTCTTCAACAGTCGTATGCAGTTGAGCCGCTGTAGTATTAACATCGTTGCTTAGTTGGGCAATTTCGTTTTCGCCATCAGCATCTGCACGAACAGATAGATTACCTTGAGCGAGTTCACGCATGACACCTTGCAGCTTGGTTACAGGTGTGACAATCATGCCAGATAGAATCCACGCTACTAGCAATGAAATCGCCAAAACACTTAACACTAGAATCATTGCTGTGTTCTGAACTTGAGCATTTTGCTCAGCACTGTTGTCCATTGCAGCTGTTGCAGCCTCGTTCACTTTCTTAGAAAGCGTGTTAATCGACTGAACCATGTCATTGCCTGACGTACGGTACTGACTGATAAAGTTGGCGTACTCTTGGTCTGACACTAAGCCTTGGTCTTTACGAGTAAATAGTGCAACACCTTGGTTTGAAAACTGTACATAGTTTTCAATCGCAGTTCTTACCTTCACAACATCATCACGGAACGTTTTACGCTCAGCCATTGAATCAAGATCTTTGTTGATCTCTCTCATCGAGCTTTTCAGTTCATTAAGGAAAGCATTTCGGCGTGATGAATCATAAATGGCATACACTGCACTAATTCGAAGCGGGTATACTTGGTCGTCGATTTTCGCCAAGGTGTCTTTATAAAATACAAGAGAGTCCGTATTGGAATCGATGATCTCTTGCTCTGTTTGCAAATTGTTTTTGGTAATCCAAAGCGCAATAAACAGCGCAACAGTGGTGAATAGAACAGGAAGAAGAACCTGTGTGCGAATAGACAAGTTTTTTAAAGATAATTGCATTATTGTTCTCAATCAGCTTGGTTGAGTCGTCCTTGATGTGGGAATATTCCCATAGGATTTATGGGGCAAAGTCTACCATATTATGTGATCAATACCACAAAACATTGTTGAATAAATCACCAAACACAATGAGACTTTTATAAATACGCACTCAAAGGCATATTTGCACTATTTATAAAATGCAATCCCTCGCACTACTTTGATAAAAAACAATAACTTGTTAGATTAAGACTAAACGATCCGATACACATTCTTAATCTATGTACGTTCATCTTTAGGTGAATCCATCACAACCATAGTGGTAATGGATTGAACTTGAACACACTCACCTAATACATCGGCGTGGAATTTCTTGTAGCTATGCAAATCTTGCGTTTCCACACGTAAAAGATACTCATTCGCCCCAGTAATATTGTGGCACTCAACCACTTCATCAACGAAACGTACATGTTCTTCAAACTCTAACTGAGCTTGCTTGCGATGACTCGCAAGACCAATAGAAACATAGGCGATAAAACCAACCCCACGCTGGGCAGTGTCTAACACTGCTCGATAGCCTTTTATCACGCCTCGCTTCTCGAGATCTTGAACTCGTCGTAATGTCGCAGAAGGAGATAATCCGATACGCTCAGCAAGGTCAACGTTTGATATTCGTCCATCCAACTTAAGCTCTTGCAATATTCTTTCTTCAAACCTATCCATACCTATCCTTTATTGCGTAAATTCTGCTGTGAGTTCGAATAAAAACACAAAATTGTTTATTTATCCACCTACTATAAACGTGACCGGTCAGAACGCCCTTTTTCACGCAATTATCTTGCGTATGTTGAACTTTTAAGGAAATCACTATGGAATTCGAACAGCTAAGCGCATTAGTGCTATTCGCTTTTGTTTCTACCTTTACACCCGGTCCAAACAATTTAATGTTGATGACTTCAGGTGCGAATGTCGGTTACATGCGTACCCTTCCCCATATGAGTGGTGTCGCTTTTGGATTTGCCTTTATGGTTCTTATCGTAGGACTGGGGTTATCTTCCGTTTTTGCAGCTTACCCGATGAATCATACGGTTCTTAAGTATATTAGCTTGGCTTATTTGGCATACTTAGCCGCAAAAATCGCACTTAGCGGCCGAGCAGAAGATGTCGACGACTTTAAACCAATGAGCTTTTTCGGCGCTGCAACTTTTCAATGGGTTAATCCAAAAGGTTGGTCGATGGCATTAAGCTCGGTAACGCTCTATAGCAACGGTGGCGGTTGGTTTGAACTTAGCATTATCTCAATCACATTTTTGCTGGTTAACTACCCATCAGGTACCTTTTGGATTCTGGCTGGGCGAGAGCTGCAACGATTCCTGACCTCCCCTTTACGTATTAGGAGCTTTAATGTCTCAATGGCCGTATTGCTGATCGCCTCAACGCTGCCCATGCTGTAAATCGAGGTTTGTAAATTTAGTTAAAGATGCTTTGGTTAACTCTGATTGATTGCTATTCTCAATGCGAATAAGAACAATTTCGAGTAAAGCATGAAAAAGCCTAACGCAAACCTCGTGACCGTCGTCAAGACAGAAACGATAACGCCCAATATGCAGCGCATCCTATTACAAGGTGATGCGCTTTCTCAATTCCCAGTCGACTGTGAAGGGGGCTACATCAAGCTCCTATTTAATCATGTAGGTGGAACGGACATTTCAAACCTCAAAGAAGGTGAACGTCCGGTGATGCGCACCTATACGATTCGCCGATTTTACCCAGATCAATCGATCATTGAAGTGGATTTTGTTCGCCACCTTACCCAAGACCAACAATGTGGTTTTGCCTCTCGTTGGGCCATGTCAGTAGAGGTCGGGGCAACCATCAGTATCGCAGGACCAGGCACGATTCAAAACCTGAATACCGAAGCCGATTGGTTCTTTATGGTTGCTGATATGACCGCTTTACCCGCATTATCGGCGAAAGTTCGCTTGTTACCTACGGACGCTAATGGCTATGCAGTTATCCAAGTTCACAGTAAAGAAGATATCCAACCGCTAGATACACCTAAAAATATGCGCATTGAGTGGGTGGTGTCTTCAAATGTTGAAGTCGCTGAAACGGTAAGAGCCTTGCCTTGGCTTTCGGGAACGGTATCTGTTTGGTGCGCATGTGAATTTGACTCAATGCGCGCTCTACGTACTTACTTCAGGAATGAAAAGGAAGTCAACCGAGAGAATATTTACATTAGCAGCTATTGGAAACAAGGCGTCTCAGAAGATGGGCACAAGGTGCTTAAACAACAAGACGCCAACGAACAACAAGGTTAAAGGCAGCAATTAACTGAGTTGCTCAGCTAAAAAATCAATCAGTAAACGTACCTTAGGGGATAGGTTCCTATTTTGAGGATAAAGTGCCCATATCCCCTCTCGCTCATCCCGATAGTCACTAAGCACTTCAACTAAATCTCCGGAATCTAATGCCGCTTGTACGTAATAATCTGGTAGTTGCACTAAGCCTAATCCGCGTATGGCTGCATCCAGTAATGCATAACCAGAATTACAGTGAATTCGACCCGACACGCGTAGCGACTTTTCCCCTTTACTGTCTCTAAAACGCCAATAGTCCACGGATCCAACTAAGCATTGATGAGTTGTGAGCTCAGATAAGGTGTGAGGTTCGCCATATCGCTCTAGATAGTCTCGACTCGCACATACATATAGTTGACGGCTAGACAAACGTTTAGCGATCAAACTGGAATCTTGCAATCTTCCTAACCGAATCGCCACATCTACGCCCATCTCGATAAGATCAAGCTTCTGATTAGTTAAAATTAAGTCTAAGTCCACTTGAGGATGAAGCTCTAGAAACTGATGCAGCAAGGGCGCTAAATGTTGCTCCCCATAAGTCACCGGAGCAGTCACCTTGAGCAATCCCTTCGGCGTCGACTGCATCTGAGTAACCGCCAACTCAGCAAGCTCTAACCCTTCCACCAGTTGTTTACACTGCTGATAATAAAGCTGACCTGCTTCCGTCAATGACACCTTACGTGTCGTACGATTAAAAAGTTTAACCGCTAAACGCTCTTCCAGCGCTGACACCCGCCGGCTAATCTGAGCAACAGAAGTATCCAATTTTTTGGCCGCAGCCGTAAATGATTGCGTTTCTGCCACTCCTACAAACTCACTGACACCTTCCCAGTTCGCCATTGTAAATTCTCTAATAATAAGTCAACTTAACCATAGTATTTTTGCACTTGAGTAATAATAAAAGCAAAGGAAAGTTGTATTTGTAACGAGTTTCTCTCGCCAGAGTTATGTTAGTATGCTTTTTTACGATTAACGCAGCTTTACCTATGTCTAAACTGAAACTCTCTATCTTTGGTACTATCGTCGCTGTTGCTGCCATCATGGCGTATGTTTTTATTCCAACCCATGTCCGTTTGGGCACTCAGATTACCGAACAAGCGGTAGGCAATGATTATAAGTTAGTCGGCTTCAAAGCGATTTCAACTAAGCCACAAGATGGAAAACTCAACCATTACTTTCTCATCCCATCAAATGGCACAATCGATGATGTTGAACCATTTCTTATTACATCCGATCCCTTCCTTAGCGTTGGAAAGGTGGTCGATAACAAACTGACATTAACCATTCGTGGGCGTGTAAAGCATTTTGATAATGATCTCTGGGTAGAGAAAGATGACGGAAAAGTCGAGCATTGGCTTATCAGCGCTGACATTAGCTATATTCGCTAACCAAGATAACAAGACGATTAGCACACTAGCAATCCACTCGCAAACAGGTAAAATCACGCCTCTGTGATTTTGCCTGTAGTGAAGAAAACCATGCACCAACCCGACCAATTGTTTACCCGCTTTAACACCCCAATTGAATCGGTCCCTCTTCCTGAAAAGTTTACCTTTCCGTTTTTTTATCAGCCACATCCTTTATGTGTGTTGGCCTCAGAACAATTGCAGCACCACTTAGAAACTCAGCAAGAATGGCAACACGACTTCGGTTTAGAGGAGAGCGCTGGCGGCATTGGTAAAATGTTTGGTGTACTGCTGGTTCGTAACAAGGCTGGAGAAATAGGCTTTTTATCGGCATTTTCGGGCAAGATCGCTGACCAAAATCTGCTACCAGGTTTTGTTCCACCAGTATTCGATATGCTGGCTGAAGAAAGCTTCTTTCGCACTGACCTAGCAACAATTACTGAGCTTAACGAACAAGTTAAAATCAGGCAGTCAGAGCCTGATATCCGCTTACTGTCCGACAAACTGGCAGAGTACCAAACGCAGTATCAGGTTGATGAGAAGGCGCAACGAGACGCGATAATTGCAGGTCGCGCAGAGCGTAAAGTACAACGTAAGCAAGCTGAAGCTACTTTAGAAGGTGACACTCTCAAACGAGAGTTAGATGCTTTAGCCAAACAAAGCGTTGCGGAAAAGAACGTCCTTAAATATCTCAAGCTCGAGTGGGAAGAGAAAATCAACCAAATCCAAATCGAATTAAAAAAATTGACCGATGTGGTAGATGCACTCAAGGAGCAGCGAAAAACGCTTTCAAATCAGTTGCAAAACAAGTTATTTGAACAATACCGTTTCTTAAACATTAACGGCCAGCAGCAATCGCTAAAGGCGATTTTTGCACCGACCAATCATCCAACACCTCCCGCAGGAGCTGGCGAATGCGCAGCCCCAAAACTACTGCATTATGCATTTAAACATGGCTTTACCCCTCTAGCTTTAGCTGAGTTTTGGTGGGGTATTTCGCCCAAATCTGAAGTTCGACAGCACAAGAGCTACTATCCATCATGCAACAGTAAATGTCAGCCAATTCTGGGCCATATGCTAGAGGGCATGAACGTTGAAGATAACCCATTGGAAGAAAACTGGGCGGAAGACAAAGAGCTAGAAATTCTCTTTGAAGATGAAGCTATGGTTATTGTTAATAAACCGTCGGGGTTGCTCTCTGTGCCTGGAAAAACCATCTCAGATTCAGCTTATACGCGATTACAGAAACGCTATCCCGAAGCGGAAGGACCATTTGTTATACACCGTTTAGACATGGCAACATCAGGATTGCTCGTATTTGCTTTAACCCGTCGGGCGAACAAAAGTTTACAAAAGCAATTTATCTCTAGAGCCGTTCAAAAGCGCTACGTTGCGATGGTTGAGGGAGAAATCCTTGAGCCTTGTGGTGATATCAGCTTACCCATGCGAGGTGATCCTGATGACCGCCCTCGCCAACTTGTCTGCTATGAACACGGTAAAGTCGCAGAAACACATTGGGAGTTAATAGAATGTGTTAACCAACGCTCTAAGCTATATATGTATCCTAAAACAGGACGTACACACCAACTACGAGTCCATTGCGCTCACCATCTTGGCCTTAATATGCCAATGGTCGGTGATATTCTTTATGGCCAAAAAGCAAATAGACTTCATTTACATGCTGAACGTCTAGAGCTCGACCACCCCTACAGTAAAGAAAGGTTGGTATTCCAAGCCAATGCTGACTTCTAGTCTTTCTTGGGGCTAAATCAAGCATTTAGCCCCGTTAGTTTCACTCTTTAAGCAAGACCAACCCAATCAACAACAGAAATCTATCTTAACGATTAATTACCTTTTAGTTTCAACCCTTACAATTAGACCACCCATTCTGTATAATTGCTAATCCACTGAGGAGAAGCAATGTCATCAATCGCATTACAACAAATTCAAGCCATGTTTGCTCAAGCCCAACTTTGCCACGGAATCGAAGGGCTTCGTCACATTGAACAATCCATTTATGACATCTGCAATGAACACCAATTCGAACTCCCTAAAGCGCAATACCACTTCTTGATTGGATTGAAGCACGATCGCAATGATGAGCTTGATGCTGCCATCGAACACTATGAAGCGTGCTTAAACCATTGTACCTCTACCGACATAGTACTGCGCCTTCATACCCATATAGTTATGGGGTCTATATTTGCTGATCGAGAAGACTATCAACGCGCTTATCAGCTTTATCGCGTAGTCCTAGACAATAGCCATTTGCTTGATGATAACTACCGCTCACTTGCCTATACCAATATTAGTGACTTTCACCTATGCCTTAAGCAGTATGAGTCCGCGTTAAGCATTTCTTCGATGGGAGAAGAGTGCGGCCGGCGGATCGGAAACTACGTCAACCAATCAATTTGTTTGCTCAATATGGGTTACGCCCTTGGTCATATGGGTCAATTTGAGCAAGCTCTTACCGATGTAGAAAGCGCTAAAAGCATTGCCCAGCAAATTGATAATCGTCGAATCGAAGCAATCGCTTTTGGCTACATTGCTCAGATCATGGCGTTGGATACCAGCAGACAACCTTCGCAGGTTATAGATAACTTTGAGCAAGCCGATAAGCTCTATCAGCAAGTTATCGATACGCATAACCGCCACGAGAATGCGGTTCACTTTGCTGCATTTTTAGAGCTTCACGATCACAATGAACAGGCATTAAAAATCTGCAGAAGTTTGGAACAAGAAATTACGGCTAAGGGCAATTACGGCTTTTACGCCCTATTGTGCAGAACTCAAATAAAACTTGAGTCAAAACAACACAAAACAACGAATGTCGTCACGTTGCAAAAACGCTTAATCGATGCAACTGATTTGGCTTATGCTGCTGCTCAAACGAAAGAGCACAGCGCGATTTTAAGCAATGTAGAAAGAGCGAAAGCTGAGCAAGAACGCACTCTGCTTGCCAAAATGGAAGAGCATATTGGCTTAATTACAGAAGTGGGCCAATACATCGCAACCACAGATAACTTATCGGATCACTTGCCGAGTATCTTCGATAAAATCAGCCAGGTCTTCCCAACCGATGAGTTCGGCATTGCTCTCTATGATGACACGACACATGTCCTTGATTATTGCTACTTTTACGATCACTCAGGCCATGTACCAAGTACTCAAATCAACTGCTTGACTGAACACTCTATTGGCACTTATGTGGTCAAAAATCGCTCGACTGTGCACCTCAATCAGATCAATGAGCAAGCGTTAGATGCATTTGTGCCAAGAGAGATCCGTCAACGCCGCGACAAAGTTAACTTCGACAAAAGTAAACCCGTTCAGTCCATCATTTTGACACCGATTACGATTGGTAAACGTGTGCTTGGTGTACTGTCTACACAACATAAGCTCACAGGACAGTATCAACAACATCATTTAAGTTTGTTTGAACAACTTGCCAGCTTTATCGCGATCGCGCTAGAAAACCATGTCCAGCGCCAGCGACTCCAGTTAGCGAATCAAAAGTTAGAAGTGATGTCCAAGACAGATCCGCTTACAAGCTTATACAACCGTTATCAATTGGATGACATTGCACCTCAACTTACCCAAGTAGCTGCCAGCCAGCATCAGCCTTTAGCTGTCGTGATGATCGACATCGATTTTTATAAAGGATTTAATGATTTCCATGGCCACCACCAAGGGGATCTGGCGCTTAAGCAGGTCGCAGCTCAAATGCGCGCAGTATTCAACCATCAAGATGACTACCTGTTTAGATACGGTGGCGATGAGTTCTTGGTTCTCTGCTACGGTCAAACCACTGAGCAATTAACATCAAAGATCTCATCTTTGCATAAGGCGACTAAGCAGCTTGAGTTGATTAATCCTTTATCTCAGTGCCACCAATACCTAACGCTCTCAATCGGCGCAGCAAACTACACTCAAATGTCGGGGGACAACTTGAGCTTTGAAATCTTGTTCAATCTCGCGGATAAAGAGCTCTACAAGGTAAAAGAACAGGGAAGAAACCAGTTCAGCATTAAATCTCGCACAGTAGAGAGCGCCTCCCCTGCCATCTAAACAGTAAAGGGCTGTGAGCTGAGTCGGCCTTTTCCAACTTCGGTTAGATTACCTATCGCGGTCCCTCCTTGCGCGCGATACCATCGAGTTTGGATGAGAATCATGGAGTTGCAAAGCAATGTCAAATTATGGCGCTACTGTCCGCTGGGCTCGTAAGCAAGACGAGCTTTTCAGCGACAATCAATATAGCCGCGGCCATCAATGGGAATTTGATGGAGGTGTCAGTGTACCCGCCTCGGCGTCTCCACATGTTGTTCCTTTGCCACTGTCTGTAGAAGAAAACGTCGACCCGGAAGAAGCCTTTATTGCCGCCATATCAAGCTGCCATATGCTTACGTTTCTTGGTATTGCTGCAAAACGCCGCTATGTCATTGACTCTTATGTTGATTCAGCGATTGGCACCATGGAGGAGGATGACAACGGCTATACTTCGGTCACTAAAGTTATTCTCCGACCTAAGATCTGCTTTTCAGGTGACAAAAAACCTAATTACCAACAATTGGAAAAGATGCACCACCTTGCTCACCAGCATTGCTTCATCGCTAACTCAGTGAAAACAGAGATCACTACCGAGATCTTACTAGAGGCAAATCATGAAAAATAAAGCGCTGCTCTTCACCTTTATCGGTTTTGGGGTGTTTATTTTGGTCGGACAACAAGCGAACTTATTTGGCTCCAGCAACCCTGATTCGTTCCCTAAACTTCCTGATCAGCCTGGCTTTGAGGTCTCGAAACAGTTTGATGGCGAATGGCTAGGTAGACGAGTCGATGTAACCGGCAACAACATGTGTGAACGAACAACAATCAGTGGGAACATTGTTGATGGTTTTGCCACCCTGATGCTGACTTATAACGGAACTCCACTTCAAGGCTGGGTAGCAAAAGAGACTGGCGAATTGATTCTTTACGCTCGTCATCGTCAGTGGGACTATCGCTTTGTCGGTCAAGCAGGTAAAAACAAGATTCAAGGTAAGTGGCATCTCACCAATGGCCCTTGTAAAGGAACGTGGTACATCGAAAAACAAAGCTAATCACTCTCCGAGCTTTCTGGTACACTCTGCGACAATCAAGGGGAGTAAATTCCTCGTTCCAACCCAATACAGAGTGTTGCAATGTCTTCTACCAACTCAGGGCCTTTTGCCAAATTAGGCCTTAGCCAACCTATCACCCAAGCTATCGAATCTCTCGGTTACACCAAGCCGACAACGATTCAAAGTAAAGCGATCCCAGCAATTCTAAATGGCGAAGATCTCATTGCTGCTGCGCAAACTGGTACCGGTAAAACGGCAAGTTTCGTGCTCCCAATTCTCGAAAAGCTAGCACAAGGTGAAACGCAGAAGAAGAAACGCATCCGTGCTTTGATCCTTGCGCCAACTCGAGAGCTGGCTCAACAAATTGATGAGAAAGTACGTGATTACGGGCAGAACCTGTCACTGACTTCACTGGCTATGTATGGTGGTGTTGATGAAAAACCACAGAAACAGGCACTAATTGAAGGTGTCGATATTCTGATAGCAACACCTGGCCGACTGCTTGATATGTATGGCAAGCGCGCTGTGTACTTTGAAGAAGTCGAAGTATTGGTGATGGATGAAGCCGACCGCATGTTAGACATGGGCTTTATCGAAGACATTAACAAGATCTTAGATCGCCTACCAACGGATATTCAGCACTTACTGTTCTCGGCGACGCTATCAAACAAAGTCCGAGACTTAGCGAAAACTGCCGTACACAACCCGTTTGAGATTTCGATTGCCGCTAACCAAGCGTCTAAGAA
This sequence comes from Vibrio sp., assembly GCF_984391705.1. Classification (NCBI taxonomy): domain Bacteria; kingdom Pseudomonadati; phylum Pseudomonadota; class Gammaproteobacteria; order Vibrionales; family Vibrionaceae; genus Vibrio; species Vibrio sp. The sequence goes on along the minus strand of NZ_CFHWOM010000005.1, from coordinate 194,832 downwards.
AAACATCGAACAATGGCTTATCACTGTAGATAAAGATAAAAAGTCAGCACTGCTTAGCCACCTGATTAAAGAAAATGACTGGGATCAGGCATTGATCTTCATTGAAACCAAACACGGTGCAGCCAAGCTTGCTACACAGCTAGAGAAACGTGGCATTATGGCAGAAGCGTTCCATAGTGGTCGTAGCCAAGCTGTTCGTAAACAACTGCTTGAAGACTTTAAAGCAGGTAAGATTCAATACATGATCGCAACAGGTGTGGGCGCTCGGGGTATCGACATTGAAGGCCTCACTCGCGTCATTAACTACGACCTACCCTTCCCTGCTGATGAATACGTTCACCGCATTGGTCGTACAGGCCGTGCGGACGCAAAAGGTGCAGCGATCTCGTTTGTGTCAAAAGACAATTTCAAGAATCTATGCATGATTGAAAGCCGCTTAGGTCACTTAATTGAGCGCCGTGAAATCGAAGGATTTGAGCCTCGTAAACCTGTGCCAATTTCAATCCTTAACTATGTCCCAAAGCATAAGCGTACCCCTCAATAATCATCACGCAGTTAGCTTACCTTTACTGTCGACGATCTAATCGTCGGCAGTCATTCCCCACCATTAATTTCGCAAAGCCCTGCTAACCAATCACTCTAATCGATGGTCCAGTTTCTAATAAAAATGAGTCATCGTTAACATCTAGTCTGTTCTGCATTTTTACTCCATCGTCTACGCTTATTGTTAGGAAGAAGGTAAGACTAAAGGGGTACATATGGTTGGGACTGATTTTGTGTCTCTTCTGTGGTTATTAGCGTGTACGTGTATTGCTTTATTTATGCAGGCTGGCTTTACCCTTGTCGAAACCGGGTGCGTTCGAGCCAAAAATTCAGTCAATGTCGCAATGAAAAACATGGCCGACTTTCTTGTGGTTTCCATTGTCTATGTCTTTGTTGGATTTCACCTAGCTCAAGGCAGCTCCCTGTTTTCGTTTGATACTTTCCCATTAGAAGCCAATCAGTTACCTGTCTTGATGTTTAACCTAATGTTTGTTGCAACCGCAGCCACCATTGTTTCGGGCTGCGTGGCAGAGCGAATGAGCTTTCGCGGCTATATCTATGCCTCCGCATTAATCGGATTACTTACCTATCCTGTGGTCTCCTACTGGACGTGGAACCCAAACTCTTGGCTATATCAATTAGGTTTCCATGATTTTGCTGGTGGTGCCACCGTTCATGTCGTTGGAGGCATGATTGGCTTAGTTGGAACGATTATTATTGGCCCTCGCAAAGACCGATTTGTAAGCAATCAGCAAGTCAACGAGATCCCCTCCTATAACCACACACTCGTGACCATCGGCGTATTTTTGATGGTGTTTGCTTGGATGGGGTTTAATGGCGGTAGCTTTTACCAATTTGACGAACGGGTAGCAGCCGTCTTGTTTAACACCATGATGTGCGGTGTCGTTTCAGGCTTTGTTGCGTTGATTCTGGTTCACAAAGCCAAACATATTCCCGTATTTGTGATACTTAATAGCGTATTAGGTGGCTTAGTGATCGTCACTGCGGGCGCAGATCTGTTCACGACTCTTGACGTCGTATTACTTGGCATGATTGCCTCTCTTACCGTGTTTTTCGGTGACAAGCTACTGGTCATGCTGCGCGTCGATGATCCTGTTGGAGCCATTCCTGTCCATTTATTCTGCGGGATTCTCGGCACTCTTTATGCCGGAACAGCGATAACGCATCCGGAGCAACACCACTCACTTTGGCCTACGGTAATACAGTTAATCGGATTATCGGCAATATTGCTTTGGTCCGTTGTGAATTCCTACGCTTGCTTCCACTTACTCAAGTATTTCAAGATGCACCGCGTTACCGAACAAGCTGAACGCCTTGGGCTCAATGTTGCAGAGCATGGCGTAAAAATGAGTTGGCTAGAAACACTGCAAGTTATCGAGTCGATAAGTAAAAATGGCGATTACTCTAAACGTGTCCCGGTTGAAATAGGGACAGAAGCAGGTGACGTCGCGATGTCCTTCAATCATTTGATGGATAGGTTGGAGTCAAATATCGAAGTTTTACATCACGTTGCGAAAGGCAATTTAACCAACATCGATATTGAACCAAGCAGCGACAAAGACATTATGGCAAATTCTCTGCACTCGATGATTGTCAGCTTGCGAACTCTGATTAATGAAGTCGAAGATGAAATAGAAAACAAAGCGCTTGAGCTCGAAGACAACGAGCACTCCATTCAAACTTTGATTGAAAAATTCAAACGCACACAAGATCAATTAATGGAAGCGGAAAAGATGTCCGCACTGACAGGAATGGTTGTTGGGGTCGCACATGAACTAAATACCCCTTTGGGCATATCTGTGACCAGTTTATCCCTGCTCAGTGAACAGCTTGACGATGTGGCCAATAAGTTCTCAGATAAAACAATCACGACAGACGACCTCAACCAATTCCTGCAAATTGCTAACGAATGCGTTGAAATGATCGTCAGTAATATCAATCGTTCAGTCTCGCTCGTTAGCAAGCTAAAACAAATCAATCAAAAAATGACCACTGAAGAAGCAAAAGTCATCAATCTAAAGCAAATCCTCGATGATGCGGTGCTTCATGTCCAAAACACCTTGTCTGAAAAATCGATTGATGTAGATATCGATTGTGAAGAGTCATTGCAACTCTTCTTACCCCCTATTTCTTTGCAGTGTGTATTAGAAGAGCTCATTGGCAATAGCGCTCTGCATGGTTTTATCGGTAAGACAGCTCAGAAAGAGAGAGTCATTATGCTTAATGCCCGTGAAGAAAATGGCAAACTTAATGTTGTCGTAGAAGACAATGGAGTGGGAATTTCTGCTGAGAACCAAAAGAAAATCTTCCAACCCTTTTTTACTACTCTTAGAGCCAAAGGCGGTACTGGGCTAGGTATGCACATGGTTTACAATATCTGCACCAAAAAACTTGCAGGTGTGATTGACGTAAAAAGTGAAGTGAACAAGGGGACCCGAATCGCACTATCAATAGATACTGCGGCCGCGATCACTCAATAGCACTATCTAAAGGAGCGTGACTCAATTAAAATGCCGCTCCCATTATCTAGAGCTTTCACTCATAAATCTAAGCAGGTAACGCAATGGAAGCACCAACTAAAATTACTTTCTTCGAGTTTTTAACGCCACTCGTTGCGTCTGGTAAAAAGACCATTACGATTCGTGATGAATCTGAATCTCACTATGTGCCCGGAACGCAAGTTGAAGTCTACACGTTAGAAACAGACCAAAAAGTATGTGATGTGAAAATCTTGTCAGTCAAACCACTTCACTTTGACGACATCAATGAATTTCATGCCGAGCAGGAATACATCGAACTGCCAAAACTAAAAAAACTAATTCGTGAAATATACCCTGATACGAATACTCTGTTTGAGATCAGCTACGAGCTAGTCTAACGCCCTAATATCCGCTGTGGTGTCCATACGACAGCGGTTTTTCTAAAAATTCGCCCATTTATCTTTTCTTCCAAGCATCCAAACTTCCACCAGTGGCAAACTTTGATTCTAATCCCAAAGTTTAGTTCTACCATCACACCTAAAAAATATGCAGCTATATTTATATAAGCATAAAACCTATCAATTTTTATTCTTATAAAGGTAAGGCTTATCATGGTGACTTCTCTCAATCGCTTTCAGTATTTACCTATTGTCGCTCTCGCGCTTTCTATGATGATTGGGGGATACTATTTTCATACCACCGTTGAGTCTTGGACTACCCGTATTGTCAGCGGCTATATGTCTAGCCTCCTTGATGATGTTGCCCACCAAGTACAGGACAAGCAGCTGGATCTATATGATATGCCTCAACCCGAAATTGATGTTTTCATCGACAACCTCTCTCAATCCAGATTCGGGCAACGCTTCACCATTATCCATAGCGAAGGACGTGTCTTAGGTGATTCGCAACTCTCTAATCGAGAAATACGCGCCTTAGGAGATCACAGTAACCGTCCAGAGGTCATTAGTGCCTTAGCCGATGAGGTTGGCATATCAAAACGACACAGTGACAGTATTAATCAAGATTTGCTCTATGTAGCGAAAAAACTAGAACTTCCGCCGGATGAACATGGCCACGATACAAATTACGTTATTCGCCTCGCTATGCCACTCACTTCGATTACAGGAATGACAAAAGATATCGAACTCATCTTTTTTGCCTTAATGGCCTGCTCATTCGCTGTGCTTATCTGCTCATCCTGGTTCAGTAACCGAAAAATCTTCGCTGTGGTTAAATATGAGCGTGAGCAACAAGAACAACGCATCGAAAAAAGTACTCGAGAGATTGAACTACTCCACCAGCTTGCGAATATGCTTGCCGCCTGTAACAGCATTAAAGAGGCGCAAGTGGTGGTCGCTGATATTATCCCTCGATTGCTGGGTGATATTAATGGTTGTGTGTCGATCATGCGCGAATCTCGCAACCAACTTGAGGTAAAACTCGACTGGGGAGGCGATTGGCCAGCATCAAAAGTATATGCTCCTAATGATTGCTGGGCATTGCGCAAGGGTAAATTTCATCTGTCTCACGAGAGGCACCACAACCTTGCTTGTACCCACATGAATAGTCATGAAAGTGGGACAACGATGTGCATTCCCCTCACCGCTCACGGTAACACCGTCGGGATGTTTCACCTTTACTTTAATCCCCAAAAAACTGATGTCACCGAAGAGACCAAGCAGCTTGCCTTTACGCTAGCGGAGCACCTTGGTCTAGCCCTAGCCAACTTAAGCTTACAAGAGAAACTGCGTTCACAAGCGATGCGAGATCCATTAACTGGCTTGTACAACCGACGCTACTTTGAAGAAACGATGGACACAGAATGGTCAAAGTCCAATCAAGACAATTCACCTCTCTCATTGCTGATGCTCGACCTGGATCATTTCAAACGCTTTAACGATAACTTTGGCCACGATGCCGGTGACTATGTGCTTAAAGAAGTCGCGAACTTACTCACCCGATGCATCAGTGAAACACAGGTTGCCTGTCGTCTTGGTGGCGAAGAACTTGCCGTCATATGCCCTAACACGGATATAGAAAGTTCATTGCAGCTCGCTCACTTGCTCGTCGAAGAAGTTCGTGACCTTCACTTGGATATGAAAGGCTTATCCCTTGGCCAACTGGGTGTGTCTATTGGTGTCTGTACCTTCCCTGATCTCAACGGTTCAACCGATGAAATCATTAAAGCCGCTGATACTGCGTTATACCAGGCAAAAGACAACGGACGTAGCCAAGCGATACACAGTCAGATTACACGTGAGCCGGCTAAGTTGAGCACTAAAGATGGCCCATCAGAGGTACTGCCACTCAAAAAGAGTGAATAACGGCGCAGAACTCAGGAGCGAATAAAGATCAAAAATCACTAGACGACTGGTCTAATCGCATTTATGCTTGTCGCCATGAATGCAAAAACTCAAGACACTCGCCAACATATCTTAGATGTTGGTTATGAGCTCATCGTTAACAAAGGCTTTACCGCGGTCGGTTTGGCGCAGCTATTAAAATCTGCCGACGTACCGAAAGGCTCGTTCTACCACTACTTCAAGTCGAAGGAGCAATTTGGTGAAGCTTTAATTGAAGAGTATGTTCGCAGCTACATGGCTCGAATCCAATTAGTGCTCAACCAGCCAGAAATGAGTGGGCGTAACTGTCTACTTGACTACTTTTCACGATGGTTGGCGATGGATAATGGCGTTTGCAACGCTAACAAGTGTCTGATTGTAAAATTAAGTGCTGAGGTTTCTGATCTCTCCGACACCATGCGCGTATCACTTGCCAACGGTGCAGAGCTTATCATTCAAGCACTCGCGACTACGCTGCAACGAGGTATGGATGATGGCTCCATTGCTCCAGTCGATTGCCACGAAGTTGCTGGCCAACTTTATCAGCAATGGCTAGGAGCAAGTTTGCTCAATAAGTTGGTGCAAGACCAATCTCATCTTGAATTGTGCTTAGCGACGACTAAGCAGCGTTTAAGCTCTATTTAGCTGCTAGCTATTGGCTCGTAGTGAAGAACTATTGAATCGTTAAATCTCCCGTCTATTTTGAGACGGGATTTTTTGAAACAACCACTAGACGACCGGTCTAATAAGGAATAACAATCATGTCTAACCCTACTATTCATCGCCAAATTGTCTTGGCATCACGTCCTGTTGGCGCACCGACTCCTGACAACTTTCGTTTAGAACACGCTGAAATTCCAACTCCGGCACAAGGTGAGATCCTGTTACGTAGTGTTTATCTTTCACTAGACCCTTACATGCGCGGTCGAATGAGCGATGCGAAATCTTACGCAGATCCTGTCGCCCTTGGCGAAACCATGGTGGGTGGCAGCGTGTGTCAGGTTATGGAATCAAACCATCCCAACTTTGATAAAGGTGAATGGGTACTAGCGTTCACGGGTTGGCAAGACTACGGCATTTCGGATGGCGAAGGTTTGATTAAAATGGGCATGAACCCAAGCCATCCATCATACGCGCTGGGTGTAATGGGTATGCCGGGCTTTACCGCTTATATGGGTCTGCTCGACATCGGCCAACCAAAAGAAGGCGATACCTTAGTTGTGGCTGCGGCTACTGGCGCTGTGGGTTCGATGGTTGGACAAATTGGTAAATTAAAAGGATGTCGAGTGATTGGCGTTGCAGGCGGTGAAGAGAAATGCCGTTACGCGAAAGAGCAACTAGGGTTTGATGAATGTATCGATCACAAAGCTGAAGATTTCGCAGAGCAACTCGCTGCTGCTTGTCACAACGGCATCGACGTCTACTTTGAAAATGTTGGTGGTAAGGTATTCGATGCTGTTATGCCACTACTCAACACTGGCGCTCGCATTCCCCTTTGTGGCCTGATTTCACAATACAATGCAACCTCACTGCCAGAAGGGCCTGATCGTATGTCTATGCTGATGGCACAACTGCTAATTAAACGCATCAAGATGCAAGGCTTTATCATTTTTGACGACTATGCCCACCGTTACGGTGAGTTTGCCCAACAAATGACCCAGTGGCTATCAGAAGGAAAGATCCACTATCGAGAGCATTTAGTTGAAGGATTAGAAAACGCACCTGAAGCCTTCATTGGCCTACTAGAAGGCAAGAACTTTGGCAAACTCGTCATCAAAACTAACGAGCCAGTATAGGAACAAGCATGATTACTTTACACCACCTAAACCAATCACGTTCTAAGCGTATTATCTGGCTTCTCGAAGAGCTTGAAGTGGAATACAAGATCGTCCCTTATCTACGAGATAGTGTCACCTTCCTTGCTCCACCGGAGCTTAAGTCTGTTCACCCACTTGGAAAGTCTCCTGTGATTGAAGATCAAGGTCGAGTGATCACAGAATCTGGCGCAATTACAGAGTACTTGATCAGTAAGTATGCCGCAGAACGCCTTGCACCAAGTCGGGATAGCGACGAATACGTTGAATATATCCAATGGCTGCATTTCGCAGAAAGCTCGGCCGCACTACCACTGCTACTTAAGATTTTTGTCGCTAAAGATGGAGCACCAACCAACTTCCTTGCAGACTATGCCGAGCTAGAGCTTGATAAAGTGATGAGCTATGTCGACCAATCGCTAGAAGGCAAGCGTTACTTTGTGGCCGATAAGTTAACCGGTGCCGATATTATGATGTCGTTCATTGTTGAAGCGTTAAATAAATTCGGCCTAACGGAGCGCTACCCAAACATTGCGCAATACTCTAAACAACTTGCCACTCATGCTGCATGGCAAAAAGCTGAGCAGTTAGAAGTTCAATACGGATAAACATTAGGCGCTGCTGTTTATGGCGGCGCTCTTTCCCCTCCCCAAGGGTTTTCATCTCTACTCCATTTCTTTACCTAATTTACGATAGAAAACACCTATCGAAAGTATAGCTATTACCAGATTTATAAATCCGCCAGAAGCTCCTATTCTAACTACAGCAAAGACCACATAACAAACGTGGTTCTTAACTCACACTACTTACTTGCTGTGACACTCTAGGAGCAACTCATGGAACATAACAAAAATAACGGCGGTCAATGTCCGGTCATGCATGGCGGAGCAACCTCTGCTAATTCTTCAAATGTCGCTTGGTGGCCAAATGCGCTTAACCTAGATATTCTTCATCAACATGACCAAAAAACCAATCCAATGGGCCTTGATTTCAACTACCGAGAAGAGTTGAAAAAGCTTGATGTTGAAGCGCTCAAAGCTGACCTAAAAGCACTCATGACTGACAGCCAAGAATGGTGGCCTGCTGACTGGGGTCACTACGGTGGTCTAATGATTCGTATGGCTTGGCACTCTGCGGGAACCTACCGCATCGGTGATGGTCGTGGTGGCGCCGATACAGGTAACCAAAGATTTGCTCCTTTAAATTCATGGCCAGATAACGGCAACTTAGATAAAGCTCGCCGTTTACTGTGGCCAATCAAGCAAAAATACGGCAACAAAATTAGCTGGGCAGACTTAATGATTCTCGCAGGCAACATGGCCTATGAATCAATGGGTCTAGAAACCTTTGGCTTTGCTTTTGGCCGTGAAGATATCTGGCATCCAGAAAAAGACATTTACTGGGGCGCAGAGCAAGAATGGCTAGCAGAAAGTAACGCTGATAACAGCCGTTACTCTGGTGAGCGTGATCTTGAAAATCCACTTGCAGCAGTAATGATGGGCCTTATCTACGTAAACCCAGAAGGTGTTGACGGTAACCCTGACCCACTAAAAACCGCAAAAGACATGCGCGAGACCTTTGCTCGCATGGGTATGAATGACGAAGAGACCGTTGCACTCACCGCAGGAGGCCACACAGTAGGTAAAGCACACGGTAATGGTGATGCTTCCAAACTTGGCGCAGAGCCAGAGCGTGCAGATATTGATGAGCAAGGTTTAGGTTGGAACAACAAAACATCTCGCGGTATTGGTCGTGACACGGTGACCAGTGGCCTTGAGGGCGCTTGGACAACCAATCCAACTCAATGGGATAACGGCTTCTTCCACCTATTGTTCACTTACGACTGGGCAGTGACGAAGAGTCCAGCAGGCGCATGGCAATGGGAACCAGTAGAAATTAAAGACGAAGATAAACCCGTCGATGTCGAAGACCCATCGATTCGTCACAACCCTATGATGACCGATGCCGATATGGCGCTTAAAATCGATCCTGAATATCGTAAGATTTCAGAACGTTTCTATAACGACCCAGCGTACTTCTCAGACACGTTTGCTCGTGCATGGTTCAAGTTAACGCACCGTGATATGGGGCCTAAAGCTCGCTACTTCGGCCCAGATGTCCCAGCAGAAGAGTTAACTTGGCAAGATCCTGTTCCAGCAGGTCGCAGCGACTACGATGTTGATGCCGTGAAAGCAAAAATTGCAGCAAGTGGGTTGAGCATCGGTGAATTGGTTTCAACTGCATGGGATAGCGCACGTACATTCCGTAATTCAGATAAACGTGGTGGTGCAAACGGCGCTCGTATTCGTCTTGATCCACTTAACCAGTGGGAAGGTAACGAACCAGAAAAGCTCGCTAAAGTGCTACCAGTACTTGATGGCATTGCACAAGAATCTGGCATAAGCGTAGCTGACACCATTGTGCTAGCAGGTAGCTGGGCAGTAGAACAAGCAGCGAAACAAGCGGGTTTTGACATCACTGTACCATTTGCAGCCGGTCGTGGTGATGCAACACTGGAGCAAACAGATGTTGAATCGTTCAGTGTGCTTGAGCCTGTGGCTGATGGCTTCCGTAACTGGCAAAAACAGCACTATGCAGTGAGCCCAGAAGAGCTCATGCTAGATAAAGCACAACTACTCGGACTAACAGCGCCAGAAATGACTGTTCTTCTTGGTGGTATGCGAGTACTGGGTACTAACTTTGGCGACAGTCAGCATGGTGTCTTCACTGACCGAGTTGGAGCATTAACTAACGACTTCTTCGTTAACCTAACGGATATGCGCTACAGCTGGAAGCCAACAGGCCGTAACTCTTATTCGATTGTAGAGCGCACTTCTGGTGAAGAGAAATGGACAGCAACACGCGTTGATTTGGTATTCGGTTCTAACTCGATTCTACGTGCATACGCTGAGGTATACGCTCAAGATGACAACAAAGAGAAGTTTGCAAAAGACTTTATCTCTGTTTGGAGTAAGGTAATGAACGCCGATCGTTTCGATTTAAATTAGAAAAACCAACGAATGTGCACTACTGTTAGATGAGTAGCGCATTTCATGAGAAAGGAGGCGCATATAGCGCCTCCATTACTAGGAGAGTTGGCTATGTGTGATTTTAATTTCTTTAAGTTATTTGATACCAAAGAACTGTTTATTTACTACTAACAGAAGTGTTCACGTTATTCGGTCATTATTTATTGGTTCTTAGCTACCGCTTTAAATAGCACCGAGGTGTCCATTCGACCAAAACCGTCTTGCTGTAGGTCGGCGTACTGCTGGTCAACTTGTTTCGTCAAAGGCAGTTCTAGACCTACGCGCTCCGCTTCTTTTAAGCAGAAGCCTAAGTCTTTACGCATCCAGTCAATTGCAAAGCCAAAATCAAACTTGTCTTGAGACATCGTTACTGCACGGTTTTCCATTTGCCAAGATCCCGCCGCACCATGTTTCAATGTTTCTACGACTTGCTCAACGTCTAAGCCAGACTTTTGAGCCAATAATAGCGCTTCGCTCAAACCTTGTAGAATGCCACCAATGCAAATTTGGTTAACCATCTTACAACGTTGGCCCTGACCATTCTCTCCCAATAAAGAAATTTGTTTTGCATACACATCCATGACTGGTGAGACTGAATCAAACACGCTTTGATCGCCACCGCACATAATGGTCAACACGCCATTCTCTGCGCCAGCTTGACCACCCGATACAGGCGCATCAATAAAATCATTGCCGTTTTCTTTCGCAGCTTTAGCAAGCTCTATTGCCAACTCAGCCGAGGTTGTGGTGTGGTCCACCAATACAGCTCCTGGCTTAAGCCCTGCTAAGATACCCTCTTCACCATAAACAACGCTGCGAACATCATCGTCATTACCAACACATACGAACACCACATCACAACCTTCTGCTGCTTGCTTTGGCGTCTCACATGCTTCACCTTGGTACTCTCCACTCCACGTTTGAGCTTTAGGCATCGTACGGTTGTAGACCTTTGTAGAATAACCCGCTTTACTCAGATAACCGGCCATTGGGTAACCCATCACACCCAATCCAATAAACGAAACTGATTTACTCATAACTTTCCCTCGGTGACTTTTTCTTATCTCGACAGTTTACTAGACAAAAGAGGACAAATTAACCTTCTTCTCAAGCAAGTAAATGTAAAAAAGCCCCTTAAGGGGCTTAATTGAAAATCATCACATCATTTGACCTTAACTAAGGTGCTCGTATCCGTGTGAGCAAATGCTGAACCATATATTTCTAGTGAACTTGTTTGCGAGTAGGTCAACGAACCGTCTTCTATTTTTAGATTCATAGTAAAGTCAGTGGTTTTGGCATTATCCGTCATATATTCAGATTCAGCGATACCTCGCTTTGACGCCTTCAATACCATATTATTTCCCGCGTCACCTTCTGCTGTTACACAAGTTGTTCTTGGTACACAAAATGAATTATAAACTTTCTGATTTTCTTGATCATAAATTAAATAGCCACGCTGGTCATGGAACTTAGAGTCGTCTGATTTTCTAAATACTTCTTGCTTATAATATAATGCAACCAAATACTGGTCACTCGCATTAGTTGCGTCAGCCGCGACTTCAAAGGTCATCACTTCATAAAACGGCGTCACTGCTGGTGCACCTTTTCCTTGCTCTGTTCCTTCTTGAGCGGGTGACATATCAACACCACCAGAAGGCGAAGATTCCCATGTGCCGACAAGTTGTGCTAGTGGACCAAAGTCCATTCCATCAACCATATTATGGTCAGCGTACGCAGGCAAAGATATTGCTGCTGTAATACTAAGTACGATGAGCTTCTTCATTATTATTCCCTTTAATGTGTTATTTGATTGAGGGAATATAAGTTAACTTCAGCTAAATTAATTAACCAAGATCATTTTTTAACCTCTATTTAATTCATTAATGTAAGTGAAATTTTCAAATATTCATCACGTATATTTATTAAAATTAATTCAAAATTAAGATGATGTAGTCGTTATTTTAGATAACGAATCAGTCAAACTATCGTTACGGTAGTTACTCGCCAAATTCTGCCTATCTCGCTAGAAAAAGCGCTTTTACTGCGTTAAAGAAATGTGCCAGAATCAAGAGAGTTATCACCATGTTTAATTAAGTAGTCACATGAAATTTCAAGCTGCCATCTTTGATATGGATGGTCTCTTACTCGACACTGAACGAGTCTGTATGCGCGTATTCAAGCAAGCATGCGAAACCTTACAACTCCCGTTTCATGAAAGCGTGTATCTATCAATTATCGGTCGCAACTCAGCAGGTATTGAGAAGATCTTCCGAGATGCCTATGGCGACGACTATGATGCGCTGCATGCAGAGTGGCGCGTTAACTATGATGCCATTGTTAAGCATCAAGCTATCCCAGTAAAAGATGGCGTTATCGAGCTACTCACCTGGCTTAAAGCGAACCACATTCCTACAGCAGTCGCGACATCTACGCATAAAGAGGTTGCCACTGCTAAGTTAAGATTAGCGGGATTGGACCAGTACTTTGATAGTTTAACTTGCGGCTGTGAGGTCACTCACGGGAAGCCTGACCCAGAAATCTACTATCTTGCAGCCAACCGCTTGGGTGTAAACGCCAGCCAATGCGTTGCATTCGAGGATTCAAACAATGGCGTTCGCAGTGCAGTATCAGCCAATATGACCACTTTTCAAATTCCTGACTTGGTCAAACCATGTGATGAAGTTACCGCACTTGGTCACTACATCGTGCCATCATTGCATGATGCTTTAGTTCATCTCCAACAGTAACCAACTTAAGCGCTCACATGCCTGTGAGCGCTTTTTATTCTTCAAAACACTTTTCAATAACTTTCCGATCTATCTGTTTCGCTAAGCAGCTCTTTTTATTTACTTCATTTAACCCAATGATAGTTATTGCCGGATATCAATTTTGGATAAGGAATAACAATGACAAACCAATACCAACCCCCAAAAGTTTGGACAATGGATGATGAAAGTGGCGGTCAGTGGGCAAGCATAAATCGTCCTGACTCAGGTGCTCGCCATGAACAAACACTACCAATTGGCGACAATCCAATTCAGCTTTACTCTTTGGCAACTCCAAATGGTCAAAAAGTTACGATTATGCTCGAAGAATTGCTTGCATTAGGAGTCAAAGAAGCCGAGTACGACGCTTATCTAATCAGTATCGGCGAAGGAGACCAGTTTGGTTCCGACTTTGTCGCCATCAACCCTAACTCCAAAATACCCGCGATGGTTGACCGTTCAGGCTCTGAGCCAATCAACGTGTTCGAGTCGGGTAATATTCTGTTGTATTTAGCTGAGAAGTTTGGCCATTTTTTGCCTACAGACCTGGCAACTAAAACGCGTACTATGAACTGGTTGTTTTGGCTTCAAGGCTCTGCACCTTATCTAGGAGGCGGTTTTGGTCACTTCTATGTTTACGCTCCAGAGAAGTTCGAGTACCCAATTAATCGTTTTACGATGGAAGCGAAGCGTCAATTTGATGTATTAGACAAACAGCTTGCTAAGACGCGCTACCTCGCCGGTGACGAATACACCATCGCCGATATTGCAACCTGGCCTTGGTACGGGAATGTTATCCTCGGGAATGCTTACGACGCAGTTGAGTTTCTACAAGCAGAGGGGTACACCAACGTACTTCGTTGGGCGAGAGAAATTGAGCAACGTAACGCTGTTCAAAGAGGCCGTGTCGTCAACCGCACTTGGGGAGAACCTTGGGAGCAAGTTCCTCAACGAAATAGCGCAGGCGATATTGATAGAGTGTTAGCACTCAAACCGGAATAAACACCAATGCGGCTTAGAAACACGCTAAGCCGCGTTATTCAGCTACAGAGATAGATAGTAACTTAAGTATTCAGTCTCTTGTTTATAGCCTTCAGATTCATATAGCTTTTGCGCACCAAGATTATCTCGCCCTGTTTCTAAGGCTAGCCCTTTAGCTCCAGTAACCAACGCATGCTCTTTAGCAGCTTTAAGTAGTGCTCGCCCTATCCCGCACCCTCTCTTTTCTTCTAACACAAACAGATCATTGAGAATCCAGCTTGCCTTGGCAGAAACGGAAGAAAACGTTGGATATAATTGAGTAAAGCCGACTACCTTCTCCCCTTCGATGGCTAGAAAAATCACCGATTGTTGATTTTCCAATCGCTGCTTGAGAAAGCTCTCAGCCAACGTTACATCATCTGCTTGGCCGTAGAAGACTCGATATTGATTAAATATAGGGGTAATTAGGCTTAAATGTTGGGTTGTGGCTGTAACTATATCCATAAGTATCCTTTCTTCTGTTTAAAGTTAATTAGAGCGAGCGCGTCATAAAGCGGCTATGTGGGTCTTCGCGATAATCGCCAAACGGACCACAATAGACAAATCCAAATTTTTCATACAATGAGCGTGCAGGGTGAAAAAACGCCTGAGACCCCGTTTCCAAACTGATGGATGTAAAACCTTGGATTTGCGCTTGCTCTATGGCGTGAACTAAAAGCTTGGAGGCCACGCCTTGCTTCCGTGCAATAGTGCTGGTACGCATCGATTTTAGTTCCACGTGCTCTGAACTCAATGCCTTTAACGCGACACAACCAAGTAAGGTCTCCTCGCTCCAGCTACTATAAAAAGTGATGTCAGACGATTTAAGTGCTTCAACGTCGAGTGCATGAACACTTTCAGGAGGGGACGTGGCGTACATATCTGCAAGATGTTCCTCCAGCAAGCTGATTACTTCACCACCGTTGAGATCATCAATTCGGATTTCCATTTACGTGCTTTTCCTTTACTTGTGCTAGCTTCAAATAGGAATGAAGTGCACCATTTTTGTGCTCTACTGCGGAGTGAATATTGATTTCATCGTTAGCGACGATAGCAAAAGTATAGCGATTCGCTTCTTTCTCAATCTCCACCATCACACAGCCCTGGTCTATATGCCACCTACCTTTAGTCTGATAGCGGTCAAAGAGTCTGTGCTCTATCAAGCTGCCATCTTCAAGAAAATGTACTTCAGTGACATAGCCTGCTGTGCAAGTTTTGATCCAATGACTATCCGCCACTTCTTGGTGCAAAAACTTCCGCTTACTGTCACACCACGTCTGATAATCGAGAGCATTAAGGGCGGCACTATCAGCCTTCATTTGAGTCACAAGTGACTGCTTGCCAGTTTCTCTTAAAAAGAGCTGTTTAAGTATCGAATCTATCATATGCGCTTCGCCCAATATTTCCGGCCAACCCCAGTTGTCCCTAATTTAAGTTTTATCAGTTTGCTCAAACACAAACATAGCGCTGGGAGGAAAAACAAAATCATCAGAAGCACGATAACCGCGCAGCCAGAGCGTGTTATTAACCTTGCGTAAATAGAGCCCTTTAGGAAAAGAGATATCTCTATTAATCGGGTTCGCCGAGACACACAAATGAACGCCTTCTAGTTGCTCGGTGTACTGAAGACGGAGATATACCGCCAATTCTAGAGTGCATACTTTATAGCCTTTAAGCTCAGCCTTTTGCACGATCTCTTGGTAGGTTGCACCAAAATATAAGCCAAGCTCAAACGGTGTATATGTTACTACGACGACCTCTCGTCTAGCGTTGGATACTGTAAAGCCGCAATCATTGAGCAGCATGTAAGCATAATCGTTCAGTAATATACCTGATCCATGGAGCTGCTCTTGTAACTCTGTCTTTGATAGACCGCCAACCAGTACTTTTGAAACCTGCATACCCTTAACATCATTAGAGTCAGTAGATATTTGCGACATCATCAATACAGTGAAGCGCCCAAACTCATCCTATAAAGCGCTAAGTTAGCAAACTAACAGTAATTTCGTATAGCAAGAACACGTGAAGTCACTCGAGATAATCATGAAACATCTATGATTTTATTCGCAGCAACCATCAGAGGTATTTCAGTAGGAGGCGATAAAAAGGCTATTCAATGCATTGTCCCAAGTCGTAATCAAACGTTCCACCCGCATCGAGGCAGGCATCAACGGCTAAAAACTGATTGATTTGAGCAAGAGCGAGGATAACGAAAACCCAAAATAGGCAGCCAACCAACAGCGTTATCCAAGACTTAGGCTGAACTTTTCGAGTAAACATGCGACAGAGCAACAAGCCAGTAGATTTGACCACCCCATCGAACAACACCGTAACAAATAGCCAAGATACAAAGCGAAAAACTGAGCCAATTTCAAACTGCATTGGTCCTTTCCTATAAAATTATCATTATTTCACGTTAGATTTATTTATTTTATAAACCCTGTAAATACCACGAGCGTTTTTTTACATAAATCTGATTAAACCGCTTAGTTATCGAGCTACTCAGGACGCTAATACCGTTGTCTTAACCGCAACAAGACTGACCATTCTGGGCCTGGACAGGTGGGCATGGAACCGACCCATAAGAACAAAACACACAGCAATCGCCAGGCAGCGGCTTCAATATCGCGCCACAGCCATGACATTCGTAAAAATATAGGCATGCATTAACTGGCATTACTTCCTGTCGTTTGTGCCCACACGTAGGACATTGCAACTCAGACTCTCTAGTAACAGCCATAACTTTCTCCGACTTCAACTAGTGACAGTATAGGTTGTCACATTAATTATGTTTGTTTCTCGTTAGCGTTTCGAGTGTGTTTAATTGTATGGCTCAAAGCATATAACTGCGAATGCGGGTTTAGTGATCTTCTCGCACGCCATTGTCGATATTATCAGCTCACTAGGGATCAAAGCATAAAATTAGCTCGTTGTTCTAGCGGTGGCGAACCAAATCGACTCTACGGTGTTTATTGCTAGATATAAAAATGACGCCTCGATTTCAACCGAGGCGTCATTCATTTTCTTGGGGCTTTTTGGAGCGCAAAATAGGACTCTTTTGCCATTCCTTAGTTCAGATAGCCAGCTGTCTAGTTAACAGCAACAATCCCATATTTACTCTGCCGAGCCCTACTCCCAATCAAGGATAACTTTGCCAGAAAGCCCGCTACGCATCGCGTCGAAGCCCGCTTGGAAGTCATCAACTTTAAAGTGGTGAGTGATGATTGGTGTTAGATCTAGGCCTGATTGAATCAATGACGCCATCTTGTACCACGTCTCGAACATCTCTCGACCGTAGATACCCTTGATGATAAGACCTTTGAAGATCACTTGGTTCCAGTCGATACCCATGTCTGATGGTGGAATACCTAGTAGAGAGATCTTTCCGCCGTGGTTCATGTTGGTTAGCATGCTGTTAAACGCAGATGGCACACCTGACATTTCTAGACCCACATCGAAGCCTTCTGTCATGCCTAGCTCAGACATAACGTCTTCAAGCTTCTCTTCCATTACGTTTACTGCGCGAGTCACACCCATCTTCTTAGCAAGCTCTAGACGGTATTCGTTCACGTCAGTAATTACTACGTGACGTGCGCCAACGTGTTTAGCTACTGCTGCTGCCATGATGCCGATTGGGCCAGCACCTGTGATTAGCACGTCTTCGCCCACTAGATCGAAAGATAGCGCTGTGTGTACTGCGTTACCAAACGGGTCAAAGATAGAGGCTAGATCGTCTGAGATCTCTGCAGGAATCTTAAATGCGTTGAATGCAGGAATAACAAGATACTCAGAGAACGCACCAGTGCGGTTTACACCAACGCCTGTTGTGTTACGACATAGGTGAGTACGGCCGCCACGACAGTTACGGCAGTGACCACATGTGATATGACCTTCGCCCGATACGCGATCGCCAATGTTAAAGCCGCGAACTTCTTGGCCCATGCCCACAACTTCACCTACGTACTCATGGCCAACAACCATAGGTACAGGAATCGTTTTTTGTGACCATTCGTCCCAGTTGTAGATGTGTACGTCTGTACCACAGATAGCGGTTTTCTTGATCTTGATTAGAAGGTCGTTGTGGCCGACTTCAGGTTTCTCAACCTCAGTCATCCAGATGCCTTCTTCAGGCTTTAGCTTAGAAAGAGCTTTGATTTTCATATTATTACCTAATTCTTCTCGCCCACCGTTCGGGCGAGAATCAATAATTTTTGTTATCTATCTTCGTCTGTAGCGAAAATTAGATGATGCCCATGTCTTTACCAACTGCGATGAAAGCATCGATCGCACGGTCTAGCTGCTCGCGTGAATGCGCTGCAGACATCTGAGTACGGATACGTGCTTGACCTTTTGGTACTACTGGGAAAGAGAAGCCTACTACGTAGATGCCTTTCTCAAGTGCACGCTCAGCGAACTCAGCTGCTACTTTTGCATCACCCAGCATGATTGGGATGATTGCGTGGTCTGCGCCGCCCATAGTGAAACCAGCGTCTTCCATACGTGCGCGGAAGTGTGCTGCGTTTTCCCATAGACGGTCACGAAGTTCGCCACTCTCTTTCAGTAGATCAAGAACGCGGATTGAAGCGTTAACGATCGCGGGCGCTACAGAGTTAGAGAATAGGTACGGACGAGAACGCTGACGTAGCCAGTCAATCACTTCTTTCTTACCAGACGTGTAACCGCCCGATGCACCACCCATTGCTTTACCAAGCGTACCCGTGATGATATCGATACGGTCTACAACGTTATGGAACTCATGCGTACCGGCGCCAGTTTTACCCATGAAACCAACTGCGTGTGAATCATCAACCATTGTCAACGCACCGTACTTATCTGCTAGGTCACAGATAGCTGGAAGGTTTGCAACTACGCCGTCCATTGAGAACACGCCATCAGTCACGATAAGAATGTGGCGAGCACCTGCTTCTTTAGCAGCAATCAGTTGCTGCTCTAGCTCTTCCATATTGTTGTTTGCGTAGCGGAAACGCATCGCTTTACAAAGACGTACACCGTCGATGATTGAAGCGTGGTTTAGTGCGTCAGAGATGATTGCATCTTCTTTGCCTAAGATTGTTTCAAATAGGCCTGCGTTCGCATCAAAACATGATGTGTAAAGAATCGTGTCTTCTTTACCGAGGAATGTTGAAAGCTTGTCTTCTAGCTCTTTGTGGATGTCTTGAGTACCACAGATGAAACGTACCGACGCCATACCGAAGCCGTGCTGATCCATGCCTGCTTTACCTGCTTCGATAAGCTCTGGGTGGTTCGCTAGACCAAGGTAGTTGTTTGCACAGAAGTTTAGTACTTCTTCACCTGTTGAGATCTTAACAGCGGCTTGCTGCTGAGAAGTAATTACGCGCTCAGACTTGTAAAGGCCTTCCGCCTTTACTTCTTCAATTTGGTTTTGGATCTGTTGGTAAAACGCAGAAGACATTTGCAATTCCTTCCTTTTATTTATCGAGAATTAACTCGTTATTGGATTTGTCCGAGCCTTTGTGTGACGGGCATCACAGCTAAAAACTCATCAATTAAGTGTAGTGTAATTCAAGGAGGTAGAAACGATTATCCCTTAGGGTGGAAAAGCATTAGTGAACCCAAGGAATAAATAGGCTATGCAGTAAAAGCTTTTAATCGGAAACGCTGCTGGAAAACTGTCGCTGTTGCTGTTGTTTCAAGGTGGCTATGGTGGAGCATAAGGATAGATTGAACGATCTTGGTCCCGATCCCCATGGAACCGCTTTGCGCTTCGACATCAATATGATTGGCGAAGGTAAACTGAATCGTAGACTTATCTTCACTCAAAGTCGCCTGGCAAACAACTTCCGATCCTATCGGAGTGTGGCGCAGGGCGTTTTCAAACAAATTGTGGACTAAGCGTTCAAGTAATTTTCTGTCACCGACAGTGTACAACGACTTATCGACTTCAACCGTTAAAATCACCTGCTTCCGAGTGATTTGGCTTTGCATTGTCTCAGTACATTCATCGATTAAAGGGGCAAGAGCAACAGGGCTGTACTCATAATTTGGAATTGGTGCTTCTTTCTTGGCAACATCTAACAAAGCATGTAGCTGTTGGGATAATTTACCACAGTTCCGAAACGCGACTTCGATCAAGGGATCATCTTCAGAGTTCTGCATCCGCCAAGTTTCCAAGTAGCCTAACACACTCGACAGAGGCGTTTTCAAGTCATGGCTGAGCTGAAGCAAGCTCTGACGGCGGTGTGAGGATTGATACTCTAGTTGCAAAAACTGCTGCTGAATGTGTTTAGCCATTAGATGATACGAATGTGCAATAGGCACTAACTCAGGCACTTGTTGAGTAAAGTTGGCCTGCAAGCGAAAATCGTGCTCGGCCTGTTGTCGGAGCTGTTTAGTGACTCGCTCTATCGGATTTAACAAACTGCGCCTCACCAACACATACGCACCAAACGCAAATCCAAGAATAGAGACTAAGACGAGACTCGCTAACGCTAAATATGGCGTATCAACTTGCGCATTAGCAATCGCTGTATGGCGTGTACTGCCGATAACCACGTACAAATACCCTACTGTAGAGCCCAACTCTTCGATGGCAGCAACGGAAAAAACTTTGTGTTCTGCTGGGTTTCTTGGATCGTCCCCCAATATAGGAAAAGCTTCACCATTTAGGTAACTTTTAATCGGATCTAACGAAACTTTGCTCTTCATCTCTACCCCATCAGGGGCAGCATGCGTCGTAATATTCCCCTGACTATCGAGAAAATAGATCTCAAAATCAGGGCCAATCAACATTAGAGTATGGAAAATTGACTTAAGTGCTTTGGGGTTGTAATCCGTCCCGATCATTAACGGGTTGTCATCACGCATATGGTTAGCCAAGTCTTTATGCAGACTCTGTTTGGTTCTTAGCTCGATGGTCTCCTTTTGCCAATTATAAGTAAGCGCTATTGCCAAGGCGGCCAGCAAAAACCATAAGCTTGTAAAAACTACCAATCTCGATTTGAAGCTCATGATACTTTCCTCTTTAAAGGCTATTGCTGAGGCTGAAACTTGTAGCCAACTCCCCACACTGTCTGAATATAGTGATGCTTAGAGTTAGTCAGACAGAGTTTGTTACGCAGCCGATTAACAGTGCTACAAACCGTATGGTGGTACCCCGTATGGTTGGTATTCCACACATGATCGAGTAGCTCATCTTTGCTATACACCCTCCCAGGTCGGCTTGCCAGAAACTGTAATAAGGAAAACTCTGTCGCAGTTAAGGAAACATCTTCATCATTCAAACACACACGATGAAGTTCAGGCACAATGATCAATGGGCCAAACTGCATCGAATCATTTGTTTTTTCTGGATTAGACAATGATTCTGTAGCTTGATTGATTCGCCGAATAACATTACGAACCCTTGCTTGGAACTCTAAAACACCAAACGGCTTGGTAATATAGTCGTCGACACCCGCCTCTAAACCCTCAACCTTATCTAGTTCGCTGTCTCTAGCCGTGAGCATTAACACCGGAGACCAATCCCGCTGCTGGCGAAGATAATGGCAAAAATCTAACCCATCGCCGTCTGGAAGCCCCCGGTCCAAGATCACTACATCGAAGCTTTGCTCTTGATGGACTAGCTTAGCTTTAGCAAGAGTGAATACTCTCGTAACCTGATGACCTTGAAACTTAAGATGCATCTGAACCAACTCTGCAAGATCATCGTCGTCCTCAACCAACAGTATGTTAGCAATCAAGTTAACTGCTTGCTCTTTCATGGCTTTTTCCTTGCCTACATGTCTACGTACCCTAAACACGACCTTGATAAGAACAATTTTATTTCAGACGAAAGTAAGACGATAAACAAAGAGTCTGTTGCGGTGCGAACAGACTCTTTAAATAGTACGTTTTTCGTTGGTTACTTAACTCGCGTTATAGTAAGTTTTGCCCCAGGGTTTAGGAATCGATGGTTAGACGCTAACGCCGAGTTTGCCAGTCCATCGTCTTGACTGATCACTCCGGAGTGAAAGGATACGGAATCATCAATATCATTGCGTGCAGCATTGAAGCCCTCTCCACCACCAGCAGGACCGGGGATTGTTGCGGCTAATTCATCATTAAGTTCCGTTCCCGAATCCCAAACATTCATGGTCATTTCAAATGTTTCACCAACCGCTAACGACTTTAGCGACAAGCCTGTTTCTCCAATAAATGCATCATTCGTGTTAACCAACATAGAAGCTACTGACACGTAGCCATACTCGATCGGATTCAGTGTAATACTTACCTCATCTGAGTGTCCTGGTAACAACAAGCCATTTCCTGATATACCTTGTTCAATATCTTCGACACTGTCAGCAAGAGCGATTAATTCGGCGTTACTCCCTCCTTCCGCAAGGTGTTCAAGTTCAATAGAGGCACTCTCACCAACACCAAAAAGCTCGTAATTGCTGTTATGTGCAAGCACTGCAAGGGGAGACATGGGCTGGTTTGAAGTAAGATTTTCCACGTTCACTGTATAACGGTAAGACTTACTCTTAGTCTCATTGTCGCTGCTCGGACAACCTGCGAGTAAACCAACCGAGGCAGCGATGAATAACAATCTGTATTTCATACATCCCCCTTACTTCACAACGATAGTGATCGTGGCAACAGGGTTCAGCCAACGGTGAGCAGTGTTATCAAGATCACTAATGCCTCCGGCTGTTTCGCTATCACCTAGGTTACCAGGATGGATATGAACGGTGTCGTTAGTGATTGCAGTTTCAACACCAGTACCGCCAGAACGAAACGTAATAAATGGGGGGGTGGGCATGCTTCCAGCCAGCTCATCGTTCGCTTCGGTACCAGCGTCATACCCTCTTAGGGTCGTTTTGTAAGTACCCGGCTGGGTGGGAATTTTCCAACTGTCCAACCCAACAAAACCGTCATTGGTAGGTAATAGCATCGCACTTAACGAAAGGTATTCATGGCTGCCTGTATCGATACTGAACGTTGTAGCAACGCCTGGGTTTAAAATGCCACCAGCAGGGTTCTCAACGACCACTCCACCAGCATTACCGATCAGTGTTGATAAGCCTGAGATATCGCCCCCTTCAGCCATTGACTCTAGCTCAACTGATGCAGCCTGCCCAGTACGAAACATGACTAAATCAGAGTCATGCCCTGCAACAATAAAAGGCGTAAAATAGATACCTTTAGTGGCATTGGTGATAGTGATATCGAGCTCTGCTGCATTCACAGATACTGACCCCATTGCCATCAAAGCTGAAGTAATTAAGAGTCCAAGTTGGGTCTGTTTTTTCATTGTGATTCCATCCTTAACTGAAAGAAATTTACCCAAGTCGGCAGCACTAACAGCGTTAAACTTGAGCGGGTCGCACGTTTAATCTCAAACGTTGCTGTTGTTACAATTAAGAATGCACGGCAAATCTATCAGCTCCTTCATCGAAATCTCATAAAACTCTCACAACTTTTTATCGAGTTCCTATCAAACGCCTTTACTACTTGCGCCTAGATGATGAGTATCTGACAATAACGCCACCTGTAGCGTATATCTGAAAATGTATGGTCAATCCGAAACTCATTGCTCTGTTACCTGATCTTGCTTCTTTTATTTTGGTCGTCAATGAAGGTAGCTTTACCGCGGCGGCAAAGCAGCTTGGGGTAACTCCTTCTGCACTAAGTAAACTGATCACCCGCCTAGAGAAAGCTTTGTCGGTTAAACTGTTCGAGAGAACAACTCGTAAGCTGGTCATAACCCAAGCCGGACAAAAAGTTTATGACCAAAGCATTGCCATGGTTAACGCTGCTCAACAAGCGATTGAACTTTCCGCAGAAGACCATGCTGAACCAACTGGTGCACTTACGGTTGCTGCGCCTGAAGCTTTTCTCAACTCAGTACTTCAACCGTTTGTCTTGCCATTTTTACAACGCTACCCAAATATCCAGCTCAAACTGCGTGCGGCCGACGGGGAAATTGACTTGTTTCGCCAAGGGATCGATGTGGCATTCAAACTGACCGACAAACCAGATGAAAACTTAGTATTGAAAGAGATAAGTAAAACCAACTTGGTTCTCTGCGCGTCCCCTCGTTACATCTCTACGCATGGAATGCCAAAGCACCCAACAGATCTCGAGACACACGACTGCATCTATTTAGCCGAAAACGATAAAGACAACATCTGGTCATTCTTCAAAGATGAGGCATTCCACTCGATTGCCGTAGCGGGGCGTTACGCAATCAACCACTCTCAAATGCGTTTAAACGGTGTGATGGCGGATCTTGGTATTGGAATCTTCCACGACTTCGTGGTCAAGGAAGCGCTTGAGCGAGGTGAAGTAATGGAAGTCCTGTCTGATTGGATGATCAAAAGTAACTACCACGGTGCGATTGCTATGCAATATCCGCAAACCAAGTATATGCCTGCTCGATTACGCGTATTCATTGACTTCGTCAACGAGCACTTAGTCGCGAAACAATAACTTAATAGCAAGAGCCAGCTAATTGCTGGCTCTTATTCGTTGATTAGTTAAATACCGCCTTCAGTCTCTCAACTCGATTAAACACTAGCCAATCCAAGGTTAACGCCACGACAATCGCTAAACCGCCTAAAGGAAAGGCTATGCTAATTGCTATCAAACTCACTAGCCCCGTTTTCCACACCCCAGGCTGCTCAAACTTAGGTGGAGCACCCAAAGATGCACGGCGACTTGGACGGCGAATCCACCACATCACGATACCTGAGACACAGATAAAAATGAAAGCCAAACAAAACAGCACATTCAACACTTTGTTTATCACACTGATGTCACCTTGATGAAGTGATACACCAGCTGCCATAAACTTGGCAAAGAGGCTGTAGTCTTGCCACGTTACATCGATCAATAAACGGCCTGAATATTGATCAAAATGAGAGGTTCTATCATCTCGGGGATCGGTAACATCACCGGCCATTGAATTAGCAGACACGGTATACACCCCGGTCTCAGAGCGAGGTAGATAGATCTTAAATCGAGTAAAACCTAATTGCTTCGCTTTTGCTGCGATTTCATCTATCGATATCGCACTATGGCTTCCCGTAAAGGAGTGCTCATCCATATTTGAATGGTCATGCTCTGCACCATCTTTCGATTCAGGGACAGGAGCGAGTTCGAGGTTCCAAGGCATTTCCTCAGACGCTCCATGGTTGAGATCTTTATGAAGCAATATTGACTCAGGTTTTTCACCCCAGGTGTAATAAGTGGGGAAAGTATTCCACCCCTGAACCATTTTAGCTCCCCAAATGCCCGCCCATGCTAGGCCAGAGATTAAAAAGAACAGGAGTACAATTGATAGAAGTCCGCCTAAGTTTGCATGTAAGTCACGTATCACAATGCGCGTGCCTTGTCCAAGGCGTACCTTCAGAAAACCCGCTCGGCTAGCGTTATCTCTAGGCCACCACAAATACAACCCAGTAACCAAAAGCAGAATGCTCAGACTGGCGGCTACCTCAATCAAGCGGTCGCCAACTTTTCCGATAAGTAAGGTGCCATGAATACTGTTCATTAACTCATAGATACTTTCGCTTCGATCTATCGTTCCTTGAACCTCTGCGTTATATGGATTCACCGCGACTACCAGCGACTCACCTTCTTCGTTTCGTATTGAAAAACGATTAGCAATTTTCGGGTCATTAGTAGGAGAAAATTGAGTGACGCTATAGCCAGGGAAAGTCTTCTTAACGGCCTCTAATTGCGTCGATATGGACGTAGTCTGCTCGTGAGGTGTCACGCTAAGAATAGAATCGTAACGAGCAAGTTCAATCTCATCATCAAAAAGCATCACTACGCCTGTGATAGACAGCATGAGCATAAATGGGATCACGAATAATCCTGCGTAGAAATGCCAACGCCATGTCATAAAGTAGATGGATTTTGAACGTGACGCTTCCTTGGGTTGAGGCTTTGTTGAGTTTCTCAACATGTTTATTTTCCTTTTTGCATTATTTTTCCTCCAAACGCATAAAAGCCACCGCACTAAATAAAATGCGATGTGAGTTCAGGCATTTGGAGTAGTAGTTGCTACTGAACGAGCAACTTTTTGACTTTACTGTTAATTATTTATAGTTATGCAGAAAGGAGCATCGGAGGGGCCCGAGGTACGGGAGTTTCAAAACGTCCACTTAGAGCCAAATAAGTATAACGATCTGAAACCACCAAACTCTGTCTTGAAAGTATTGGTGTCGTTGGAATTTCGTCATGATGGAACGTCGAGAAGTGGCTGAAAGGACAAGGCTTACCTTTATGGGTAACGGAATTATCGCCTTCTTCTACCTGAACCAATTCAAAGCCGTTTAACGTACATAGTGTCGCCCATACGCCCATGCTGTTACCATGAGCATTGATAACAGGCATCAAAGTCACTAGCACCCAACTAAGGGCACTAGCAACTAACATTGAGCGATAAAATGGAATTAATCTACGCATAACGGTGGCTTAACAAATTTGCCACAGGGTAACCAATTCTGATGACTAACTCAAAATATGCGTTGATAACTGATTACGACTTCACAGCTTTTTCACTAAACCATTAAAAAAACCCGCTAATCAGCGGGTTTCTCGATAGTTAAAAGCACTTAAGCTCCATACAAATCAGCCAAATAGCTTACTCCAAATGCTTGGATTGCGTTTGTCATGATATTCTTCTCGCAGCGCATCAACATGCCTCAACTCTTGTTTAGCGGCTTCAAGATCTCCCTGCTCTAGCTTTGCGTCTACCGAATCTAGCGCTTGTGATAACTTAGTGAACCCTTCGAAATAGATATCAAACTTCTCCGGCGGGTAGTCACCGCGTTTTGACTGCTCGACTAAGTCAGACAAGTTATCGATAGCCGTTTGCATTCCAGAAACTTCTGTTGCTTCAGCAGCTTGCTTAAACTCCACTTTCATCTGCTTCATCGTCGCTTTTAAATCAAAATCGGTAGCAAATGCATTCACCGAAATGGCTAATGCTAGGACTGGTAATATCTTTCTCATATCATTGTTCTTATTAGGTATTAAAAGTTTGCACAGTGTACTGAAAAATGCACTCTAACGCGGGGGATAATTTGTATCGACTTATAAATGGTCAAAGTCAGTAATTGCCGAACGCCCTCTTAGCTCCAAGAAACTTAAGAACTGCTTTGCACTACGCGTAATGACCTGCTCTTCCGGTACTGCAACCTTATCAAGCAGCTCGGATACTAAATTAAGGTTGCCTATGTCTTGGCAAAAATGTGCGTCGCTGCCAGTGGTAAAATAAACACCGATCTCTTTTCCGCGAGCCACTATTTCATAGCAGCGTTCGACGCTGCCTACTCGGCTATTCCCTTTCAAGGTTGTGTTGTTAACTTCAATGGCGACATTGTGCTCTTTGGCACAACGCAGCACCTTATCAAAGTCAAAGTCGTAATTTGGATTGCCAAGATGCCCCAATGCGTCAACTCGACCACCTTCGATTACATTCAACAGAGCCTCCGTGTGATCCGCTTTTTCCGCAGGCCTAAATACCGCCTCATGAAAACTCGCGATTGCCCAATCTAGATGACGATCCGTCGTAGGATGGATATCTACCTCTCCCTTGATATTGAGAATGTTAGATTCAACGCCTCGTATAATCCCAACCTCTTCAATGAATCGGGGCAATACACGTTGATTAGTAAAGAACCAGTAATGTGGAGCACCAGGCATGGATTCCGCATGGTCCGTCGTGCAAAGTAAAGTTAAACCTTTCTCTTTCGCAGCACGCGCATTCTCAACCAAAGTGCTGTAGGCGTGACCACTCGCATATGTATGAGTATGGGTATCAATCAGTAGTTTCATCGTTGTAAACACTCAGCATCGGGGATAAGCAATGTTAACAATGTTTTATTTCATTTTCCGCATTAAAAACCGAGCGCCGAGTTATACCACTGAATTTATGCAGTTCTACAACTTTCGACTAATACTTATTAAGTCAATAATAAAAGGTGAAGCATGAGAAAACGCAAATACTCACTCAGTATTCACATCACTAGCTTGTTTTTGATCTTAACCACTTTGGTGGGATCGGTACTCATTGCCATTAGCTATCGCCATGCTCAAGAGCTACTGTCAGGCAGTGCTAAAGAGCTGAGTGAAGAGAACAGCCGCCAACTTGAGTCTACATTTCAACTCAAAACCGGACCCATTCTAACAACTCTTGATTTTATGGCGTTGAGTCGAGTTGTCGAGCGAAACTCTAAGCCAGAGAAAGAAGTCAGATTTCTCACATCCCTGAACTTGATTTTCCAACGCAATTCAGGGCTTGTCGCCCTCTATTATGCAAACGAGCAAGGCCAATTTACCCTGTTTCGTGCCTTACGTTCTAACAGCGATAGAGAAAGATTTAATGCTCCCGCTAAAGCCGTCCTTATGGTTAACCAAACGTTCGTCAATGGTACAAATTTATTTCACTTTCTCGATGGCAACTATAAAGTACTGAAATCTAGAAAGAGCAACGACAACGAGTTTGACCCGCGTGTTCGACCATGGTTTTTGAACGCCGATAAAGATGGTGAAATTCGCCTAACTGAACCTTATTTCTTTTATTTTCTCCAAACTACCGGGGTAACCTTTTCACGTCGTAGCCCCGATGGAAAATCAGTCGTTGGTGCTGACTTTACCTTGAACTCACTCTCTGAACAAATTAGCCAACTGGGCTATTCCGACACCAGCAAGTTGATTCTGTTCGACAACCAATTCAATGTATTGGCACAACATCATAGCGATGTCGAGTTGGGCGGTGACCATCTAGAAAACCGAGAAAAGCTTGAGGAAAGCGTCTTTGCTAAAGTACTCGACCGCATATCCAGTCAAATATTGTACGAAAAAGGCTCAGTCAATGGTGTAGATTGGTCAATTACTCTGACACCTGTCAGTCTCAATCAGCATACCCGCATACTTCTGGCTGAAGCGACACCTCAAGACGACCTTCTCACCAACTTGCTTTCAATGAGAGATAAACAAGTCAAAGTCGCTTTTTCTCTTATGGCAATGAGTTTTCTCGTCGTCTGGATTGTTGCAAAGCGATTGGCGAACCCGTTGCAAAGTCTGATGTATCAAACCGACAGCATTGCCCGGTTCGACTTTAAGAAAACACGCTATTCGAAAAGCGTGATCAAAGAAGTCGCTAACCTTACGACCTCGATCGAACTAATGGAACACACATTGCACGATTTACTTCGCCTGCTACGGGAGACCGCAAGTAACCAAGACTTCTCAGTTTTAGCAAAAACCATCACCCACCAGAGCTATTTGGTCACAAGAGCCGAGACCATTGTTCTGTACAGCAAGGAGTCAAATGATAGTCCATATGAAATCTCAGCGAATCACGCAATAATCCCATTCAAAATTGACATCAACGAGTTTCTTCAATCGACAGCTTGGATTCAAAAAGATCTGTCAAAAGGCGAAGTTCTTCACTTTAACCGCGATGACAACACCGTCGCCAATTATCGAGAATCCCTTTATAACTCAGATTTCTACTTATTCCCCCTAATTAACCGGAGTAACGAATTGGTCGGTATTTTGCTGCTAGGGTATGAACGAGCTATTACCCAAGAGCAAAGCGATAAACACGCCTTCCTGAGAGAGTTACTCAGCTTCGCAGAATTGGCCAAGGAAAACATCGACAAGATCCGCCAACAAAAAGAGATGCTTAATGCATTTGTAGAGTTGATTGCATCAGCCATCGATACTAAATCCCCCTACACAGGTAGCCACTGTCAACGTGTACCTAAGCTATCCAAAATGCTGACGAAAGTCGCTTCAGAGGATAAACAGTTTTTCGCCCACTTCACTATGGACGACAGTGAATGGGAAGCGCTGCATTTGGCATCTTGGCTTCATGACTGCGGCAAAGTGACCACGCCAGAATATGTGATTGATAAAGCGACCAAGTTAGAAACCATCTATGACCGCATCCATGAAGTTCGAATGCGTTTTGAGCTACTTAAAGCTCAAGCTGAAATAGACTACTGGCAAGCAAAAGCGAATGATGAGAGCAACGAAGAAGACCGACTTGCAACTCTCACAACCAGACATCGCCAATATGATGAAGATTTTGCCTTCGTTGCTCAATGTAACATTGGCGGTGAAAGCATGGACGAAAAGTCAATCGAGCGCTTGAAACAAATCAGCCAATACAAATGGAAGCGAACACTGGATGACCAACTTGGCGTCTCATGGATCGAAAAAGAGCGCGCTGGCGAGCCAGCCACACTGCCAGTCATGGAGTCTCTCTTATTCGACAAACCTATGCACCATGTTCCTTGGCCAAATGATGTGAACCCGAAAGACATATGGCAAGAAGAGTTTGTTCTGCAACCTGGTGAGCTCAAATATAATCGCGGAGAGTTGTATAACTTGTCGATCAAAAGGGGCACTCTCAATGATGAGGAACGATTTATTATTAATGACCACATTATTCAGACCATTACCATGCTTAATCGCTTGCCGTATCCTGATCACCTAAAACATGTACCCGAAATGGCTTGTGGTCACCACGAGCGAATAGATGGCAAAGGCTACCCGAAAGGGTTGGCTGAAGATCAACTATCAGTACCGGCACGAGTGATGGCGATAGCTGATGTGTTCGAAGCTTTGACCTCAAGTGATAGGCCGTACAAAAAAGCCAAAACTCTCACTGAATCAATCGAAATCATGACCGATATGGCGATAACCGGACATATTGACCCTAAACTCTACATCCTGTTTTTGGAGCAATCGCTTGACAAAAAGTATGCAGAATTATTCCTGCACCAAGATCAGATCACCGACTTCGATCGCCCTACCCATATAAACAAAGTTAAAAACCATTTAAAGACTCAGTTTTGAGTCTTTAGATACACACTAAGATAGAATAATAACTCTATTTTTATACAAAATAGCAACAATTGATTTCATCAATAAAATCAATCCTCTATAGAAAAACCAGTCATTATTTAATCGATTGCCTTCCCAAAGGTTGATGTATATCAAATAGTCGTGGACAATACGCTGCCGAATCGAGTGTGAACTCGCTTTGCATAAGCAACACTTTGCTCAACATAACTCGAGCTTGTGCACTGTAGGTTTTACCTATCAAAGTAATAGGTAAGACCAATTATAAAAAATTAGGTACCACTGTTAGGTTTGGCTGCATGTAAGCGGCCCTCAATGGTCACAGAATAACTACCTCGTTTTTAAGGGAAAGATGATGGTAATACCAGAAAACAGCAGCATCGTTATTTTTGGTGCTTCGGGTGATTTGACTTATCGAAAGTTGACCCCAGCGTTATACCACCTTTACGCGAGTAAGCAGCTTCCAGAAAATTTCGCGATTCTCGGCGTAAGTCGAACAGAATACAGCGATGACTCTTACCGTGAAAAACTGAAGAACTCACTTCAGGAAATGGAAAAAACTGAGCCTGCTACGCTTGACGCATTCATTAATCATTTGCACTACCAAGCGATTAATACCTCCGATACCGCAGACTACAGCAAACTGGTTACCCGTCTTGACCAATTGTCAAACCAATATGGTTTCGAACAGCGTAATACCCTTTTCTATCTCGCTACGCCTCCAAGCTTATACAGTGTGATTCCTGCAAGTTTGGCCGCTCACGGATTGAACGGCGAAGATGACGGCTGGAAACGCCTAATTATTGAAAAGCCATTTGGCTATGATCTTGAGTCAGCTCAGAAGCTTGATAAAGAGATCCACGAGCATTTCCAAGAACACCAAATCTACCGCATCGACCACTACCTAGGTAAAGAGACCGTGCAAAACCTGCTGGTTTTCCGCTTCTCTAATGCCATGTTTGAGCCCCTGTGGAACCGTAATTTCATCGATTACGTTGAAATCACAGGCGCAGAATTCTTGGGTGTTGAAGAGCGCGGTGGCTATTACGATGGCTCTGGTGCAGTACGCGATATGTTCCAAAACCACTTGCTACAAGTTCTAGCAATGGTTGGTATGGAACCACCTGCGCAGATTAACGCAGACTCAATGCGTGACGAAGTGGTAAAAGTACTTCAATGTCTTAAGCCGCTTGAGGAAAACGATCTCCGTAATGACCTAGTATTGGGTCAATACACCGCCTCTGATGTGCGTGGCCAACACCTGCTTGGTTACCGTGAGGAAAACGGCGTAGCAGATGACTCTCGTACTGAGACTTACATCGGCTTGAAAGCACACATCAACAACTGGCGCTGGAATGGCGTACCTTTCTATGTGCGCACAGGAAAACGCTTGCCAACACGTGTAACTGAAGTGGTTATTCACTTCAAACAGACACCGCATCCAGTGTTTGGCCAAAATGCCCCTGAGAACAAGTTGATCATCCGTATTCAACCTGACGAAGGGATTCAAATGAGCTTTGGCCTGAAAGAGCCTGGTGCTGGCTTTAAAGCAAAAGAAGTGAAGATGAACTTCCACTATGCAGACCTGCAAGAGACTCAGATGCTTACCGCTTACGAGCGTCTGCTTCTTGATGCCCTTAACGGTGATGCTACTTTGTTCGCGCGTAGTGATGCGGTTGAAGCATGTTGGAAATACGTGCAACCTATTCTAGATTTCAAACAAGATCCACAAGCACTATTTGGTTACGCTTGCGGTACATGGGGACCAAAAGAAGCGGATGACTTGCTTCAACGTGATGGCCGCGCTTGGCGTTTCCCATGTAAAAACTTAACAGACACGGACTACTGTGAATTATGATCAATCATAAGATTTTCCAAACAGCCGATCAGGTTGTCGAAAGCCTAGCGAACGACATGAAAGCGTTTAGCGAACTAGATCGCCCTGTTCATATCTCACTCTCAGGTGGAAGCACGCCTAAAATGCTATTTAAGCTTCTTGCCTCAGAGGCTTACGCGACGTCAATTCAGTGGAAGAACCTACATTTTTGGTGGGGAGATGAACGTTGTGTGGCCCCAGATGATGCGGAAAGCAATTATGGTGAA
The DNA here is from genome assembly GCF_984391705.1 of Vibrio sp. Taxonomy (NCBI): domain Bacteria; kingdom Pseudomonadati; phylum Pseudomonadota; class Gammaproteobacteria; order Vibrionales; family Vibrionaceae; genus Vibrio; species Vibrio sp. The sequence continues at coordinate 161,870 of NZ_CFHWOM010000005.1, read as the reverse complement.
GCCAACGCGCTACTTTTCAGCCTAGTGAATATCCCTGTTGAAAATATCCACCGTATCCGTGGAGAGGACGAACCAAAAGTAGAAGCGGCACGTTTCGCGAAAGAAATGTCAGACGTTATCCCTACTGAAAATGGCACGCCTGTATTCGACTGGATCCTTTTGGGCGTTGGTGCAGATGGCCACACTGCTTCTCTGTTCCCAGGTCAAACAGACTATCAAGATGAGAACCTATCTGTATTAGCGACTCATCCTGAATCGGGCCAAATTCGCGTATCTAAAACCGCTAAAGTTTTAGAAGCCGCAAAACGAATCAGCTACCTTGTACTAGGTGCAGGTAAAGTTGAAATCGTAAACGAAATTCATACCACTCCAGCAAATGACCTGCCTTACCCGGCAGCAAAAATCCAGTCCAAAGCTGGTGAAACGGAGTGGTACTTAGATTCTGACGCAGCAGCAAAAATCGCGTAGTGCGAGCGTCCTTTAGAAAGATTGGAGAGAAACAATGAAAGGTGATATCGGTGTAATTGGCCTAGCGGTTATGGGTCAAAACCTTATCCTAAACATGAACGACAACGGTTTTAAAGTTGTTGCTCACAACCGTACTGCTGCGAAAGTAGACGAGTTTCTAGAAGGCCCGGCGAAAGACACAAATATCGTTGGCGCATACTCTCTAGAAGAGCTAGTTGAGAAGCTAGAAACACCTCGTAAGGTAATGCTTATGGTACGTGCTGGTGACGTTGTTGACACCTTCATCGACAACCTAATCCCACTTCTAGACGAAGGCGACATCATCATTGACGGTGGTAACACTAACTACCCTGACACAAACCGTCGCGTAGCACACTGCCGTGAGAAAGGCATTCACTTCATCGGTACTGGTGTATCTGGTGGTGAAGAAGGTGCACGTTTTGGTCCTTCAATCATGCCTGGTGGCGCTCCAGAAGCTTGGGAAGCGGTTAAGCCTATCTTCCAAGGTATCTCAGCTAAAACTGACGCCGGCGAGCCATGTTGTGACTGGGTTGGTAACGACGGTGCAGGTCACTTCGTTAAGATGGTACACAACGGCATCGAATACGGTGACATGCAGCTAATCACTGAAGCTTATCAATTCATGAAAGATGGTCTGGGTATGTCTGCTGACGAGATGCAAGCAGTATTCGCAGATTGGAACAAGACTGAACTAGACAGCTACCTTGTTGAAATCACTGCTGACATCCTTGGTTACAAAGATGAAGACGGTGAGCCTCTAGTTGAGAAGATCCTAGACACAGCAGGCCAAAAAGGTACTGGTAAATGGACTGGTATCAACGCACTAGACCTAGGTATTCCTCTAACGCTTATCTCTGAGTCTGTATTCTCTCGTTGTCTATCTGCGCTTAAAGATCAACGTGTTGAAGCTGAGTCTCTATTCGGTAAGACAATCACTCCAGTTGAAGGCGACAAGCAAGAGTGGGTTGATGCACTACGTCAAGCTCTACTAGCTTCTAAGATCATCTCTTACGCTCAAGGCTTCATGCTAATGCGCGAAGCATCTAACGAGAACGGTTGGGACCTAAACTACGGTAACGTAGCACTAATGTGGCGTGGTGGTTGTATCATCCGTTCTGCATTCCTAGGCAACATCCGTGATGCGTACGAAGCGAACCCAGATATCGCATTCCTAGGTTCTGATGAGTACTTCAAAAACATCCTACAAGGCAGCCTAGCAGCATGGCGTAAAGTAGCAGCGAAATCTCTAGAGTCTGGTATCCCAATGCCATGTACGATTTCTGCGCTATCTTTCCTAGACGGTTACACAACTGCTCGTCTACCAGCTAACCTGCTTCAAGCTCAACGTGACTACTTCGGTGCTCACACTTACGAGCGTACTGATCGTCCACGTGGTGAGTTCTTCCACACTAACTGGACTGGTACAGGCGGCAACACTGCGTCTACTACATACGACGTGTAAGAAAATACTTAAAAAGGAGGAGTACGGTATTTATTAAACCCAGCGACTCCTACTATAATTAAGTTGCATATGGAGGATGTTAACTCAGTTAGCATCCTCTATTTTTTGAAACCTAAACAAGGAACGGCACAACTTCGTGTCGGCTATTGGTGGCTACTCTAACCTGGATGGTTAAACATTAATAATTTGAGGTTCTTAAGATGACTATTAATAAGTACTTTGTATTCGTTCCACAAGTAGAGGAACAAAACACTTCAAAGGACAATAAAGTGGTAACAGATAAGGAGACTCAACGTCAGGCTTTAGTAAAGCAAGCGCAGCAACAAGGCGGCTTGTGATCGGCTAGGTTTCAATTAGAAAGAGGAGCAGAAATGCTCCTCTTTTTTATTCGCTCAACAGCAGCAATCTCGTTAGTTTACGAAGAAAGTAGCCCAAGTGCTCTGAGTTTACGATAAACCGTATTGCGACTAACACCCAAGATCCGAGATACCTTGCTAACGTTGCCATTATTCGCTTGATAGGTCTCAATCAAAGTCGAGTTGAGCGTGGACTTCAAATCTAAAGTGGTACTCGCCGCCTTCATCGGCATTTGCTCTTGTAACAATGCACATAAGTGCGCGGGTATATGTTCAACTCTAAGCTCAGCTTCATCATTAGCGATAAGTGATGTGACCTTAAGTAAGTTATCTAACTCTCTAAAGTTGCCCGGCCAATGATAGTCGATTAGCAATTGCATCAAGCTGCTTGAAATCGTTTGAGGTACTTCTTTATATTTCGCATGAATGGCTTCAATTACGGCCGCTTTATCTTGACGAAGATTGAGTGAAGGCAATTTCACCATCAATCCATTGAGTCGATAGTATAAGTCCTCACGAAACCGCCCTTCTGAAACGAGTTTAGGTAGATCTTGATGCGTCGCAGCAATCACCTGAATATCGACTTGATAGGATTGCGTGGAGCCAACCGGCATAACGATCTTATCTTGCAACACGGAGAGTAAGCGGCATTGGGCATCTAGGGGCATTTCCCCTATCTCGTCAAGAAAAAGAATGCCTTTATCCGCTTGCCTAATTCTCCCCAAATAGCCCTGTTTGTTAGCGCCTGTGAACGCGCCGCCTGCGTACCCGAACAATTCTGACTCAATTAACTCTTTCGGTAATGCGCCGCAGTTGACCGTAACTAAAGGCTGGTTCCGTCTATCGCTTTGTTGATGTAGCGCCTTAACGAATTCTCCTTTCCCAACCCCAGTTTCGCCAAGGATCAATAAGCTAATGTCCTTCCCCATCACTCTAATGGCCTGCTGCCACGCTTGCTCAACGTTGTGGTCGCCATAGTGAAGCTCGGAAGAGGGATGTAAAGTCGATTTCCTACGCTTCTTCACGTTGAGGGAACGCTTTTCAAACACCAGTTCAGTTCTGTATTCCGGCTGTTTGAACAGGCTATCAAAGGATTCTCCAAGCAACGGAAAATCAGATATTAGCTGACTTGCGACTTGGTTGTGCGCCACAATCTGGCCTAACTCGTCAGCGATAACGATGCCTTGCCAGCCGCTATTGAGCACTGACTCACTCTGAGCCAAGTTAATTTGCATGACTCCACCTGGTGCACAGGTCAACAGTTGGTTTTCAACTAACTGAACCATGTTTTGAACCAACAGCTGAGTTGTTACATCATGCTTACTTTGCTCACTAGTAACATCAAGAATACCGACCAACTCGCCCTGATGGTCAAACAAAGGGCTCGCTGAACAACTAATGAAACGATGCTGTTTGATAAAGTGTTGCTCACCAATAATGGATACGGCTTTCTTCTCAAACAAAGCCGTACCTATCGCGTTAGTGCCTTTTAAACGCTCTTGCCAGCATGCACCAGATTCTAAAGCGATCGACATCAAACGCTCGCGGAACCGCTCTTGACCCCAGCTTGCCAAGATCACGCCTTCAGCATCTGTTAAAATGAGACGGCTATCTGTCCTCGCAAGAACCTGATTAAAAAGAGGCAATGCACATTGTTCCACCGCCTCAATCACGGCGTTTGATTTATGTAGACGCTCTTTGAGGAGAGCCCCCGAAACATGGATATCTTCTGGTTTCTTGATTTGTTTTAAGCCAGCGTTCAAGCTCCTCTCCCAAGAAGAAGCAAGCCAAGACTCTAACTGAAGCGTTTGTAATTCCATAGCTGTTCCATTTGTGAACAATTCAGGTGTTCCATTTTGGAACAGGTGAACAACTTGTTAACACCCGTTCTACGAATTTGTGTTTTAAACAACACTCTCTAAGTCTTGCTAACTCTAGCTCGGCAAACTTTTTACAACAAGTTTTTAACATCTGGTCTGTGATTTGCGTTATCGGTAGTGAAACAAAAAATTGAGTAACAACGAGTACTCAACAAATTAAACGAGAAACGTATAAGGATATTCTATGATTTACGCGCAACCAGGCAGCCCGGACTCTGTAGTCAGCTTCAAATCTCATTACGATAACTTTATTGGCGGGGAATGGGTAAAACCTACCAGTGGCGAATACTTCGACAATACGTCGCCAATAAATGGTCAACCTTATTGTAAAGTTGCTCGATCGACGGCGGCTGATATTGATCTAGCGCTAGATGCAGCTCATAACGTTCGAGCGCAATGGGCACAAACCAGCGTAACTGAGCGCGCAAATATACTATTAAAGATTGCCGATCGCATTGAGGCACACATCGAAGAGCTCGCGGTTGCCGAAACATGGGAAAATGGAAAACCAGTCCGCGAAACGTTGGCAGCCGATCTCCCCTTGGTTGTCGATCATTTCCGCTACTTTGCAGGATGTATTCGTGCCCAAGAAGGAAGTGCTGCAGAGCTGGATGTCAATACTGCGAGCTACCACTTCCCTGAGCCGATTGGTGTAGTGGGACAAATCATCCCGTGGAACTTCCCAATGCTCATGGCCGCTTGGAAATTAGCGCCGGCACTAGCGGCTGGTTGTTGTGTAGTTCTCAAACCTGCAGAGCAAACCCCGACGTCAATTTTGTTACTCATGGAAAAAATTGGAGACTTGATCCCAGCTGGTGTTGTCAACGTGGTAAACGGGTTTGGTAGTGAGGCGGGACAAGCATTGGCCACAAGCAATCGAATCGCTAAACTTGCTTTTACAGGCTCAACAGAAGTCGGCAACCACATTCTAAAATGCGCTGCAGAGAATCTCATTCCTTCAACCGTCGAGCTTGGCGGTAAATCACCAAATATCTACTTCCCTGATGTATTTGATCACGAAGACGAGTACCTAGACAAGTGTATTGAGGGAACTCTGCTCGCCTTCTTTAACCAAGGTGAAGTGTGTACTTGTCCATCTCGCGTGCTCGTTCACGAATCAATCTACGACCAATTCGTCGCTAAAGTCGCAGAACGCGCTCAGTCGATCCAACAGGGCAACCCTCTCGATACTAGCACTCAAGTAGGGGCGCAAGCGTCTCAAGAGCAGTTTGACAAAATATTGAGTTACTTGGAGATTGGACGCCAAGAGGGTGCGAAAGTGGTATTTGGCGGTGATGTAGCTAAACAAGAAGACGATCTAGAGTCTGGCTACTACATTCAACCAACACTGTTACAAGGGCACAATAAAATGCGTGTGTTCCAAGAAGAAATCTTTGGTCCTGTGATAGCCGTGACAACGTTCAAGGACGAAGCAGAAGCTCTCGCTATCGCCAATGATACGGAATATGGCCTCGGAGCGGGTGTTTGGACACGTGACCAAAACTTAGCTTACCGTATGGGACGCAACATCGAAGCGGGAAGAATTTGGATTAACTGTTACCACGCCTACCCTGCTCACGCTGCATTCGGCGGATATAAGAAATCGGGTATCGGCCGAGAAACACATAAGATGATGCTCGACCATTATCAGAACACCAAAAACCTGCTCATTAGCTATGATGTCAATCCACTGGGTTTCTTCTAACCACTAGATAGCAATCTAGAGTATTGTAAGAGAGCGTTGATTACGCTCTCTTTTACGTATGAGCGTCTTTGTTCTCCGTCTGCTTACGCTTGTCATAAAGATACAGAGCTGCACTCAGTACCAGTGCGATAATCGATACAGTTAACAGGGCGGGCATTTTCAACACCCAAGCAAAGGTAGCAGCTAAAAATGCAATAAAGGTGACCATGCGACTGTTTGACATTACTCGACCTAGCTTTCTGTCCATACATCCTCCACATAGAAAATGAAGATTTGTTAACCTACTGTTTCTCAAATCCATTATGCATAAGATGAACAAAAATTAGTCTAAAATAACCTCAAAAACTGTGTCTGTGTGACGAAGTGCAAAGGCCTAGAAGCGAAGTTAGGCATACGTAGACCAAAAGAAATAACAGGTCATGCCTATACTCGAAAGCGCAACAAAATTTTTCACATGGCGCTGTTCAATGTTTCTCGATACGCGTGCTGCTACATACCCTCCCACAAGCGTGCCAGACATAACAATCAACCCTCGGGTCCAATCTATCGCTCCATCCATTACGAATATCACTATTGCAATAATCGAAACACACGATGAGACAAGCAGTTTAACTCCGTTCATTTGGTTGATGTCTGAATAACCAGCCAAAACAAGGTAGCTTAGAATAACAACACCAAGACCTGCGTTGAAAAAACCACCATAAGCTGACACTAGAACCAAACAAATCGCTAAAGCTACCTTTGACCACAGAGGATCGATTGAAGCGTTAGCAGAGAGGTCAACAAAGAACTGATTTATGTGTTGTCCACATAAGAAAAGGATCGTAGCAAAGAGCAACAGCCAAGGTATTGACTCTAAAAATATTGCTTCGTTGATGGTGAGTAAGAAGTAAGCGCCGAGCCCGCCACCAAGCATGCTCCAAAAGACAATAGCACCCAGGTTGCTTGTCTTTGACAAAATATCTTGTTTAAAGCCATATGTACCACTGATGTAACCCGCACACACAGCAAAGGTATTTGTTGCGTTCGCCATTATGGAGGGGACGCCGACAAACAGCAAAGCAGGAAAGGTAAGAAAGCTTCCTCCTCCGGCAACACTATTGAGCACTCCCCCTAACACACCAGCGACAAAGAGTAGAATCCATTCCATAGTAATTGGTGTTCAAATTTTGATAGGTAGTTCAATGTAACGCAGAGAAATATCACCGTAAATGCTCGCCCGATTACAATGAGTTAACGCTCACTGAATATCTAACGCCACATCTTTCCAGTCTTGCAGTTCCTCTCGATAATGCCGAGCCTGCTTTGGAGTAGCCCGGTTCACTATTTGAACCAAATACTGGTTCGCAACTGACCGGTTATGTTCAATTTTCTTCTCCAGTTCAGACGAGTAATAACTGGTTGGCTCAAATAAAAGCGTATCAAAATGTGGTTTAAAGTAGCTCGGATTCAGTCGATTAAACAGAAGCGCATTAATCTCAATTCGCATTTGAGTTTGGTGATTCACCCAATCAGAGGAAGTAACGTGAAGCTCTTGCGCCCAAAGCTTAATTAACTGCTGCTGCTCTTTGGTCACGGAGCCAAACCACTTATCCACACTGTCAGAAATTCGTTCGGCGTACACTTCCCGAGTTTGATCGACATTTAGCTTCTGATATTTCTTCTTGTACTTGGTATGACGTATGCGAATGTTGTTCATTAACTCGTCGACTTGCTTATCAGACAATTTCTGAGCGAGTTCAAACAACTCTGGAGCGACTCTCGCGACGATTCGCTGAGTATGTTCTTGTAACTTAGCTTCTTGGCTTTTTAAGTCATCTAAGGTGAACGACGCCAAATCAAGAGCCATTAACTCATCCAGATGATTAATGTAGTGAGGAATCTCTTCACGTCGATGCCATTCACTAAGCTTAGCGATTTTCTGCCCAACCAACTCCTCTTGCTCGTCACTCAACTCAACATAATCTTCAACATACTCGATCAGCAGCCAATCCATGTTGTTATAGACAAACTTAGTGCTGCATCCGACCAATACGAGACAAACGAAAACCAGTGTCCACACTCTCATAACTTTTCCTTGTGATCTTCACTGCGTTTCAAACTCATAAAATAGCTCTGCGTCTCTTATATTTGGTAAAGCAAGTTCAATACCATTCTTTAGCTAGTCATATTAAGCCGTTCATTTGACTCTGGATCATTGACGAAAGTGAGTTAACGTCAATTCACCCGCATAAATATCAACCATGTTACCTCGCTCTGTTACGGCAATGTCTTTCCTCTAACGAAACATTGATAAACAGCTTCTTATGTCAGTAAGGCGTAACAAACTGGTAACGAACGTCAATAATACCTTTACCAAACTTGGGAAAAACCTTACACACCCTGACTGACCCCTTACGTAAGTGAAGATAGTATGGTTTCCAACGGTTAGCCAAGAGGAGAAACCAACATGAAAAAAATCATTCTTTTAGCATCACTGGTAATGAGCACATCTGTTTTCGCAGCAACAAATACAGTTCAATCTGATCGCACTTTCTCTACGGACAACTACGCGACAAAAGAGCAAGCGTATCAAGCAGGCTTCGATTTAATGAACGATTTCAAGCAAATGTCACAAAATGAGTTAGAGAACAAATTAGTGACTGGCTCAAATGATGCGATTTACAACAGCATTAAGCTCAATGACATGAATGTCGCCATCAAAGAGTTTGGCAATGCCAATGGTCAGATCGAATATAAAGCGGTCGTCGATGTCGATTTCCAATACAAACACCGAGATAACAATCACAGCTAAATCACCACACTCCCTGCCTTTGCCGCTGCTCACTAGTAGCGGCTTTTTTATACGCAAATATTGACTCCCAGTTAACACAATGGTTGCATAAGCCCTCTAAGGTAATATGTATACTCTTCCTTTACTTGATGTTTCATATTTACATTTCACGTTTAAACATCAAATTAGTTAGGTGATATCAATGAACAAATTGATGGCAACAGCTGCCCTTTCAATCGTCGCACTTGCTGGATGCGCCCAGCAGTCAGAGCCTCAAAAGCAAATTAGCCCTAAGAATCCAATGTGTTCAACAGAAGTTATGCCTGGTGGCTGGTCAAAATCGGATGTAACTCCAGATGTTGAACGCGCTGTAAACACCGTTATTACTCAGATGAACTCAGCATCAGGGCTGAAACAGATCAATGAAGTCCGCACCCAAATCGTAAGCGGAGTTAACTACGCAATAGAATTTACTCTCGACAATGGTGAAGTGTGGAACACCGTAGTTTATAAAAACTTACGTAATGACTACATGATAGAGCGAGTCGCAACACAAGGGCCTTTGTGTCCTTAACCTATTGAAAGATTGAGATAAACCCGAAGCTTTGGGTTTATCTCTAGTACCCTATGTTTGTAACAACCAAACGATGATCCGAGCCATTCGGATAAACGTCACTTTTTCTGGAGCAAATCCTTCGTCCTGCCTCAGTAGACTTTAGCCACAAGTGATCAATAGCAATCATAAACTGGGCTGGAGTTTTAAAACGATTCACCCAATTTGGCCAGCTCGCAACTGGAGCAGTCTGGAAGCTCGGAAACAAGCGAGCAAAACGTAAACTTGTCGCGGAAAGATTAAAATCCCCAACAATCAACACTTCATCTGAGGGATATTGAATAGTCAGAGCTTCAATCTCCTCTATAAGATGGTTACGGCGTTGCCATAACTGTGAGGTCCTTGGTGATGGAGGGTGCGCTGTGATCAACACAAATGATTGCTGCTTATTAGGCCGCCAGATACCACGGATTATCGCTTGATGATCGGAGGTGAAAAACACTGACATATTGCGAAGCTCAGTCCGGCTTAAAATCATCTGTCCTGACGGGTACCCTACTCCTTCCTGACCACCATATTGATAGGGATAGATGTCATCCAATGAGGTTAATCTTTCTCCAAACTCAGGTGAAACCTCTTGCAACACAATGAGGTCCAAAGAAGCATTGTGCAAATAGCTTAACGCTTGATTGATGTTTTTATTTTCATACAACAAGTTGAACTGGCCAATTGAAATGGGATTCGCGCAATCCTCGGTGAGTTTTTGTACGCTTACAGGACTAAGCAACCAAAAGGCGCAGGCAAAAACAAAGCTGACTAGGGTGTATGCCCATTGACGCATGGTCGCTAGAACTACGACCAAAATTATGTAAGTGGCAAAAAACAGGCTTGGGTAGGACACAAGATTTTCTACCCACCACTTACCCTCATAAAATGTTAGTGCGGCCCAAAACAAAGCTGGGGCCACCGCGACAATCCCGATAATCCAACGCAGTGTCGTCACCATAATGTGCAATAAAGTTAACTAAAGTATGAACGACAAATCAGATTTCGCGTTTTATCTCCCAACCTAATTGTCTTTTTTATCAAAGCCTCCTTTACATATTGGCATTCCCCTGTAACATTTTGTAATATCTTAGTATGCAATTTGCACAAGGAACAATTGTACTCACATGGCTCAAATCACCGACAAAAAGCTGCTTAATTTAATCACTTATGCTCCAGCAACAATTGTCGGTGCGTTTACTTTGTTATGGCTTGTTTTAGCTGTTACCGATGTTCTATTAAGCTCTCAAGAGAAGTTAGTTGCCTTCAAAGAACAATACCAGCAACGTGAAAACGAGATCCTCACCAGGCAAGTCGAATATGTTGCCCAGCAAGTAAAGTTTGCGCGCGAACAAACAGAGAAACAGCTTGAAGATACAATTCAGAAGCGGATCTATGAAGCGCACAATATTGCTACACGACTCTACGAAAGCAACAAGCACCTTCCCGAAGCTCAAGTCACCAAGATCATTACGGATGCCTTAAGAGATATCCGCTTCAATAATGGCCGCGGTTACTTTTTTATCTATAAAACTGAAGGTATGAATGTGATGCACCCTCTTCTACCTAGAGTAGAAGGGACATCTTTATGGGATTTCAAAGATGTACGAGGCAGTTACATCGTCAGAGAGATGGGAGAGCAGGTAAAACTAAATGGTGAAGCATTCTATCGCTGGTGGTTTGTTAAACCAGATAACAAAAACAAAGAGTTCGAAAAAATTGGCTTTGGTAAATACTTTGAACCTTACGATTGGTTTATTGGTACTGGTGATTATGTCGTCGATGTTGAAAACGATATAAAACAAACGGTACTAGCATGGATTAAAAATCTCCGCTTTGGCGATTTCGGCTATGTTTTCGTTTTGGACGCTGATGGGACGATTTTGTCACACATTGATGAAAGCCTCATTGGTCAAAGTTCACTTTCAATCGGCAGTAGTGACAACATCGCGGGTGCGGAACAGCTCCTTAGCGCTAACGACCAGTTTGTTGAGCATCAGGCCATTTATGCCCCACCTGGCGTGTCGGATTTCAGCAAAAATAGTTATGTTCTCAACGAGCCCCAATGGGGCTGGAGTATAGGTTCCGGAATATATGATGAGACCAGCCAGCGTTTTCTTGTCGAACGCCAGAAGCAAAGCGAAGAGAATCAAAGACATGCTGTGAGTCAAATGCTCACAATCGGTGTGATAACCACACTTATCGTCGCGCTATTTTCCTTAATGCTCAGCAAACTAATTGCCTCTCGATTCGAACGTTTCCAAGGCAAGATCAACAGTGATTTTAGTCAGCTACAAAAAACGAAAGATAAGCTTGAGCACATGGCTCTGCACGACGAGCTAACTGGATTACCTAATCGTACTCTGCTACACGACCATATTGTTGAAGGCATAGCCCGTTCACAAGAAGCATGCCAACAACTAGCGGTCATGTTCGTCGACCTCGATGACTTCAAAAAAGTAAACGACTTATACGGACACAGTGCCGGGGATCGTCTACTTAGTGAGATTGGCAAAAAATTCGAAGCCTTTCTCCAGCCTCACGAGTTCGTTGCTCGCTTTGGCGGAGACGAGTTCATCTTCTGTTTTCCTGCTCTAAACAACCTTGCTGAAACGGAACAAAAGGTCGAATTAATCAAGAATGTCTTCAAACAACAATTCGTTATCGATAATAAGGTACTGTACGCCAGTTGTTCGATTGGTGTGTCTATGTTCCCTACCGATGGCAACGAACCAGAAGATCTGATTTCTAAAGCAGATATCGTGCTATACAAATCCAAAGCGCGTCAGAAAGGCGATGTACTGTTTTTCGATAGTAAGATTAATCAGCAGGTTCAATATGACTTCCTGCTTGAACGAGAACTTCGTGGGGCAGTTGAACGAGGCGAACTATCTGTAGTGTATCAACCTCAATTTGAAGCGGAGACTGGCAAGCTCTACGGCGTGGAAAGCTTATTACGTTGGTACAACCCTCAACTAGGACACGTATCACCTTTGGAGTTTATTTCCCTCGCGGAAGAGATTGGCTTAATCAATGAACTCGGAGAGTTTGTCTTAGAGCGCTCGTGTGAAGAAATCGGCTCAATATTTCCCGACAGCACCGTGACTCTATCTGTCAATATCTCACCAGTGCAATTGATCAACGAGTCTTTCGTCACTCAGTTGCTGTCTGCCACTGCTAAATACAATTTGCCACCACAACGAATAACGCTCGAAATTACGGAAAACATCCTAATTAATGACTTACCCAAAGTAACGCCGATCATCACTCAACTGAAAGAATTCGGCTTTACTATCTCTTTAGATGACTTTGGGACGGGTTATTCCTCACTAAGCTACTTGAGTAACCTTCCGCTTAACGAACTGAAAATTGACCGTGTTTTCATCGATAAGATGCTTAACTCAGAGCAAAGTAACTCATTGGTTAAAGCCATCTTGGCGATCGCTAAATCTGCTGAAATGCGAGTTGTGGCCGAAGGTGTAGAGACTCAAGCTCAGAAAGACCTCCTCGTTGAATACGAATGTGATTTACTACAGGGCTACTTTCTCGAAAGACCAATATCTGCTGAGCAGCTAGAGTCAAAATACGCGAACGCCGATCAGTGAACAGATTAGTTATGAATAAATTGTAAAGTGCTGCTCATCTATTAATAAACATGTTACTATCTCTCGCTTTTTGACGCACCTCACATAATTAAACACGTTATATGAGGGTAAATGCATAGACCATGAATACAATCAGGGTCAACAAATAGCGAACCTTTTAATGTCTAATTTAACGCAGCCAGTGGATGGTGTTTCTCTAAAGCCAAGCAACCGTGCTGCCATCACTTCTGAAATACGAAGCGACCATTTCTTTTATAAACTTGAATGTCACAACCCTGTATTCTGGCTAAGTGGATGTTTCTTAGTCTTTTTCGTTGTTTTCGCTCTTATTGATGCCGAGTACTTAACCGCACTTGTTAACGACGGCTTCTCCCTATCAACCCAAGTCTTCGGCGCTTATTGGCAAGTCTTGTTACTGGCAAATTTTTTGGTAGGCTTGTTTCTTGCTCTCAGCCGAATGGGAGATGTCCGCCTCGGAGCCCTCTCGACACCGGACATTGATACGGGTAAATGGCTGTCAATCGTACTTTGCACTCTTCTTGCGGGTGGAGGCGTGTTCTGGGCCGCAGCCGAGCCTATTGCTCACTTTGTATCTCAACCTCCTATTTATGGTGCCAACTCTTCCCCGAGATCAACGGCTATCAATGCACTTTCTCAATCCTTTATGCACTGGGGTTTTCTTGCCTGGGCAATACTTGGAGGATTATCTTCTATCGTACTCATGCACCTTCACTACGGTAAGGGGCTGCCACTAAAACCTAGAACGCTGCTTTACCCGGTGTTTGGTGAACGCATACATGGCATGATAGGCCACGTGACTGATGCGTGTTGTATAATCGCGGTAGCAGCGGGCACAATAGGACCAATCGGCTTTCTAGGCCTACAGATTAGCTACGCTCTGAATTCTCTATTCGATATCCCAGATACTTTTGTCACGCAGACACTCGTTATTCTATTTGCCATTGTTGCCTACACACTCTCAGCACTGAGTGGACTTAGCAAAGGTATTCAAATTGTTAGCCGTTACAATATCGTATTGTCCGTCCTACTTATCGGCTACATTCTGACGTTTGGCCCAACTAACTTTATCATCGATGGTTACGTGCAAGGCGTGGGAAGAATGGTTGATAACTTCTTCCCGATGGCGCTGTATCGCGGTGATACAAACTGGCTAAGCTGGTGGACGGTCTTTTTCTGGGGCTGGTTTATTGGTTATGGTCCGATGATGGCAATCTTTATTGCACGAATTTCCCGAGGCCGCACATTAAGACAGTTGGTGCTTTCGATCAGCATAGCGGCTCCATTAGTGACCTGTTTTTGGTTCAGTGTTGTTGGTGGCAGTGGATTAGCCTTTGAGCTTCAAGAGCCAGGGTTAATCTCAGAAGCGTTTGCCGGCTTTAATCTGCCAGCGGTATTGCTTGCGATGACTAGCCAATTGCCTTATCCCACCTTAATTTCGATACTGTTTTTAGTTCTAACTACGACATTTATTGTCACAACAGGTGATTCGATGACCTACACCATCAGTGTCGTGATATCCGGCTCTACCGAACCTAACGCGATGATGAGGTGTTTCTGGGGAGTTATGATGGGCTTGGTCGCAATTGCTCTAATTTCGATTGGGGCAGGAGGCATCTCAGCTCTTCAATCCTTTATCGTTATCACGGCGGTCCCCGTATCCTTCATTTTGCTACCAAGCATTTGGTCCGCACCCAAATTGGCTAACCAAATGGCTAAAGAGCAGGGACTAATATAGTTCGATTCATCCTGATGTATGAATTACGCCCCCCCAAAAGCAGTAGGTACCTATCACCCGCCTACTGCTTTTAGTTGTAGAGTCTATGTTCATTTGACGTAGGTTCTATTCGTGCAAGAGAGCCAATGAAGAGCCTTCGCCAAAACTAGTCATTATTTACATCAACAATAGGTAGAACGTTTGTAGCCCGAACTTTTCATTAATGGAAATTATCTTTCCATAGTTGATGTTTAAATCCTCGTGATAAAAGTGTTACTTTAAACACCATTGGTTACACAGCTATAAAGCGATTCTAAAAACCAACGGATCTCTTTAACAGTTGAGATATGGACATCGGCCAATCTCCAAATAGACAATTGACTAATTGTTACCTTTTTAACCCGCGCAGTTGACTACTGTGCGGGTGTTTTTCTTTTTGGCCCTCGCATACTACCTAGTTCACACTTATTGCATTAATTAATCACTTGATTAAATAGTGTTGAATTAATCACCTGTTAACTCAATTTCAACATCTTATAATTAATCAAATGTTTAATTATAAGAGCATAGGAAATGGGCAACATAACTCGAAAGGTAGGACGTCCTAGCCAAAAAACTGATGCAAGAGAAAGTCTTATTGAGCATTCGCGTGAACTATTTACAGTGATGCCATATGAAAAAGTATCGACCCGTTTGATCGCACAGCGGGCCGGCGTCAACGTTGCCATGATCCGCTACTACTTTGGAAACAAAGAAGGGCTGTTCGAAACCATGCTTCGTGAAACGATGGCCCCCATGCAAGTTCAAATGGCGAAACTACGTTCTAATGGCTCACAAGCGAACTTCCTCGACATCATGCGCACCTACTATCGTGAGATGATTAAAGTTCCTCAGTTTCCACGACTCATCATGCAAGTGATGAACATGTCTCCGTCTGACACTCAAAGGATGCTACTTGAAAAGGTTTTCTTGGACGTAACCCAACCAATGCAAAATCTAATGTTCGAAAGAATGACAAATAGCGAAATCCTTAGACCCGGTGTAGATCCAAAGCTATGCAAAGTATCTTACATCAGTTTAATGGTGTTCCCTTTTATTGCCCCTCCGGCCCTACTTGCCATTCACGGCATCGAACTCAATGAAGAGTTTTTGGATCAACTTATCGAACATAACATTGAAATGATGAAATATGGATTTCTTAACACGCAAGGTAAAACCGATGAAAATCAATAAGAAGCTACTGTTCTTTCCAGCCCTTGCAGTGGGCATTTTTATTCTGATTACTGCAGTAAAAATGAAACCAGAGCTCCCAGTTAAACCCGCTGGTGATCGCGCACGTTTAGTTGAAACTGTGCCCCTAGAATTGCGAGCCATCGCACCGGTTGCAATTGGTTTTGGTAAGGTGACTCCAAAGGTTGAATGGAAGGCTATCGCTGAAGTCACAGGAAAGATCGTTTATCGAAACCCCATGCTACAAAAAGGGCAAGTTCTTCAAGCTGGTACAGAAGTGTTGAGAATCGACCCACTCGATTACAAGTTAAAACTGGTTCAAGCACAAGCGGATTTCAAATCTTCACAAACCTCTCTCGCTAAGCTGAACCAAGAAGAAGCTAACCTCAAGCAAACACTAAAAATTGAGAAAAATCGCCTTGCTATCGCAAACAAAGAGCTTGAGCGCAAACAGAACTTGCGGAAAAAAGGCCTCACATCGCAGTCAGATGTCGATCAACAAGAGCAGAGCACTTTAGCTCAACGTAAACTTGTTCTCGATATTGAAAACCAAATTGGTTTGATGCCGGACGAAAAACGCGTTGCAGAAGCGATTGTCAAGGTGAACAGCTCCAAGGTAGAAGAAGCACAGCGTTCATTAGAAAAGACTATCGTGACATTACCCTATGATCTCAGAATCTCTGAGGTTGAGGTCGAGCAAGATCAAGTTGTTAATCTACAGCAGACCATGATTATTGCCCACGGCATTGACGTCATGGAAGTAGAGGCGCAGCTGTCGATTCATGACATGCATACTCTTGCGTCCAGTATTGGTGAGTTTTCCCGCGATGATACTGGTATTCCGAAGCCCGACACCACATTTATTGAAGCGCGCGTCGAACTTAGCAGTGGTAACGTTAAAGCTTCTTGGCCAGCGAAAGTCTCTCGTATTAGTGAAACGGTTGACCCGAATCAAGCGACTGCGGGCGTAATCCTGGAAATACAGCAAGACTATCGAAATTTGAATCCAACCTCCGCGCCACCCTTAGTCAATGGTATGTTTGTTCGTGCCTTTATCGAAGGACAAGAAAACCCTAGCTGGGTGATCCCTGAGCGTGCTTTGCATGGAGATAAAATCTATCTACTAAATGGCAATAATCAGTTGGAGATTAAACAGATCGAGGTACTCTATCGCCGAGATAACCAAGTGGTTATCGATGGTGAGATAGAGCAAGGCCAAAAACTAATTATCAACGACCTACTTCCAGCCATCGAAGGAATGCAACTCAAACCAGCGTCAGAAAAGGAGCCTAAGGTATGATCCGATTCTTCGCTAAACACCCGACGGCAGCAAACTTGTTAATGCTGACTTTACTGCTGTTAGGTATCACATCACTGCCTAATATTAAGCGGGAAACTTTTCCTGAGTTTGATCCTCCCTACATAATGGCAGGCGTGGTCTATCCAGGCGCGTCACCTTTAGAGGTCGAAGAAAGCATTTGTGTACGGATGGAAGACGCCGTTGACGGGTTAGCAAACATTGAAGAAACACAGTGCGAAGCGGTTGAAGGATCTGCACGCCTCGTATTAAAGCTCAATGAAAAGGCAGATATTGGACGCATGCTTGTTGATGTCCAAACACAAATCAACTCCATCAACGACTTCCCAAAAGAGATCGAATCGCCAGTCGTTCAAGAACTAGACTGGAATGAACCTGTTGTTGATGTTGCGATCACCGCGGACACAACCTGGCCAGAACTGAAAGCTTACGCAGAACAGCTTAAAAGGACGTTAAAGCTTGATTATGATGTGTCTCTCGTTGATGTCGCCGGTTTCTCTGACCACCAATATCGAGTCGAGCTTGACACTCAAGCCATACGCCAACTTGGTTTAAGTGTTGGAGATATTGCAGAACAAATCGGCCGTCAAAATGTAAAATTACCAAGTGGCAATATTGAAACGCCAAACAAGCATTTTCTAATTCGTTTTGACGAACGGCGCATCACACCAGAAGCCCTCGAGACCATAGTTGTGGGCTCTGGTCCAAACGGCTCTCTCATTCGTCTGAAAGACATCGCGACAATCACTGATCGTTTTGAGTTGGACGAACAAAAGGTATTATTTGACGGTCACCCTTCTGCATTATTAAAGATCAGTAAAAATAAAGAGGACGATGCGCTTCGTATCAAAGAGCGCGTGAGCCAATTTGTTGAAGAACAACAAGCAATTGCACCGGATGGAGTGACATTACAGCTTACCAACGACCTTTCCTCAGTTTTATGGGATCGTCTCACTATGATGGTCAGCAACGGTTGGCAAGGTATCGTTTTGGTGTTTGCGACTATGTGGCTTTTCTTCAGCCTTCGTTACTCTTTTTGGGTGGCGGCTGGACTGCCTGTCGCATTCTTAGGTGGGCTATTTTTAATGGCTCAGCTAGGCTTATCAATCAATATCATGTCTCTTGTCGGACTATTGATGGCCATCGGTATCATGATGGATGATGCCATTGTTATCGCCGAATCTATCGCGTCGCATCTTGATCGCGGAGAAGACATTGATAATGCCGTCATCAAAGGCGTCAAAAAGGTCCTCCCTGGTGTCATCTCGTCCTTTTTGACTACAGTCTGTATCTTTGGCAGCCTACTTTTCTTACAAGGAGAAATGGGAGCAGTACTCAAAGCTGTGCCACAAGTACTTATCCTCGTGTTAACTCTAAGCTTGGTGGAAGCTTTTTTAATACTTCCCAACCATCTTTCTCATTCATTGCATAAGGAAAAAAGCGAAAAACCACCAGCGAAATTCAAAAAGAAACTGCTCGATGGGTTTGAAAACTTCCGCAACACGAAATTGGTTTCTGCTGTCGACCGAGTCGTTGAATATCGCTACGCCTTTCTGGGTGGTGTGATTACGTTACTGCTTATTTCTGCAGCAACTCTTGTTAGTGGGGTCTTAAAGTTTCAACCTTTTCCAGAGCTTGATGGTGATATCGCCGAAGCACGTATTATCTTGCCTCCAGGCTCTTCCCTGTCTCAAACTGAAGCGGTTGTGGATAGAATCGTCACCTCAGCTCAAAAGCTCGGCGAACAGTGGAGTGAAGAGAAAGAAAATGGCACTCCACTCGTTGAACATATCACCAGTCAGTTCAATGCGAATGCTGATGCTAATGAGTCAGGCCCTCATATCGCGACAGTTCGGTTGGATTTACTAGGAGCAGAAAGCCGAAATACACTCATCGATGAATTTATTGCGGCATGGCGTGAAGACATTGGAGAGTTAGCCGACCCTATCTCTTTGGTATTTAAACAACCCACTATGGGGCCTGGTGGACGAGCGATTGAAATTCGTGCAAAACATGATGACTTAGAAGCTTTGAAAGCGGCCTCCATTGATATTCAGCAATATCTGAATGAGTTTGATGGCGTTCATGGCGTTCTCGATGACATGCGGATGGGTAAAGAAGAAGTCTTAGTTAAGCTAAGACCCGGCGCTGAAACTTATGGTGTCAATGGGCAATTAATAGCAAGCCAACTTAGAGCAGCATTTTTCGGGCAGACAGCGGACGAGATCCAAGTAGGCGTTGAGAATATCTCGATTGAGGTAAGGTTAAACAAAGTTCAAGCAGGTGACTTACAGCAACTAGCAAACTTCCCGATCATTATGCCTGACGGTAGTCAAATACCCCTTGCCACGATAGCTACATTAGATTTCCAACGTAACTATGTGCGAATTCAGCGTATCGATGGGTTGCGAACAATTAGCGTATTTGGTGATACTGACAATACTAAGGCAAACTCTACCGCCATCATTGGTCAATTTCAGCAGGAAGAAGCACCTAAGCTGATGAAAAAGTACCCAGGGTTACGCTTTGACTTCGAAGGTGAAGCTAAAGATACCGCAGAGACAGGTGCATCAATGGGTAAAGGTTTCGCATTGGGGCTGTTCGGTGTGTTCGCTATTCTCAGCTATCAGTTCCGTAGCTACCTAGAACCTTTCGTTGTTATGCTAGCTATTCCGCTCGCCTTTATAGGCGTTGTTTGGGGCCATATTTTACTGGGGCACTCCTTAAGTATGCCTAGTATGATGGGCTTTGTTTCACTTGCAGGTATTGTCGTTAACGATTCGATTTTGCTGGTGCAATACATTCGCCATCACGTCGATGAGGGGGACAGTGTCCATGACTCTGTTGTCAAAGCCAGTCGAGAACGCTTCCGAGCAGTATTCTTAACATCAATGACAACCGCTGCGGGTCTTTTACCGCTACTGACTGAAACCAGCCTACAAGCTCAGGTTATTCAACCGCTAGTCATTTCAATTGTCTTTGGTATTTTCGCCTCGACACTACTTGTCTTGTTTATGATCCCTGCCGCTTACGCTATTTTGGCTGACTTCGGCCTTGTCCATAAACATGAAGAGATTTAACTCAAAGTAAAAAAGCGGCTATCAAGCCGCTTTTTTTTACCCTAATTTACCATGAGAACTGCACACCAGCTCCGCCCATTACATCAGAAGAAATATTTTTCGTTCCGCTTGCGTAGTTCACAGTGCCTGACACACTCCAGCCAGTACCTTCAAATGAGTGAGCCACACCGATTGCAACCGCTTCAACATCACCAGCAAAGCCTACGCCTGCACCAAATGCCGTTTGACCATTTGCAACCATTGGACGAGCGTTAACCGTCGCATGTAAACTCGCTCCTACTTGGTCCATTCTGTCTTCCATTTTTAGAAAACGTTGATTAGTTTCCGCTGCAAAAGCTTCAAAGTCAGCACGAAGGTCATCCACATCACTGCGAGGCAAGCCTGCAATAATATCATCATTAATCGGAGCTTCAATGGATGGTTCCTCTGGTGATGGACGATCTGGGCTGTTATCTACTGGCGGTTGAGTTGGGGTTTGCTGATTCGCCTCTCCCTCGTAAATGGTGTTACCGTCAGAGTCCTTCACTACCCAATCACCATTGGCATCTTTTGTAGCGTAGAATCGGTCGCCATTCGCGTTCACACCCTCCCACACGCCATCTTGGTTTCCAATAATTCGATAGTTTTCACCGTTTACTAAAATATCTCGGCCATTTTTGCCACTCACAACGTAATCTAGCTTCCCTTCCGTCGTGTTGTCACCCCCCCACATTGGCGGTTGTTTTTCTGGGCGTGGTGGCTGAGGCTTAAGACCAAATCCGCCATCAAAATCAACACGTTCGCCGTGAATTTTGTTAATCAAGTTTCCGTCAGCACCAAAAACTTCATAATGGCCTTCTTGGTTTTTCTTCACATAGAATACGTTGCCATTTTCATCTTGAAGCGCCTGAACCTTATCACCCAGCCCACTGTCAACCGCAGTGTAAGTGTTGCCATTTGAGTCAGTGACTACACCTGTGCTGTCATTGACTGACCAGTTGTACCATGCCATAGCAGGAGCCGCAGTTAATCCAAATGAAGCGATGATTGATGTGATAAGTAATTGTTTTTTCATATGTGTAACTTCCGATTGATGTTCAAAGTTGATGTGTGCATTTTGAACATTCACAGCAGTTATTAGAAATCACAATTCAAAATAACCGTAATAAGCATTACTTATTACAAAGCGAATTACGCTTCATCGCCACTTGATATCGATATTGAATATCATTACCCTTCATTCAACTAATCAAAAGGATAAAACTTCATATGAGAACGACTCTTAGGGAAAAGGTGGTAACTGTCTGCAATAAGAAAATCGCGCAGAAAGGAGATAATGTCGGCGTCTCATTTTACGCCTTTTTTGCTAACAAAAATGATGATCCAGAGTTATTAATGGAAGCGGCTACTTGGTGGATTCAAACGCACAAACTCGATCATTTTGAAAAAGCACATAAGATTATTGAAATGGTCGAAGCTGGAAAATAGTAGATTTCAGAAAGGAAAGGCGGAGAACATCTCCGCCCTTCTGTTTTAGTTGGTCAGCGCGACTTGCTTACGACCTATCAAGCCTTTAATCCGGCGGAAGATATTTTTAATATCTTCAAGCATCAAATACAGACAAGGTACCAAGACAAGGGTAAGTAAGGTAGCAAACAACACCGAGAACCCTAATGCAACAGCCATCGGAATAACAAACTTCGCCTGAAGGCTCGATTCAAACATAATCGGAAGTACACCTACAAACGTAGTGATAGAAGTCAACGTTATTGCCCTAAAGCGCGCACAGCCAGCTTCAATAACCGCCTGCTTAATCGCGATGCCTTCGCTTCGCACCTTATTGACGTAATCTGTCATAACCAACGAATCGTTCACTACAACACCCGCAGCAGCAATTAAACCAAACGTCGACATCATACTTAAGTCCAAACCAAACCAATAATGGCCCCAAATAGCCCCCGTGAGACTAAATGGAATAACAGACATAATGATGAGCGGTTGAGTATAACTTTTAAGCGGGATCGCTAGCAGCATGTAAACAATAATCATCCCTGCCACAAAGAAGATTTTCTGCTCGTTCTGTTGCGCTTGCTGCTCTTCAATCGTGCCGCCTAACTCACTCTTAACGCCAGTGTACTTGGATAAAATCTTCGGAATGATCTCACCATTCACTTGCTCGACAATGGCACCTGGTTCAACCAATTCTTCATCTATAGAACCATACACGTAAACGCTTCTAAAACCGCCTTCACGACGAATGGTACTCACACCTGGTTTTTGAGTAATCTCGACGACGTCCCCAAGCATAACCTTCTTACCTTCCGGTGTTGTGATTATCGCGTAACGCAGTGATGAAAAAGCTTCTCGGGTCAACTTGGGATAACGAACCATTACCTTAATCTCTTCGCCATCACGCAACACTCGTTGAGCTTCACCGCCGTAAAAGCTGCCACCTACCTGAGTTGCAATATCGAATAGATCAAGCCCTAGGTCATAAGCGACTGGTGCGAGAGATAGCAAAACTTCTTGGCTGCCTGCATCAATAGACGACGAGATATCAAACAAGCCTTCTTGCTGTTTAAGCGTAACAATTAACTCTCGACCAGCGGCATTCAACGTTTCAATGTCGGAGCCATAGAGAAGGAAGCCAAACTCATCGCCCTTTTCATCATCGTTAACGTTGTCCGACACTGTGAGTGTTTTTAACCCAGGTAGCACAGGCATTTGTTCGCGCCAGCGGCGCGCTAACTCAAACGTGTTAAATGGCCTTAGCTCTTCATCAACGAGCGGAATGACCAATCGTCCCTGCTTGCGCCCTTCATTGAACGTCAGAATGTCCTTAATCATTTTTTGACCAGTCTCACGCTCGATTTCAGAATCAATAGCAAGTACTGTACTTTCAATCTGCTTCAGTGCAGAGATGGTTTGCTCACTGGAAACATTGTCGTTCATTACAAGCTTGATGCTTGGAAAGTCATGGGGCACTTTGGGAGATGGCACAATGCGAACATAATTTGCCATCACTAAGGCAATACTCACCACCAGCAAAGCGACAAACCCTGTAAATACGCTCCATCGCCAATGTGTGCACACAGTAACGAATCGTTTGTAAGGCCCATTAACAAAGCTAAAGAAACGTGTATTAAACCTGTCTCGCCAACTGCCTTTTTTAATTGGCTTAAACTTTGAGTGAGCCAAATGAGAGGGCAAGATGAGCTTTGATTCTATTAAACTAAACAACAGGCAAAGAATCACAATGGAAGCAATTCCAAAAAAGAATGCCCGTTCAATTCCCTTGGACATTAGGAAGGGAGCGAACACCGCAATCGTCGTGAGGACACCAAAGGTCGCCGGGGTCGCAACACGTTTAACGCCACGGACTACATTGTCGACACCCCCACCCGTTTTCTCTATCTCGGTATAAGCACTTTCTCCAATGACAATCGCGTCGTCGACCACGATACCCAAGACCATGATAAAGGCGAACAAGGAAACAATATTAATACTCACACCAATTGCAGGCATCAGCATCACGGCACCTAAGAAACAAACAGGCAGTCCGACCATCACCCACATTGCCAGCTTAAAGCGTAAGAATATACTCAACATTAAAGCCACCAAAACCGCACCTTGGAGTAAGTTTTTCAACATCATGTCGAGGCGAGCGTTGAGGTAGTATGTCATGTCTACCAGGGTTTTGATTTTTAAATCTGACGGCAAAGTTTTGTTTTTCTCTGCGATATAGCTTTTTACAGACTCAGCAACCGCAACCATGTTCTGGTCTTTGGTTGCCTTAACGGAAAGATAGATGGCATTCTCACCTGAGTACTTAAAATAACGATCATCTTCAGTAAATCCATCTTTGATGGTCGCTATATCTTGAAGTAAGACTTTGCCGCCGTTTGCGCCAATTTTGACTGGTATCTGACGAAATTCTTCACCACTGTAGTATTGGTTTTCAATTCGAACCGAAATCATGCCTGAGTTCGTACGCACTTCACCAGCCGAATAGTTAGCGGAGTAACGCTTAATCGCGTTACTGACATCATTCAGGGTTAGGCTGTACTTTTGTAAAACACGAGGCTCAACTTCAATCGCTATTTCATATTCCGGCGCCCCTAAATCAACCAAGGCAACATTATTAAGCTGCAACAGCTCGTCTTCTATTTGCTTGGCAATCGGTTTCAGTTCAAGAAGCGAGCGGTTACCGACAATCGCCATTTCTATAACATCTTGGCGAAACTCAAACTGATAGACCTGAATCGGCTCCATTCCAGCAGGAAAGTTAGCGATCGAATCGACCTTTTGTTTCACTTTGTCGAGAACATCTTCCGTTTTCTCATCCACCTCAATCTCAAGCTCTACGGAGCCAGAACCCCTACTTGCGGTTGATACAGCTTTCTTGATCCCAGTTACATCCTTAAGAGATTCTTCCACCTTAATCAAAATGCTTTCTTCAATCTCTTGAGGCGAAGCCCCAGGATATTGTGCATGGATATTGATATAGTTCACTTCGATATTCGGGAACATTTGCCGCTGAATAAAGAAAAAACTCGCTGTACCAACAATCAGAATAAATGCCATGAGTAAGTTGGCAGCTACAGAGTTATTAGCGAAATAGGCAATCAAGCCTTTTTGTTTGGTCTCTTCCATGATGTATCCCTAAAACACGATGGCTTCATCTGAAACATTCACGTCCACTAATAACCCTTTCTGAGGGTATTCAGGAACAGTTAGCACCACCTGGTCGTTGTCGGACAAGCCTTCGCCAATCAGCATAAATTCCTTCTCGGCCCTTAAAACATTCACTGTTCTCGGCTCCAACTCACCTTTGTCATTGACTACCCAGACTTGCTGGTTATTCACCAACTCTTGGGGTAGACGATAAATATGTTTGAGCTCTTTACCGACAAACTGAACCTCGACGTACGAACCAAACTTCACAGGTGTCGCCGCAGATTTAATTGCGTAGGGATCGTCAACTTTAACGACCACGTTGAGCATGCGCGTACTTGAATCGACGACACCTAAATCACGGTCGATAACACCTTCACGCTCAACATTGTTGATACCTCTAAGAATCACTGTGGCAGGCTTACCAGCATACTGTTCAGGTAAGAAAGCACTATCGAAGCCTGCAATAGGAATATGAATTTCCCCGGCCTCAACATTGTTCAACGTTGCAACATGCGCTCCAGCCGCAATAAACTGACCAACACCAATATCACGAGAAACAACTAAAGCGTCGTACGGTGCAACAACTTTACAGTTCTCTAGATCTCGCTGCGCGCGCTTAAGTTCCGCTTGAGCAGACTTAACCTGTGCCGTCGCACTCAATACTTGAGGCTTTCTAAGATATAAATCGGTCACTTGTTTTGCAGGCAATTTCTTCGCTTGGCGCTTGGCAACTTCTGCTTTCGCTTTTTCCTCGATGAGCATGGCTTTCGCACTGGCTAGTTGAGCTTCGGCCTGCAATACAGAAGCTTGGTAATTATCGTTTTCAATTTGAAAAAGTACTTCACCACGTTTAACGACACCGCCAATAACAAAATTAGGGTGCCAACTGATCACTTCACCTGAAACTTGTGCAGACAATTGTGTCACTTCAACTGGCTGTAATTCACCATGGCTTGAAATAACCACATTGTAGTCACTTGATTGAATCGGTGAAACGGTGACAATAGGTAAGCTCTTTTCTGCCCTCTCCTCTTCGGCTTCCGGAGCAGTGGAGGCAATCGCGCTGTAACCTCCATACGCGCCAGCCAAAATGACACACGGCAGTAACCAACGTAACGACTTAGATATCATGACTATTCCTTATCTAGGTATGGTGCTTAACATTCTTCGATGCTGAGCATGAGCTAAGAATGAAAATTATATTTTTTATACGTACAGACTCATGCTTCGACACCAATTGAATCAAAACTATCCATGAGAATGAGAGTATTTATAAAAATCACCTATATTAGCTTTGTAACTTAGTGCTCCTAGCCATACAGCAAAGTGCATGCCAACAGATAAAGTCAACATTATCAAACAGTTAACCAAAACAAGCACCACTCCAATTCATAAGAATGGCGAATATAAACAAGTTTAGGTATTTTTCACCATCATGAAATTAGGTATACCGACAGGGGAAAAACGGGAATAGAAGAGTTGAAGATAGAAATAGAGATTAGAGAGTAGAAATGAAAAAGGAGCCTATTTGAGGCTCCTTTTAGAATGCTTGAATTTCCAATAAGTTTAGGAATCGATTAAGCTTTTTTTAGGCTTTTAACTGGGTAAGTCAGAGTCATGCCGTCAACGCTAACGCGAATGTAAGCACCGCCACTGCTAATACCAACTACTACCATTTGACCTAGGTCGATACCTTGTGTAGCTACTACTACATCATCAATTGAAAACATACTAAACACCTTTATGGAAAGACGATAAAAACTAGGAGCGTATTTAATATGAACTGCGCCTCATGTACTAATCAGGTATTTTGTCGTTAAGATAAGAATATGTTTTCGAGCGAATAATGCTTAACGCTCGAACATCATCGCAAGGAAGAAAAATGTTTAAAAGTGGAACAGTATTTTTGTTTGATTGGGGGGATACCCTAATGCATGACGCCCCGGATCAGAAAGGGAGAATGTACCTTTGGCCAACGGTGGAAGCCGTAGAGGGTGCAGAAAGCTTATTGAGGAATCTTTCACGCAATCACCTTATATACGTGGCGACAAGCGCTAAAGACTCGAAAGAAGTAGAGATACAGCTGGCTTTTCAACGGGTTGGACTAGACAAATACATTAGTGGGTATTTTTGTAAATCGAACCTTGGATTAGAGAAAAACAGTCCATTGTTTTACAAACAGATCGCAACCCAACTTAATGTGAATTGCAGGGACTTAATTATGGTGGGTGACACATTTGAAAAAGACATTACACCAGCGATTCAAGCAGGATGCCGAGCCATATATTTTAATCGCGATAACCGTCACGTCGACTCAAACATTGAGCAAGTTCACTCCTTGGGTGAGCTTATAACAAAAACGGCTTAGCATGGTGCTAAGCCGTTTTTGTTACTACTGAAACTAAAGGCTACGCGTTGCTTGGCTGTGGTTGATAACGACCAGGCTTGTGGTTCATAGCTAAAATGAGATTTGTCGCTACTGCGCCAACAACAGACAGTAGAATCAGCGTGATATCTACGATGAACAGTGACATGACAACAATCAAGCAGTCTAATGCCATTTGCACTTTACCCGCTCGAATTCCGAACCTCTCTTGTAAGAAAAGTGCGAGTATATTGAAGCCACCTAGGCTCATCTTGTGACGGAAAATCACCAGCATTCCGATACCTATCAACCCACCACCAATAAGTGCAGCATAAACAGGATCGATACGAGCAATTTCAATAACATTGTGCAGATGATCTACCGCAAGGGAGACAATCGATACGGCAATAAACGTATTAACTGTAAATCTCCAGCCCATACGCATAACAGAAAGAATGTAAAAAGGCAGGTTTAAAGCAAAAAAGACTTGTCCAAAACTGAAATCACTAACTTTAGTTAGGAAAATAGCCAAACCCGCAGTACCGCCAGTCAGTAATCCAACCTTACTAAAAAAGATGACACCCAATGACACCAAAGCACTGCCTAGAGTAAGTGCTAGAAGGTTTTCACGTAAGCTATGTTCTTTATCCATAATATACTATCCCTATACAAACTGGCTTAAAAAACAGATACAAGCCAAAACATGCATAAGATGTCTATTATTGATAATAATGTCGAGTTTAGAGCAAAATTCTCCCACTCACTTTTCGTTAAAAATACTTTACACAACCTATACAAAGTTGTTTATTTTCAATCGGTTTAACTTGGCAGTTTTCGCGCTGACGCTAGTTCGACAACATCACTACTCGACCTCTGACACTGCATTCTTTCACCATCATAACAACTCGCCCCAGTGACTTGCTTCGAGCGATACATCGCTTCATCGGCCATACTCAACAACACTTCTTTATTCTTCGTATGGTCAGGGAAATGACTCACTCCAATGCTCGCACTGACATTTAATTCACGTTCGTTGAAGTTAATAGGTGCGCAAATCGCTTGCATAATTTGATCAATTTTTTGCGGTAAGATGTCAAAATCATTGAGTAGGTCTAGACAGATAACAAACTCATCCCCACCCAACCTACCAACAAAGTCTGACTGCCTAATAGCATTACTCAAACGATCAGCGACAGTGACCAAAATGACATCTCCTGCGTCATGACCATAAGTATCATTGACGACTTTAAAGTCATCTAAATCGATAAACAAAATAGCCAGTTTACACCCTGTTCGGTTAGCTTTAACGATTGCATTTTCAAGCGATTTATCAAACGCCCTACGATTGTACAGGCCTGTAAGCGGGTCATGTTCAGAAAGGAAAATCAGCTGCTCTTGCTTCTTCTTCAGCTGCATAGTCTGACGTTTGACCTCTTCTTCGAGTTCATGTTTCGTGACGGTTGATTCTCGTAACGAGATGGTCATTTGATTAAAAAAGAATGCGATGCCTTTGAACTCAGAGTCCATTGATTCAGTATCCACTTTGGCATCAAAATTACCTTTTGCCAGTTCTACTATTGCCGTTTTTACGGACTCGGTATCAGATTTAAAACGCAACAGAATCAACCATGCAATGAAGCTGACAAGTAGAGAACAGACAATCAACCACGCGGCTGCATAGGTCATTACACTCGACAAGTTACTTGAATTGCGATTCAAAACGACTTGATGGACATGAGCTAACTCTTCCGTCATGTTTTGTACAATCATGTTGTATCGCGAATGTAACAAGCGTGTCGCGCTGATTCCGTTTTGACTACTGATATCTCGGCTATAAAGGCTTTTTTCTTGACTAAGCAAGGCATGCAAACTTTGGTTCATTCGCTGAATGTTGTCGAATTGAACCCCTTGCTCTTTATATGCCGTCAACTGTGTTGCTAATTCTGCCTGAGCGTACTCGACTTGAGTTAAGCTAGGCTGATCCCCAAACTGCAAAAACACCCAAAGTTGGCTGCGCAGTAAATCTACCCTTAGCTGAAGATCGATTATCGTGTCGAGCTCTACTTTGGTCTGCTTCTGCTCAGTACTAATTTTCGTGAAAGACACCACAATGAGAAGGGTTAATAGCATGGTCGTGGTCGAAAGCAAAAATAGCTTTTTAAACAATGAACTGATCATGGTTAGTGTCTCTGCAACGTTGCCTGTTGGTAGGGTTGGGGAAAGAAAACATCGCGGAAGTCTGGCGGATTGCCAGAAACCAAGCCTGACTCATGTGCCCATCTGGCTTGAAACTGCAAATTGGAAAGCAAAGAATTTCCCAAGGAAAGGCGAAATACATAGTCTCGCCAAGACCACTCAACTTGGTCCACCGAGATATTTAAACGCTCCGCAACAACAGCCTGAGCTTGCTCAGGGTTTACATTGATCCACTGCACCGCTTCATTCAATGCGCTCAATAATCGTTTGGGTTCATCTCCCACAAACTCTAGGTAGGGTCGAGTTGACAGTAGATTAAATGAAAGTTGGTATATGCCCCGAGTTCCAAGGTTTCGCACTTCTGCAGCAGAATGTAAGTTTGCCTGATAACCCATGGGCTCCCACGCGGAAATTGCTTCAACACGATAGGAAAGCAACGCTGGAACAAGCTCATAAGACTCTAGGTAAACCTTACTGACATTTAAGTCCTTTAAGTCATTGGCTAACAGCATTGAATCAAAATAAAACTCGCTCGCTGTCCCTTTAATTAGCCCAACCCGCTTTCCTTCTAGCTGTGCTACACTGTTTATATTATTTGGCCCTAAGGTTAGTAGTTTCAGGTCACTATCCGATTCGACGAAAGAGACAAGTAACGCTAAATCATTATGTTCGTAGCTTTGGAACATCACTACAGATTCAGATGCGGCCGCATAGTCAACGCTTTCATCCAACATAAGCTGAGTACATGCACTGCCACTCACACAAGGAAACAACTGCACATCTAGTGCATGTTTTTCAAACAGTTTGAGTTTCTCGGCAACAAGGAATGGTGAAGAGATCGGAGTCAAAGATACCCCGATCCGAATGCTTGATACTTCTTGCTTCTCTTTTGAGAGATAAGAATAGCTCGCCGAGCCTAATAACATTAAGCACATCGAACCAAACCAAAATCCTTTACGTTGCAAAAGCGGCATGAGCCTCATACCTCATTTTTATAATAAACCTAGCTAACATTACATTAGACTATGATTTGTGTTGCACATGAGGAATCACACTGTAATAGAGATAAGTTGCTACGTAATTGTTTCAAACGTGCAATAGATCACAAAAGACTGGAACTTGCCTACCACAGTTCAATATCTGAAACAGGCAAGAATAGAAACGCTTCTTTGGTACGGTTAGATCACTTTGATACCGAGTTGCGATAAAAGCTGCTCTTGTTGCCAATCGCAGATGGTTGCACCATGCAGCGAGACTCTTCTGAGGTCAACGCCTTCTAAGTCAATGTGGGAGAGGTTGCATTCTTCAAAATTAGCATTGGCCCATTGCTCTAAACTGAACTCCCCGCTAGACAGGTCGGAGCCTTTAAAGCTTGCGCCAAATACATGCGCCCCAGTCCAACGATTTTCAAACAGGTCGCATTTCTCCAACAAAGCTCGTTCGAAGTTAGTGTAAGAGAGGTTACTCCCAGTAATATAGGCCGAACAAAAGTAAGCTTTATGGCTGATCCGATTGGTAAAGTTCGCGCGAAGAAAGTTTGCGCCTTTTAAGTCACTGTTTCTAATTTCAATACCGAAACAATCGGCCGCCACAAACTGACTCATCGCTAGTTGACAGTTTTTGAAGCTGGCGTCCTTCAACTTGGCACCATTGAAACTGCATCCTTCGATAGCTTTTGGTTCAATGAATAGGCAATCAATAAATTGTACATCTCTTAAATCCGCTTTATCGAAACAGCAGTTAAAAAATTTACACAGCTCAAACACCGCGGATTGATAGTCTTGGTTGGAAAAATCATGGTCAATAAATGTTTGTTGGCTAAACGTCATATTCCCTCCTGATTGACGTCGACACATTAGCACTTAAACCAGGTAACATTCCACCACCGCAAACCATTGAAAAACAACAACTTTAAAAACCCTTAAATCGCCATTCTAAGGCGCCAAACAGGCCCGTTACGCCCGCTTTATCTTAAAATCCATATGTGCCTATCAAAAATCTATTTTTAAACCTTTTAAAAACCATCGGCGAGCTCACAAATTTCTCGCCCCAAAAACCAAATTTAGTGCAGTAAAGAGAGGTAACAGATTGCGAATTTCTTCAATTTTGCTCTAATTGCCCCATCTTGCTCTTAATCAGAATAAACCAATGGAAGAAATCTACTTGGCAGGCGGCTGCCTTTGGGGGGTACAAGAATTTACTCGACACTTACCTGGAGTGGAATCCACTCAAGCAGGTCGGGCTAATGGAAGTAGTCATTCGACACAAGGCCCTTATGATGGCTATGCGGAATGTGTAAAAGTTCGTTTTGATTCGAGTAAAGTCTCGGTCGAAGATTTGGTTAACTATCTATTTGAAATCATCGATCCATATAGCGTCAATCAACAAGGTGAGGATATCGGCGAGAAGTATCGCACAGGTATCTACAGTCAAAATCCGCAGCATCTAACTGTCGCCCGTGAATGCATTTCAGCAAGAGCGGATAGTGATCGCATTGCGATAGAGGTAAAGCCACTAACCAATTATGTTAAAAGTGACGACGAACATCAGGACAGGCTATTCCGTTTTCCCAACGATTACTGTCACATCCCTTTAGACCTGCTGCACAAATACCGCCAATCCTAGTTTCATAACTTGGCTTGCAAGCGCGCTGCTTGCTAAGGTAGGCCTAGATACAAAGGAGTGATAAGTTCATGTTTCAACAAGTTATTGGCATTCTTTTTCCAGTATTTGCCTTGATCGCAGTTGGTTACTCTGTGGGGCGTTGGCTAAAGCCGGACTTTCGCCCTATCAATCGTATCAACATGGATACATTTACTCCTGCACTGGTTTTCTCTTCTTTGGTGTCTATGCCCTTAAACCTTCAGCAGATACCTTTGCTTTCGGCCTCTCTGATAGCTGTCCTTCTTCCGGGTGCTGTTATGCTTATTTGGTGTCGGCTGTCAGGGCTAAACTTCAAGACTTGGGCGCCACCCCATATGTTTCGAAACAGTGGCAACCTAGCGATCCCACTTTTTACCTATACATTCGGTGATAGTGCATTGGCACCAGCGGTACTGTTGTTTGTAGTTTCGGCATGCATTCACATTAGTCTAGGGCTGGCCGTATTGAGTGAAGGAAATCCGCTTAAGCAAATTATCAAGATGCCAATCTTCCTAGCTGCCGTCATTGCTCTTAGCATCAATCTCCTCGATATAGGCGTTTGGAAACCACTCTATGATGCAACGATTCTACTCGGTCAAGCAGCAGTACCGGTTATGCTGCTCTCTCTCGGCGCCCAAATGTGTAATATGCGCTTAAGTGGTTTAAAGGTTGGCCTACTTTGTACCGTCCAATCTCTAATTACGGGTGGTATCGCATTCACGGTCATTTATACATTTATCCCGTTACCAAGAATGGAAATGCAGATGATGGTCCTTTTCTCAATGCTGCCGCCAGCGGTAATGAACTATCTGTTCGCTGAACGTTTTAACATTGAGCCCGTTAAAGTTGCGTCTATGGTCTTATATGGCAATTTTTTCAGTATTCTCACTTTACCCCTTCTGCTCACATTTGCTTTATCACTATGACCATTCTTCAGGATCGGTGAGCATGGTCTTGCCTTCAAATTTTTCAGCGCGAATATCCTGAGGGTTATAAATTGCGCAAGACTTCATAGAGAGGCAACCACAACCAATACAGCTTCCCAGATCTTCTTGCAGCGCTTTTAGCTGAAGAATTCGGTGTTCAAGCATCGCTTTCCACTCGGAAGCCATTTCTTCCCACTGCTCTTTGCTCGGAGCTTCGTGTTTGGGTAAGTGGGCTAGCGACTGAGCTATCTCTTCTAATGTAAGCCCAACCTCTTGCGCTGCCTTAATTACAGCTACTCGACGTAACACGCTTCGGTGATAACGACGTTGATTTCCCTGATTTCGCCAGCTAGTAATTAATCCCCTTTGCTCATAAAAGTGCAAGGTAGATACCTTTACACCCGCCCTTTTGGCAACTTCACCCACACTCATTTCCATAATCTTCCCTCCTCGGTGAAAAATCCCTTTACCTCAAGTTTACTTGAGGTTTTAGAGTAAGACCATGCTTAATAACTGAGGGACATAGCATGGTGCAAAATTTGCGAAACAAAACACTTCCATATCTTTCTGGGCGCTTTTTTGATGGTATCTCTTCGGGTCTTTTTATGATGGCCTTACCATGGTTAATGTTGTCAACACCAGAAATGGGAACCTTTGTCGCTCTTATTGCACTCGCGTGTACTGGGTTATCATTTGTACTAACTCCCTTTTTCTCAACGCTCATCGACCGTCATTCGCGCAAAATAATACTTATCGGCGTTCAGGTAGTTCAAGCAGCGACTGCAGGAATTATTTTTGTAGCTGTATGGTTCGGATATAGCTCAAACTGGCTGCTCGCGTTCGCCCAATTAGTTTTCTGGGTATCAAGCAATTTGGGCTGGGCTACGAACAACGCCTTTACCCAGGAAAACTATCAACCAGAGGAATACGCGTCGATCTCTGGTAAGCAAGAAATCATCATGCAAGGGACAACCCTTGGAGCTGGCGCTCTGGGTGTCGTTTTACTGGAAAAATGGGGCATCGTAGACTTTGCTCTATTTGCTACACTTGCTTCTTCACTAGCTGCAATAAGTTACATTGTCACCCCATATCAGCGACAATTAAGATCTAATATTGCGGTCGACTTCTTGGCGCAGTTAAAGGAAAGCAAGCACATATTTGTCGCTCAGCCTCATTTCTATGCCTTTTTGATGCTCTCTTCTCTGAGCTACCCGGTGTTAACCTACCTTGGAAAGTTGATCCCAATCTGGTTTGCCGAAGTGGGCATATCCGGAGATTGGGTCGCTGCCTATAACATTGCTTTTGGCTTAGGATCCTTGCTAACAGGATTGTTAGTGTCACGTTTACTTAAGCTATCAAACCCAATAAATCTCATTCTTTGCTCGATGAGTCTTACCGCACTCGCTTTGATTGCAATGAGCTTATCCTTTAACCCTATCTATCTGATACTTTCTACATTGGTGTTCGGATTTTTCAACGCGCTGAATCGAATCGCTCGAACCAATTGGATGCATCATAGCGTTCCAACAGAACAACGTGGCCGAGCGGACGGGGGTCTAGCTATGTTCTCCACATCAGTGCAAAGCGTTAGCTACGTCACGATTGCGCTACTTAGTCAATATGGTTATACGCGTTACGGCTTCACCCTAGCCGCCATCGTATTAATAAGTGCCGTTGCTGTTATGTACACATTAGCGAAGCAAAAAACCTTAAGCGAGGCTCTTGCTGTTTAGACTTAACAGAATAAAAACCCCGATAAGATCAACGTTTGATTAACTTTCCGAGAGGCGATCTATTTTTTTACTAAGCTTCTATCAGAGTTTCCTAAACTTTAGATGGAACAAAAAAATAACGTCAGGAAGGCAAACATGGAAGCGGTAGGCAATGTTAATACTGAGAGCTTTTCGGTTGATTTGAAACATGCTCTTATCTGGGTAGCGCGCGCACTTGATTATGTCGGAGTCGATGATATACACCATAATCATCGCGTCGGCTACATCAGTTACGAATGCGCAAAACTATTGAACTGGGATGTAAAAAAACAAGAATTTTGTTTCTTAGCAGGCCTTATTCATGACTGTGGCGTTTCTCAAACCGAAGAGCATACCAACTTGGTCTCTAAGTTTAAGCCGGATGATCCAAGCGTTCACTGTATACATGGCTACAACGCGCTTAATCAATGCAATATCTTAGCTCAATTTGCCAACATTGTTCGCCACCACCACACGGCATGGGACATCCTAGAAGGACTGCATCTTTCGCCATTTGAAAAAGACATTGCCGCACTAATTTTCATCGCAGACAGACTCGATGTGCTTCGCGCTAGACATATAAATAGTGAACATAGTGATTTAGTTACACTTAAAAAACGCAGCATCGCGGAACAGTTAAATCAGTATAAAGGTTCATTATTTCGTCCAGATTACATTGACGCTATGTCAGAACTCACAAGCCGAGATGGTTTCTGGTTTTCAATGGAGCCAGAAAACATTGAAGCCATTCCACTGACCTTTACGCACTTAGACTGGTTGCAGCAAGATTTAACGATTGAGAGCCTAGTGGAACTAGGCACTTTCATTGCAGGAATCGTCGATGCCAAAA
The DNA here is from genome assembly GCF_984391705.1 of Vibrio sp. Taxonomy (NCBI): domain Bacteria; kingdom Pseudomonadati; phylum Pseudomonadota; class Gammaproteobacteria; order Vibrionales; family Vibrionaceae; genus Vibrio; species Vibrio sp. Next base: position 126,252 of record NZ_CFHWOM010000005.1, on the reverse strand, counting down.
GCCCCTTCACTTATCAGCATTCAATCAAGGTGGCAGAGTTGTGTAAGTTCATCGCCACTAAGCTTAAGCTGCCACTTAAAACCACGCAGCAACTCTACGTCGCTGGCTTAGTCCACGATATAGGCAAGTTACGAACCCCTGACGAAATTCTTCACAAACAAGGCAGCTTAACCAGGGAGGAGTATACCCGTATTCGCCGACATACGATTGATACCGAAATTGCACTAAAAATGGTATTTCCTGATTCCAAAATTGGAGAATGGGCGACAAATCACCATGAACGAATTAATGGTAGTGGCTACCCCAATAACAAGTCAGGGGAACAACTCGATTTACCATCACGTATCATCGCCATCGTCGACGTGTTTCAAGCTCTTTCCCAAGATCGTCCATATCGAACCCGACTTTCAAAAGAGGAAATCGTCGAGATTATGTATCCCATGGTGAAAAGAAATGAGCTCGATAAGGACGTCTACCATTGTCTAGAAATTAATCTAGAGCAGTGCTATCAACTTTCAACTGACTTATCAGTACACGGCATTTGAACCAGAAGGAGTCGGGCATGTTTCACCAATTAATTGACAAAATCACTCATCTCTCGACTGCGCAAAGTGTGCTGGTTTGCTTGTCTAGTGCGCTCCCTCTTTTCGGTTATCTAATCATACTAAAAGCATGGGTAGCCTTAATCATCACCGCATCTTATGTGCTCCTTTTTGCCATTGTCCTGGGCTCAATGAATACAATATTCGCCCAAGTGAGAAAAGTGGCAGTTCATCTGTCAGAGGGTGATTTAACCGAGCGTATTCCCCATAAAGAGAATGTAACGCCTCCGATTTATCACACCATTAATCGTATCGGCTCAGATATCTCACGTACGGTGAATGCTCTGGGAAAGTCCACCAGTCATCTTCTAGAAGTTGCCGATACCGTTCAAAAGGACTCCCAGCAATCTAAGCAAGGCGCGATTGGCCAAAAGCAAGACGTCGATAAAGCTGAGTTAATCATTACAGAACTTTCAGAAATCACTCACCAAGTCTCTGACTATTGTGAGTCGACCTCTGATCTTGCGAGCGAAGCTAAACGCCAAGCAGACCAAGGCTCCCGAGATATGGTTGATTTGGAGCGAGCGCTGGATAACGCCAATCAACATATTGATAACTCAAATACCCACTTTGAGTCGCTAATGGCTGAAACGGCACAAATCAGTCAAGTAATGGAAACCATCAGCGGGATTGCCGAGCAAACTAACTTACTCGCGTTGTACGCCGCGATTGAAAGCGCTCGCGCGGGCGAACAAGGGCGAGGCTTCGCTGTCGTAGCCGATGAAGTGCGCTCATTAGCAATGAGAACTCAAGAAGCGACGGAGGAAATTCGAACTAAAATCACCAATCTTCAAACAAAGACCGACGATGTCATGGCGACCATGCAAGAGAATAAGTCGAGCATGGCTCATTCCTTGAAAATTGCGTCAACCGCAGAAAATACGTTCAAGACCCTAAATCAACAAATTGAGGAAATTCAGGCGCTAGGTGGACATATTGCGACGTCGTCTGAACAACAAACCGCCCAAACGGAAGAGCTCAAGCAATGTCTTCAGCTCATCGCAACAGAATCAGAAAACAACGTTCTTTCCACTCAGGAAACCTTGATTGCTAGTATTACGGTAAGAAACCTCTCAGGCGAAATAGATTCGCTGCTGCGCCGTTTTGCAATGGACGAACGTCAAGTTGCGAAAGAAGATGCTCGCAGGGACCGATTAATGGACTGGACCGATAATCTCGACATTGGTATCGATGAAATCAATCGCCAACACCAGACTTTGCTCCATTTGATCAACGAGCTCTACCATTTGCTCAACCACAACTACGGATTACCATCAATCAAGCGCGTCGTGCAGGGGCTGATCGACTACACGGCCAACCATTTCACCTACGAAGAAACTCTGTTTGAACAAGTCAACTATAGCCAATATAAACAGCATAAAGAGAAGCACGAAGAGTTAGTAAAAGAAGTGCTCGATTTCCAGCGACGCGTAGAAAGAGGAGAAGAAATCGGTGATGAGCTAATGTCTTTTCTGAAAAACTGGCTCACTCACCACATCATGAGAGAAGACAAAGCCTATGCGGACGAGTTTAAGCAAGGCGGCATTGGTTAAACATAGCGCGTAGGTAGCGCGCTATGTTTAACTAAAGCGAACGTGAGCAATAAACTGTCGCCCATCGTCGAGGGTATCAAAACGCCAACCCATACGTTCACAAATTCGCTCAACAATCACCAAGCCGCAGCCATACCCTGCGTTGTAAGTTTCGTTACCGTCATGGTGATTACTTATGGTTAGCCGACTCTTGGACAAGTCTAACGCAATGTCGTCAATCGAATAACTAAATGCATTTTTGATCAGATTATTCATAACAATCAAAACAAAGCTCTCCGGCGCGTGGACTGAGAAGGAGCCTTGAACAGTAAGTTGGTAACTTAAGCCCTGCTTAGTAAACAGTGGTGCCATCTCATCGAGTTGCTGTTGCAGAGCATTACAAAGCTCGTTATCGACAAAATGCGTCTCTTCTATCGTCTCTTTACCTAGCAGCAAAAATGCTTCCGTTAACACACGCATCTGCTCTGTTGCTTGCTGAACTCTTGCGATCGCTTTATAAGCGACTGGGGGGTGGTTAGGGACCTTCGCTAACAACTCAGCTGAGCCCGAAATCACCATGATTGGCGTTCTTAATTCATGAGAAGCGAATCGACTAAACTCTTTTTCGCGCTGAAAATACCCAGAAATTGTATTTTTGGCATCGACTAGTGTTTGCTCTATATGACGTGTCTCTGCGTAAGCACTTTCGATATCAAATGTCGGCGCGCCCGGTGTCATTTGGCCAATTTTTCTCTCAATACTACTCAGCGGTTTGGATAGCGACCGGACAACATAAACGGCGTAAAAGACAACCAGAATAGAAATCAAACCACCTAATAGCAAAGTGTAGTTGTGCAATGTCCACTCATACTCATCTAAGTAGTCATCAGCATCGTCTTGGAAAACGATGTACATCAAACCATCGCCGGAAGGGTTATTTAGTACGATAAAGTGTTTGTCTTCCGCCCCAAGTAAGTATTCGTAAAAGCCTGGCTTCACATAATGAGACAGCCACCCAGGAACACTTTGCGAACTGAAATAGGTCGAAAACTCTGCCGGGTTTGGCAAAACAGTTCTGTCACCATAGTTTTTGTAATCGGTCACATAGCGAGTAGCTTCAGTATCAAGCCAGTGATGAAGGCTAATCACCTCCATTTGATTTTCCGCTAAATAAATCACAGTCCAAAAAGCGCCAAACATGACTAATGTCATCAGTCCAAAACTAAGCTTAATCTTGCGGTAAATGCTCGGATAAGTGTTATGCTTTGATTCGATACCCTTTTCCATGAATCGTCTCCAGCCTTGTTTCATTAAAACCTTTATCTAACGCTGTTCTTAAGCCATAAATATGACTTCGCAGAGCATCACTACTAGGTTCATCATCACCCCAAACTGCCGAGATGACTTCATTACGACTAACAATCCCTGGCGCCTTGCGAAGTAACACTTTAATAATCTTAAGTTGGATACCACTAAGCTTGACCGCTTTCCCCGAGCGAACGACTTCGTTGGTTTTGGTATTCAACACAATGTCAGCAAAACTCAAATTGCCAACATCTTGCCTTGGGCCTCGGCTAGCTAACGCATGTAAACGCAAACTAAGCTCTTCCAATGCAAAGGGCTTTAGGAGGTAGTCATCCCCACCAGCTGTAAACGCGGCAACCTTGTCATCTAGGCTATCCTTCGCGGTGAGAAAAAGTATAGGGGCGTTACAAAACAACTCTTCACGTAACTTTTTCACCGCAGTAATACCGTCGACCTTAGGCATCATGATATCCATGATAATGACGTCATAATGATGACGTCCCACCAATTGAACCGCAGCTTCGCCATGATAGGCGCAATCTATGGTCATACCTTCGAGTTCAAGATAATCTGCGATGGTCTCAGTTACGTTGTGGCTATCGTCTACTATCAAAATTTTCATAATTTCACGTTTCTTCACGAGTGCTTCACGTTTAGGGCGCTAGGATACACCCGAATCTATCATACGAATGTCAAAAAAGGGTCTTAGATGAAAAAGTTTGCATTAGCGTCTTTTGTGAGTCTTGTACTAGTTGGTTGTGGCGGCGGTAGCGGCAGTGATTCTGACGCTAATAAAACTGAATCATTCTCTATCCAAGGTACAATTGATTCTGTACAAGGCGACTCAATTACAGTAAATGGTCGTCACTACAAAGTATCACGCGTTGAGTATAAAGATCGCTCTCTCACAAGAACCTCTCTACAGCCTAATATGATGGTTGAAATTTCTGGTTCCCAAGCGAAAAGTGCTTCTGTCACTGTCGAAATAGAGCCGACTATCGTTGGCCAAATTAGCGATATCAACGGCACGTCATTCAAAGTGAATGGCATCTCTCTAACGTTTGATTCATTACCAGAAAGTGATGTTGAAAACGGGGATTGGGTAATGGTATCAAGCCTACCAACAGCCGATGCAGGCTATAAAGTTCTTTCTGTGGTAGCGTTTGAAAGCAGTGAAGCACCAAATGAGGTTGAAGTTGAAGGTTTTGTAAACAACCTAGATCTCAACCGCTTATCTTTCACTTTGGGCGCTAACCTTAATGTTGACTACTCAGCAAGTGATAGCGATGACCACCACGAACTGGCGAATGGCTTGTGGGTGGAAGTCGAAGGTTCTATGGTGTCAGGTACGCTTCAAGCGACAGATATCGATGTAGAAGATTACAACGAGCTCGAAAATGGCACAGAAGTAGAAGGTGTCGTAACTTGGGTTGCGAACGACTACTCATCCTTTGAACTCAACTACCGCGGTAAGTTTGTCGTAACGAGTAAAACCCGTTTCGAAGACGGTACACGTGAAAACTTGAAAGCTGGTGAACAAATTGAAGTAACGAGCCAGCGTCAAGGGTCGGATCAACTTGCTGTTGAAATTCAGTTCGAGACGGATCACGACGGCGATTGGAGCAACAATGAGATCGACCTAGAAGGAAACGTTGTTGACCTTAATGAAGAAGAAAACCGTTTTGTTATGATCCATGCTGGTAAAGAAGTGACGGTTTTTACCAACTCAACCACGCGATATGACGATCAACTCACGTTCGCGACTTTGGCCAATCAACGTATCGAAGTTGAAGCAAAGTTGATCAATCAACAGTATTACGCAAGCGAAATTGAACGCGCTGACGACTAAACTTACAGATGAGCCGCTTACTAACAGCGGCTTTTTCTCAATCAAGTTAATGATAAAAGTGTAAATAAAATCACTTTTACAATTATACACTTAAAACAAATCCAACATTAGAACTCACTAACATTCGAATCCATGGCTATACTTTCAGTCATACAAAAGTATTAGTTCAGCCAATTTAAAATCCAATTGGTACGTTTCTTATGCAAGTGGGTTCAAGAATGAAAAAGCTTCTCTTTTATTCTCATGATAGCTATGGGCTCGGAAACATTCGTCGAATGGTTGCGATTGCCTCATTCTTAGTTAATCGCCATCGGGATCTGTTTATCTTGCTGTTAACAGGCTCTCCAATGTATCACGCGTTTCGCACGCATCCTCAAATCGATTACGTAAAACTGCCTTGTTTAAGCCGCGATATGAGCGGAGAGTACCAGCCCAGACTCAAATGTTTTCAGCCCTCCCAGCTAAAATCATTGCGCGCCCAATTGATCCTCAGTACGTTCAATGAATTTAAACCGGATTTATGCTTAATCGACAAAAAGCCAACTGGCCTGTCTGGAGAGCTGAGCCCAATTTTTAATGCCTGTGATACATGTAGTAAGTGTAATCTCATACTGCTACTTAGAGATATCTTAGACTCCCCCACCAAAACGAAACAGATATGGGAAAAACATCAATATCACCGAACAATAGAACAGCACTACGATGAAGTGTTAGTTGTCGGTGACGAATCTGTATTTGATTTACCTAAGGAGTATGACTTCCCCTCAACGGTAAAGAGCAAGACGAGCTTCTGCGGTTACCTTTCTAAACCTGTAACAGATCTCATCCCCTCCCCTTTTGAATCAACAGAATCCAGCAAACAAGTTGTTATTGCGGTGGGAGGCGGTAACGACGGAGAGGTGTTAATAGATACGTACTTGAACACTTTGGAGATAGCTGACTTTCCAGAGCATTTACATCATCACATTGTGCTTGGACCGGAAATGGATGATGAAACTGCAGACCGACTCACATCCAAAGCTAATCAGCATAAACACACAACAGTAGAAAGATTTAACCCTGACTTCATCTCACTGATTAGCAATGCCGATTTGGTCATTTCAATGGCAGGCTATAACACCGTTTGCGAATTGATGAGCTGTAATACTCCAGCAATTCTTATCCCACGTTCAGTACCTGTAGAAGAGCAGTTAATTCGCGCACAAAAGCTGAGCGGTAAAGGTAAGTTTGAATACTTAGATAAAGAAGAAATGACACCAAACGATCTTTTGCGGCGGATGCATTTATTACTCTTCGATAAAAGAGCAACGTATCCAACCAAGGAGGTTAACCGGCGCGGAATGTACGTTATCGAAGACAAAATCCTCTCTTATCTCCTCTAGTATTTGTTGATTAAGGACACTGCGTTATGCATTTGGCTTATGTGGTAAAACGATATCCAAGATATTCGGAAACTTTCATCGTCAACGAAATCCTCGCTCATGAAAGAGCTGGTGATAAAGTAAGGATCTACGCGTTATTGCCTCCTCAAGATACTCACTTTCAGGATATCATCGCCAAAGTCGATGCTCCGGTGGCTTATTTATCCAGTAAAGCCGAGCGCGCCAGCACATTTTGGGAACTACAGAAACGCGCAGCCGAGGTATACCCCAAGTTATGGCAGGTCTTAGGAGAGCACTCAAAAGCTAGCGCGAGAGAGATAACGCAAGCATTAGAACTTGCATTGCACCTGCATAAACATAAGGTTGACCACATCCACGCTCACTTCGCGACTACTGCAACTACCGTGGCGCAAATAGCAGCTCAGCTTTGCCAAGTCCCTTCCAGTTTCACCGCACATGCAAAGGATATCTTCCACCAAGACAACGATTTCACGCAGTTGAAGAAAAAGTTTGATGCCACCCAATTTGCCATCACCGTCAGCGAGTTTAACCGCCACTACCTTATTGAAAACCTTGGTGTGGATAGTCGGAAGTTATTCCGCATATACAATGGGTTGGATTTAGAGAGTTTTCCTACAACTCCATATGATGAACGACCAAGAGAGATTATTGCCGTCGGCCGACTAGTAGAAAAAAAAGGGTTTGACGATCTCATTCGGGCTTGCGCTATTTTACGAGATCAAGACGTTGTTTTTCGTTGCGAGATCATCGGTTCTGGCGACCAAAAAGGGCTACTGAACTCCTTGATTGAACAATACGATTTACACCAGCACGTACAGCTATCCGGCCCAATGCCCCAGGGACAAGTCAAGCATAAGTTGTCTAACGCAGCGGTATTCGTCGCCCCATGCGTGGTTGGACACGATAATAACCAAGACGGCTTACCTACGGTATTAGTCGAATCAATGGCATTGGGAACGCCTTGCATTTCAACAGATGTCACGGGGATTCCTGAAGTGATACAAGACAACAACACTGGATTGATGGTCCCTCAACGAAACCCAGATGATCTTGCTAAGGCGATTAGCCGGATACTCGATGAACCAGAGCTAGGACAAAGATTAGCAGCCAACGCTAGACGTCAGATCGACGAGTATTTCAATATAGATATCAATACCCAAGCTTTGCGGCATTACTTCCACACGTGGAAACGGAGTTAAAATCATGAAAGGTGCCTATGTATGTTCAGATAGAGGCGTACCCGCTTTCGGGAGTAAAGGTTGCTCTCTACACATTCAAGAGGTCGTTCGAGCGATGAAAGGCCATGGACATGAACTCTCCCTGTTTGCCGCGGCAACTGGCGATAACTGTCCAAAAGATCTCTCCTCAATCGAGTTCCATCGAGTAAAGCACTCTAAGATAAACGACAGGCACCTTCGCGAGCAGTCAGATATACGAGACAACGAACAAACAATTCATCAACTGACTAAATACGCACCTTACGAATTCATCTATGAACGCTACTCGCTCTGGTCTCACGCAGGGATGAGCTATGGCTATAAACATAACCTTCCCACCATATTAGAAGTCAATGCGCCTTTAATTGAGGAACAAAAAAAATACCGTTCACTCTATGATGAGCATTCTGCCTACTATATCTCCCAGCTCTGCTTCGACCACGCTCAGACAATCATTGCAGTATCGCAGCAAGTTGCCGACTATTTACAAGGTTTCAGCGAGACTAGAGGGAAAGTGCATGTCCTACCCAACGGTGTTAACACAGATAAGTTTCAGTGCGCGAGCGGGAAACATACCCCAAATGGGGGCACAACAATTGGATTCGTTGGAACCCTAAAACCTTGGCATGGAGTAGATCACCTCTTAGAAGCCTTTGCTTTATTGCTTAACATGCATCCGAAGTGTCACTTACTTATTGTTGGTGACGGGCCTGAAAGACAAAACCTTGAGCAGCTTGCGCATCAACTCAACATTGCCCAATCAGTCACATTTACAGGAGCCGTAGCCCCCGACTGTATACCAGATTATTACCAACGAATGGATATTGCTGTTGCCCCGTATCCTGAACAGTCCTCTTTCTATTTCTCGCCTCTAAAGATATATGAATATATGGCAGCCGGTTTACCTACCGTGTCATCCAACATGGGACAAATAGGTCAAATCCTGTCTCATGGCGAAACTGGGTTACTTTACGATGCGCAACACCCTGAGACACTCGTGTTTTCACTTTCTTATCTGGTACACAACCCGTCGATTGGCCAGCGGTTAGGAAAAAACGCTCGATTGGAAGCAGAGAGCAAGCATAGCTGGACGCTTAGAGTAAAAGATATCCTATCGCTTGCTGGCGTATCTAAGGTGGCTTAATGGCACGCCCTAAGGGACTCAAAGAAAGCTTACCCGGATTACTGAAATTTGCTCAATATACTCGTCCGTTTATTAAGGAGAAGCGCGGGATTATTGGATTGGCTTTTTTTTGCCTGTTTCTCCAAGCGCTACTGCGAATTGTTGAGCCATGGCCACTGAAGTTTATTATCGACCGATTAGTCATATCCAACCCAGATAGCAAAGAACACTTTGCCCCTTTATCGTCCTACTCTCCCATTGAGTACATAGTCATTTTTGCTGTCATTCTTGTTGTGATTACTGCTCTTCGGGCAGCAGTCACGTACATAGCGACGATTTGTATGGCGGTTGCAGGCAATCATGTCATCACTCGCCTAAGAGAAAAGCTCTTCACTCACCTGCAAGGATTATCCGTTCTCTATCATCAAAAGCAGCGCAGTGGTGATCTGGTTATTCGTTTGATCGGTGACATGGGGATGATAAAAGAAGTCTCAGTGACCGCCATCGTGCCCTTGCTCAGTAGTGGGTTGATCTTCTCACTGATCCTATCTGTGATGTTGTGGCTTAACTGGCAACTCGCTCTTATATCCTTAATTCCTCTTCCTATTCTTTGGCTTGTCACTTTGAATAAAAGCAAACATATACACACGGTGGCCAAAAAAAATCGCAAAAGAGAAGGCGACATGGCTGCAACGGCTGCTGAATCCATCGGAGCTATTAAGTCCGTACAAGCGCTTAAAATTGAAGAGCGATTCGGTGATGTCTTTCGCCAAGCCAACAGCAAAAGCCTAAAAGAAGGAGTGAAAGGCAAAAAACTTGTGGCAAGTTTACAGAGGACAGTCGAAATCTTAGTGGCAATTTCGACTGCGCTGGTGCTGACCTTTGGCTCTATCGAAGTATTAAACGGCCACCTCACCCCTGGAGGACTCATCGTATTCATTTACTACCTTCGCCGCGTGTTTCGTCCAATTCGAGACTTCACTAAATACACGGCTCGTTTGGCAAAAGCCTCCGCAGCAGGAGAGCGCGTTCTGAATGTGCTGGATGAAGAACACGCCATTACAGATTTACCTAATGCGCTTACAGCCCCCCGGCTAAATGGTGATATCGAGTTCAGTAGCGTTAGCTTTTCTTATCCTGGAGAGTCTAAGCCTGCCCTACACCATATCAACCTCCACATACCAAATAGAAAACGAGTCGCCATTGTCGGAACTTCTGGTAGCGGTAAATCAACGCTGATCTCACTGTTACTTCGACTATACGACCCTAGCAAAGGCCAAGTAAGCATTGGAGGGCAAGATATTCGCACTTTTACGCTCGAGAGCTATCGAAATCAGTTCTCAGTCGTCATGCAAGAAACCGCTCTTTTTTCTGCTTCCATTAGTGACAACATTGCAATAGCGAAGCCTAGCGCTAGCGCAGAGGAGATTAAGACAGCAGCACAGCTCGCCAAGATCGATGATTTCATTCAATCACTTCCTAACGGCTATGAAACACATGTGAGCGAGCGAGGAGTAACGCTATCAGCGGGTCAACGTCAGCGTATCGCCATCGCCCGTGCCGCGCTCACGAACAATCCAATATTGATACTCGATGAACCGACAACTGGCCTTGACCCAGAAACCGAGAAATCTGTCAGTCATGCGCTCTATGACTTATCCTTAGGTAAAACCACTTTTTGGATCACTCATCGTCAGCAATGTGCAGAGTTATGTGACATCCAGGTAAGCGTACAAAATGGTCAGCTGATTGCTGCCAAAGAGTCCGAGTCGCTTTCCTCTGACACTCATTTACATTATGGAGCAAACTAGGCAATGGATTCTCAGGAAAAGCCGAAAGACACTAGTATTCCCGGTATTGACCTTCTTTTTGAAAGGTCGTCTCTAGAGAATTTGTTAAGCATCGAGTTAGGCTGGGATTGCCTTACAGAACTCAAGCGCGAATACCTAAGGTATAAACCCACCAGCAGTTGCTTATGCTTGTACCAAGTTAAGCAAAATGAGCATCATCATCTGGTTTATCTAAAAGCATTCTCAGAAAGAGTAAAAGTAGAAAAAGCCCAGCAAAAGATTCAAAGCAGCTCCTCTCTTGCTCAAACTCATTGTAGAACGGACACTCAACATAACATAGTCATTCATCGTTACCCGTTTGATGCTCAATTACCCGCCTTAGAACGCTTAGTCGACCCAGAACAAAGAGAGCAGCTTCTAGAGCGTTCATTCTTCACACCACACAACACGACGCATACCCAACTGACACCGCTGCAATACAAACCCGAAAGACGTTTTGTCGCGAAACTAACCCTAGGAAATGGTATGCGCGCAGTGGTTAAGCTCTACACACCACAGCGCTATCAGTGTTTGAATGTCAGCTACTTAAAGCGTCCACACAGCCCCTTTGGAAAAATCCTAGGGAAAAGCGACAAGCATTGTATGCTGATTTACGAATGGGTCGATGGTGAGCCGCTCCATCAACAAGATCCAATGGATGCAGAACACCTCACGCATTACTACATTTGCGGGCAAAAACTGGCGCAATTTCATATGCGTCCACTGTCGAAAAAAGTCCCTCGAGTTAAAGCCTCTCATTTTGCCCACTTGCTTCGCCAACATGCCAAATCCATCAGTACAATACTGCCACAACAAACCGATCTCGCTCTTTGGCTGGCCCACGAGATCGCCCGTCGTCTCTCTAACCAAAAAAAAGAGAAATGCTTTATTCACGGAGACTTTTATGCTGAGCAAGTCTTAATTACCTCTGACGGCGCTGAGTTCCTAGATTTTGATAATTTAAGCTGCTGGTTTAGCGCATTTGATTTGGGGAACTTTCTCTCTCACTTACTTTACAAATCAGAAATAGGTTTACTCTCAAGGGGCAACTTTGACAAAGTGAAGCGCATATTCCTGGATGGTTATTCAGGAGAAAGAAAGGTTGATCAAGAGCAGGTTAGTCTATTCCTTGCTATTGGCGTATTCCAGTTAATCTATCATCCACTTAGATTTGGGTTACCCAATTGGCAAACCAGCTCCAAACGATTGCTGACCGAAACATTCATAAACTTAGTAGAATCGCATGTCAGCGAGCCTAAGTGGACATTCCGCCAATTAATTGCCCGTTGTTTAGATGCCAATATTGTCCAGCAGGAGTGTGACTCAAATGTGGTGGCACAATACCCAATAACCCAGACATTTTTGGCTCGTTTCAAAGCAGACAAAAGAGCCTTAATAGAGTACACAGTTGATGCAGGCGACGAGACCACAATTATCGGGAAAGTACGAGCGAAAGGATTAGACAAACGCAGTTGGGAGATTCAGAAAACGCTATACGATCAAGGTTTTGATGATAAGGCTCATGACAACATTCAGGTACCCAAACCGCTCTTCGCTTTGGCTAACCTTAACGCTTGGTTTCAATTAAAAGTGGATGGAGAGATAGCCTTCACTCCATTTTGTGAAAGTACCAATTCCGAGTTTCCTCAACATCTTGCACTTGCAATTTACAAGCTTCATAACACTGGATTACAGCCAAACAAAGAACATTCTGTTGAAAAAGAGTTGGAGGTTCTTAGGACCAATCTCGCACACGTTATCGTCCACAGGCCTGACCTAACACAGCGACTCCACCAGCTACTCGAAGCATGTACGGTCTTGTGTTCACCATTAAACACTGAGGTTATCAGGCCTATCCATAGAGACTTCTATCATGATCAAGTGTTGTGGGATGGTGAAAAAATCTATCTGATCGACTTCGACCTTGTGTGTTTTGGGTCTCCATACCTCGATATAGGCAATTTTATCGCTCATATCCAAGAGCAGTGTCTTCGATTACACGATAACCCATTCTACGCACAAAATAACATTCAACAGTTCGTAAACCGATACCTTCTCCTCTGCGGCCACAAAGAAGCAATGCAAGATATCGAAATCTATCGTTTGCTCACTCTAGTTCGTCACATAGCCATTAGTGACAGAATCCCCCAGCGACAACCATTCACTGACAAAATTGTCTCTTTTTGCGAAGAACAAATCCTAAACTTCGGCCAGTAAAAATAATCGTCATCAATTCACTTTTGATTGATCGTCTTTCTAATAGCAGCGTATCAGGTATTGAACTTTGGACTAGTCCCTGATGACCGCCTATTTGCCTCATAAATGGGTTGAGGCGGTGACAAAGTAAGTAAATTCAACACTTGTTGTTGAAACAAAATCTAATTACGTTTTTCTGGCAGTGATCTAGTCATGGCCAGGGATGGGGACAATACAATGAATGTAAAATTAAGTGCTATAGCAGCGACCGCTTGCTTTGCTCTGATTGGCTGCAATGACGATGACGAATCCAGCTCCCTTCAAGCAGTACATGCCACTGTTGATGCACCTCTAGCAAATGTTTGGGTTAATAATGCACCAACTTTAGTCGGGGTCGATTATGGCGTAGGTTCTGGATACCTTGAGGTTGATGCAGGATACAACCGAATTGAAGTCGAAGTTCAACTTCCGGGCGGAACAACGACAACCGTTATTCCTAAAACTAAGCTCTACCTAGATGAAGACAACAAGTACACTGTTTTTGTTGTTGGACAAGCCGACACTGGTTCAAGTAACCCAGTGGAAGCTCTTGTAGTCGAACGTTCTGCTGAAGGTGAGGCTAACGCCTCTACTTTAGACGTCCAAGTCGTCCATGCCTCTGCTGGCGTACCGGATGTAGACCTCTATGTAACTGCACCTGGCGCAGACATTAACAGCGCTAGTGCTCTAGATACCTTAGCGTTTAAAGATGCAACTGGTGTACTAAATATTGCAAGCGGGGATTACCAGGTTAGACTAACTTTAGCCGGAACAAAAACCGTGGCTTTCGACTCGGGCACAATCAGTTTAGCGGCAAACAGTGAGTTGACTATCGCGGCAATCCCAAACCAGGACAGCGACGGCAGCGCCCCAGTTAAACTGCTCGTTTTAGATGGTAATAGCTTTTCAACTATTTTCAATGAATCAGAAAGCGCAGAGATTCAAGTCGGGCATTTAGTCAGCGACGCACCTAGGGTAGATGTGTCTCTAAATGGTTCTGAAGCGATTTCTGATCTCGACTTCAAAGACCTGTCATCATATACAGCTATCACTGGTGGGACTTACGACATTGGGGTGTACCCAGATAATACTCCTGGAACACTTGTTATTGACGCTCAAGACATTGCTCTTGATAAAGGGCTTGATTATGCAGTATTCGCCGTAGACAAACTCGCGACTATTGAAGCCTTATTGATTGAAACAGAAAGACGCCCAGTCGCGACTAGTGCGGTACTTAACGTGATTCACGCTGCGCCTTCGGCATCGACTGTTGATGTCTACCTCACTGCATCAACAGACATTTCAGCAGCCTCTCCAGCTATAACCAATTTCGACTTCAAAGAGTATGAGCAAGGTATTTACGTTGCAGCAGGCGATTACTATGTAACCATAACTCCAACAGGAACAAAAACACCGGCCATTGGGCCTGTATTTGCCACACTTAATAATGCGACGGTCTATCAAGCGATTGCTATTGATGAAACTCCAACAGGTTTTGGATTATTGCTTTCAACCATTACAGACTAACGAGATATAGGCAATTTAAAATTAGGACGTTTCCTACAAATGCCTATTAATATAAAAAAGCTGGCTACTGCCAGCCTTTTTTATGCCTAAACGAAATAACCATTTCACCTTTTTTTATCGCTCTCTACCACATCAAAAAATCGCACAAAGCTAGCACTAAAGTACTAATTTATATAGATTTTGATTTTTACATGATATTTTTCACAGTAATAAATATGGATATTAATTTGGTTTAAGGTTAAATATATAGTGTCATGTAAAGTTATTTCATATTAAACGAAATTATCAACCAAAGACGCGGGATCTAAAAATTCCTTAGTAATTTATCTAATGCTATAAGGTTAATATATCCATGCTTTTATTACGGAGGTGCCAATTGAATGACTAGCCCATTACCTAGAAGGCTAAGATACATTAGAAAAAAACAAGGAATAACCCAGGAAGAACTGGGAAATAAGCTAGGGATGGAGCCGGCAGGCGCAAGTGCAAGAATCAGTCAATATGAAACGGGAAAACATGCTCCAGATTACGCAACGGTTAAGCGTATATCTGAGGTACTCAATGCACCTGTCGCCTATTTCTATTGTGAAGATGACCTATTGGCGGAGATTGTCATTAGTGTCTCTGGACAAAGTACAGTAACAAAACTAGAAATACTCGACTTTATCGACTCTTACCACTTAGCCAAATAGTTTACTTATGTGACATGAGCAATCTTCTTGCCTCAGACATCAAAAAGTAGCACTGCACAATTTCTATACACCTTTAGTTATGGCTAAGCCCAGCAACATTCCTGAGGCAAGCGAGGTTTGGGCCAAGAATCAATTTCTCAACAAGATTTACTCCCAAAGCTCTCCCATGCCTTATCTTTGTGCTGACTTGGCCTAGACTATAAGTATGGCCTTAAAAACTATAAGAAATACTTAATAACATGAACATTAGAAGAGTCTTACGTTGTTGTACTCTTTCTCTGCTGGCTCTACTCAACACCAGCTGTTTACCAGAGAAAAGTAGTATCAAAATTGGAGTGGTTTTGCCACTCACCGGCACATTCGCCATTTATGGCGAACAATCATTGCGCGGAGCTCAACTTGCTGTTGATGAAATCAATAATGCGGGCGGGGTTCTCGGCCGGTCTATCGAATTAGTCGTTCGAGACAATCAAACGAACCCAGCCAAAAGCGTCAAGTTTAGTCGAGAACTTATTCAGCAATACCAAGTATTTTCATTGCTTGGTCCAGTAAGCAGCGCTTCTCGCTATGCCATGTCGGAAGTCGCTGAGGAGTTCAAAACACCGCTCTTTTATGGTATCGACTACGAAGGACGCCACTACAGCCGCTATCTCGTATGCTACAGCACTATCCCCGAACACTACATTGAACCCATCGTGCCCTACCTTATCGAAAATGTGGGTAATAAATTCTATATCTTCGGCTACGACTATATTTGGCCCCATCGAATGTCAGAACGCATTATCGAATCGGTAGAAGAACATGGAGGCACAATCGAGAATACTGAGTTTACCGCCTTTGGCGTTGGTAATTACTCGCCAGTATTCGAACGAATCAAGCAATCAGGTGCAAACAGCCTAATGCTCATTTTACCTGGAGGCGATGGCTTCAATTTCTTGTCTCAAATGAAGTCCTTTAATTTTGAACGAGAAATTCAGGTTGTTGCTTTCGCAGCAGATGAAACCTATCTAGCTAATTTGGATTCCGCCTCTTTAGATGGCGTGCTAACTGCCCTTCATTTCTTCAACAGCTTAGAAACTCCAGAAGCAAAAGCGTTTGTTAATAATTACCAAAAAAAATTCGGCGAAGACGCGGTCGCGACCTATTCCAGTAAAGCTCACTACGACCTAATTTATCTGCTCGCAGCATCATTGGAGGAAATCGGAGAAGTCGACCGAGAAAAACTATTGGATGCACTGCCCAATACAACGCTGTATCGCGGGAGTTCTATGCTTACGGTAAGAGAAGACCATCATTTTGATCTGCCAATGTACCTAGCGCAGTTCAAGGAAGATCAACTCACCGTCATAAAAAACCTTGGTACCATTAGCCCTAGAGATCAGCGTCGTACTCCAAGCAATGACTAAGCTCAGTATTAAAGTATTTTTCATTCTATTGCCTTTGGCCGCTAGCATTCTCGGATTTGGCTATGCCTACTTTGAAGCTAAGCAGAAGCTGACTCTTGACCACATCTTCCGGTCTAGTCAGCTTTCAGCCTTACTAGGAGCAAACGAAATTAGCCACTATATTGAAGGCCGTTTTGCAGAATTTGATCGCTTAAGCAGTGCAATCTCATTCTGCAGAGATCCATCGCAATCTTTAACTGAACTGTCTTCTAACGCACTTAGCTTTACCAACGGTTTCTCAGCACTCGTCGTCACGGACCTGACAGGGAAAGTCGTTAACTTTCATTTATCTGCAAATAAAAGTAACCGTTACGTGTTACGACAAGACCTAAAAAATGCGCGAGTATTGCCACCCAGTGTCATTTCACTATTGCAAAGTTCATATGAGGAATGGCGGTTAAACTACCCGCGTAACATAGCGTTAGAGAAAAGCATTCAAGAAAAGCTTCTTAACCTCCAAGGGCACGGTGAAGAGAACTCCCAGGCTAGCAGAGACTTGAGCTCCCAGCTCAACAAGTTAAGAGGGAAGCAAAACTTACCTAAACAAGTCGTTAATCTTTCAACCACTGACGTGATAACTAGGTTGGGGTTAATATTTGACAACGAAACCTATTTCTACTCGCGTCCACTGATCAACTGTGAAAAAGAACTGGTTGGTTATTACACTGCGGTACTTGACCGAACCCTCATAGAAAATCAATTGTTTGATATAAAACGCTCTCTCACTGATAGTGGGCTCGAATACGTTGACGTCTTTGTTGTTAGGAATGATGGCCTGACATCACTCTCTAGCTCCAACTACATGCGACTAGACAAATTGCAACGAAACGGGCTTAACTCAACCATTAGCCCTGCTATTCGTAATGATCTGGGAGGAGTCATGATCAATCAACCGATCGGTATCAATGTTGAGCAACACCTAGTCTTTGACGACAACATCAACATGAGAACGGATAGTCAAGGCGTAACCCTAGTCGTCTTTGTTTCAGAAAAAGAAATAGAAAAGCAAAACAAAACGCTGGTTCGTGAGGTTTCGTTATACTTGGCATTAGCAGCCATTTTGTTCATTGGCCTCAGTTTCTATTTATCTCACTACATTGCCTCCCCTATTTCAGATTTACGACGCCGAATATCGAAATTATCTCGGATTGGACAAGCCGATACCGACTATAAAGTTCGCGACGATGAAATTGGTGACCTCTTTGACGCATTTTCCGATATGGCAACGAAGATCAAACAGAAAGAGTCACAATTAACGCGTTTGGCACGTGAAGACCCTTTAACTGGCGTGCTTAATCGTCGCGCATTTGTAGATAGTGCAGCGGAGCTAAGAAGGCTTAACGCATCTTGCTGCATTTGCATGATGGACTTAGACCATTTCAAACAGGTCAATGACACATGCGGGCATGCCGTTGGTGATGATGTGTTGATCGCCTTTTGTCATGCCGTGAGCAAAGAAACAAGAGAAGCAGACGTATTCGGCCGCTTAGGTGGTGAAGAGTTTGCCCTATTGTTACCAGAAACCGCACTCTCTGACGCTAGTCATATTGCCGAGCGCATTAGGATTAGAGTTGAGGATGAGCTAGCCGAAAAGCTTTGTTCTAGCCATAGCCAATCTGTCACTGTAAGTATTGGCATAGTCGACTGGCCCAAAGAGTTAGAGTTTAACCAAGCACTTGCTCACGCTGACAGATTTCTTTACCAGGCCAAAGCAAATGGCAGAAACCAAATTGTGGTGGAATAAAAAAGGCTCGCCAACCAGGCGAGCCGATTATTATTCTGGTGGTTACACATCAATAGATAAGCCAATTTGATCGAGTTTAGATTTAAACTCATCAATACTTCCAGCTTGATAGGTTGGTGAGCCGTTAAAATACCTCGGCTTTTCAGGAAGCATCGCATTCTTCAGCGTTTTCTCTTGTTCAAGATCATCGTGATAAACCGTTACACGATTTGGAATATCTTGTCTCAATGTCGCCATTTATGTTCTCCTTTTCATCTGACGTTGTTCTTATTAAGGTTAGAAAAGAACGAATTATTGTCAAAATCAACGAAAGAACCACACCCCAACCTCTCAAACATGTTAATTTATTGAAATATATAGATTTACAACCAATTCCATATCAAAAAACAAGCTCACCGATTAGTCAATTTGTGAGCTTGAATCCATAATTATATGGGTCAATTAACTCATTGTTGCATTGTAAAGGCAGGAATAATGTACTCTTGCATCATCGCTTGATTAGGAGTAGGAGAATTAAAACTTGTGGCAGTTCTCACAACTACCAAGTTGAGCGCATCCACAATGGCTATCATTTGTCCCCCAAAGCCGAGTGCATACACCACATCATAGTGAACACCATTGACTTCAGCGTCATCCAGCCACCAGTAATAACCATAATCATGGTTTCCTGCCGGAAGATAAGGAGTAGTAGAGCGATCTATCCACCCTTCAGGTAACAAACGTTTACCTTGCCAAACCCCATCTTGAGCAACGAGTTGACCGATTTTTAGCATGTCTCTTGGGCGTAACAAACCGCCGCCAGCTGAATTAGTGACTCCTCGGTTTTGGATAGTCATGTAAGCGTTGGTCAAACATACTGCGGCCAGCGGACTTTGTCGCCAATAGCTTGCAAAGTTGCTTACTCCCGCCTTTTGAGCAAGAAGACTTCCAACTACAGTCACGAGCCCTCCGTTGTATCGAAACTTATCACCCGGTACTGCTTCAAGCTCTCTATCCAAAACAAAAGTAACTGGGTCAAGGCTTGCCATCTCCTTTGACCTTGGGTTATTTGGGTTTTCATACGAAATAGCCCATTCATCCCACTTCAAACCCGCGCCCATCATCAGCATATGAGCGAGTGTAATTTTCGCCTTGTCGCCTTGTAATAAAGAAGCATAGGCTGGCATCAACTCTGTCAGCGTCTGTTGGTCATTTTCAATCAAACCTTCGCCAATTGCAGCGCCAACTGCCAATGATGTCATACTTTTGCTGATAGACTGAATTGTGTGAGGAAAGTTTGCATCCCAGCCATTCAAGTACTCTTCGACAACCAGCTTACCATCCTTTGCAATCAGCAAACTGGTCGTATATTGATAAGGGTTACCGGTTTCCCCACTTAAACGCACAAGCTTTTCTATGGTCTCTTTATCAAAGCTTACTTTGTCATCTGACTCCCAGTCCTGACACTCTTCACTGCCAATGGGCGTCATCATGTAGGGCAAATCGAATAGCTTGCTTACTCGATTCTTCCCCGCCAGAGTAGGTATTCGATTGAAAGTATATTGATAACTCTGGTACCTCAGTTCTCCTGCTTGAAATAAACCTTCTTCTAGCCGATTGAACTTACCCGACAAATCAACATCATCATAAATCGACGTAAACTCACCATTAGAAGAGATCACCACAGGCGCTTTCCCCCAAGCAGACGCGATATAGTCCACCCCGTCAATGCGTTCTACCTGAATGGAGTGCCCATAACTTTGATTCGCGAGAAAGGTGCCTAAATGAGCATTGGAGGGAGTATCAACAGCGCCACAGATAGCGGGAAGAAACAAACCGAGAGCCATGAAACCACAAGCAAGCCAAATCTTTGCTTTCTTTCCTGATAAAAACATAGATAAAAACTCCACATTTAAGACAATTACCAGGCTTATTTTATAAAACCAAACTTAGGCACAGTGATAATTGCTATCAATATGCGATCGATTACGCATTCAGTACAATGACCAAAGAGATTGGCCCCGAAGAAAATTATTCTGGCCAAATCACATTTTTGTTCTCTACGCCCCCAAAATATAGGCATAAGGATGAGTAGCGAGACGATGTGATGTTTTAGCCTGCAAAAAACGTTGAAACGAGAGGATGCTCTCCAAATGAAAAAATCTAATATCTACCAGGTGTTTACCCGCTTGTTTGGCAACACCAATACTACGAATAAGCCATGGGGTACCATTGAAGAAAATGGTGTCGGTAAATTTAGCCACTTCACCAATAAAGCGCTGCATGAGATCCAACAACTTGGTATTACCCACATTTGGTATACCGGAGTGATGCATCACGCCTTGATCAATGATTATCAAGATTACGGAATTGAAAATGATCACCCAAGTGTCGTTAAAGGGCGCGCTGGCTCTCCGTATGCGGTTAAAGACTACTACTCCGTCAACCCAGATCTCGCAGATGATCCAAGCCAGCGCAATGAAGAGTTTTATCAGCTAATTGAACGTACCCACCAAGCGAACATGAAGGTGATCATCGACATAGTGCCAAACCACATTGCACGCGTATACAAAGGGCTTAACAACCCCGACGGTGTAGAAGATTTTGGTTTTCAAGACGACACGTCCATTGAATACTCTCGTGACAACAACTTTTATTATATTCCGGGGCAACCTTTCCAACTACCCGAAGACCTCAGCAGTCAACCTCCGCTTGGAGGAGAACGTCACCCTCTCTTAGACACCGTCTATGATGAGTTTCCGGCTAAATGGACTGGAAATGGCTCAAGGCTCGCTCAGCCAAATTTTGATGATTGGTATGAAACAGTAAAAATAAACTACGGTGTTCGCCCCGATGGAAGCAAAGACTTCGATACTCTCCCCGATGAGTATCGATATAAAACGCACCAGGAGCACTATGAATTCTGGCAAAGTAAATCTGTCCCAAATTCATGGATAAAGTTCAGAGATATAGCTCTGTTTTGGATTGATCATGGCGTTGATGGCTTTCGTTACGACATGGCGGAAATGGTCCCTGTCGAATTCTGGAGTTACATGAACTCATGGATCAAACACGTTAACCCTAATGCCTTTTTGATGGCAGAAGTGTACCAGCCTAACTTATATCGAGATTATATTCAGTTAGGAAAAATGGACTATCTATACGACAAAGTTGATCTATACGACTCGCTAAAAGCCATCATTCAAGACCGCGGATCTAGCAAAGAAATTGGCCGCATCCAGCATGAACTTAAGGACATAGAGCATCATATGTTGCACTTTCTCGATAACCATGATGAACAACGTATTGCCTCACCTGAGTTTGCCGGAAGTGGCGAGAACGGTAAACCTGCCATGCTCGTATCTGCATGCTTATCGAGTGCCCCAACCATGATCTACTTCGGCCAAGAAGTGGGGGAACCAGGTGCAGAGTATGCCGGGTTTGGTACACCTTCGCGCACATCAATCTTTGATTATATTGGCGTTCCCCACCATCAACGATGGGCAAACAACGGTCTATTTGATGGTGGACAGCTGAGTGACGCAGAAACCCACTTACGTAATTTCTACAGAAAGCTTCTCAACGTGACACTTTCAAGCCCTGCGTTATGCGGAGAATACCATGACTTGTATGCCGCCAATTTCGAACACTTTGGCGATATGCAAAACAAGCTCTATACATTTGCTCGTTCATGCTCAGAGCAAAAAGTCATCATTGCCACCAATTTCTGTGACCAACACGGACGATCTCAAACTCTCCAGATTCCGCATTCACTCGTTCAACACTGGGCACTAAACGATGGCGATTGCCCTTGCCAAGATTTGCTCAACGACACCCGTTACACACTCAAGGTAAGTGACGGTAGTGGATGCATAGAGGTAGACCTCCCACCACTCGCAACTTTGTTTATCGAGATCCAACCTTTTGTTCAAGAGGAGCAACAGTGATGCCCTTTCCATTTATTTACCATGGGCAGTCTTCTCAATGGGTAACAAGAGAAGGCAACACCTTAACCGTTAAGTTAGCTACTGAAAAAGCGACCAAGTTCGACAAAATATATCTTCGCCATGAACCCGATAATGAAGAGTACTTAGTCGACATGATCCACTGCGGAGAAACAGATTTTCTTAATTATTGGCGAGCTGAATTTGAACTTAACAGTGACCGAGCAACAACTCATTACGTATTTAAGTTGTTAGTTGGAAACTGCCAGTATTGGCTCGACGCCAAATGTATTCAACCGCGCGTACCAAGTAGAGAAACGCATTTCAAACTCAATGCTTGTCATCAACCGCCAGAATGGGTATCTGAGCAAGTTTTTTATCAGATATTTCCTGACCGCTTTTGCAATGGAAAGCCCGAGATCAGTGTTCGAAACAATGAATATCAAGTCTCTGGTGGCACAAAATCAGTCGTGGCCAAAAAATGGGGAGAGCCCGTCGATACACAAAATGGGTTGGGTGGCTGCGAATTTTATGGTGGAGACTTGTACGGCATTGAAAACAAACTCGATTATCTTCAAGAGCTTGGTATCACTGCGTTATATCTAAACCCTATTTTCACTGCGCCGAGCAACCATAAATATGATACCGCAGACTATAAGGCGGTTGATCCGCACTTAGGTACCAACCAACACTTTGCCGAGCTCTGTGACAACCTGCATCAAAGAGAGATGAAAATCATGCTCGATGCTGTGTTTAATCACACCTCAACCGATCACCCATGGTTTAACTTACAAGGCTTGCACCCTGAAATTGGAGCATATCAAAGCACTTCTTCGCCCTATCGAGATTACTACTTCTTTACTAGTGATAGCCAAGAGTATGTGGGCTGGAAAGGTATAAAGTCTCTCCCCGTGCTCAACTTTAAACATCCTGAAATCCGTGACTACATCTATCAAAGTGAAGATGCAGTTATTAAGTATTGGCTTCAACCACCCTACAAGATCGATGGTTGGCGATTCGATGTAATTCATATGCTTGGCGAAGGAGAAGGGGCTCATAACAATGCCCACTATGTAAAAGCATTCCGAGACTCCGCCAAAGCTGTTAACCCGGACTGCTACGTTCTAGGTGAACACTTTTTTGAGGCTACTCAATGGCTACAAGGTGATCAAGAAGATGGCGCAATGAACTATTATGGCTTTGCTCATCCCGTCCGAGCATTACTCGCCAAGCTTGATATCTCATTTGATCCAATTCAAATCTCTGTCGATGAGTTTCTTGATTGGCAAGCAGAAGCACGAGCTAAGGTACCCTGGGCAAACCAATTGAGCCAGCTCAATCAACTCGATAGTCATGACACAGCCCGTTTTTTAGAGTTAGTTAAAGATGACCCTCGCCTCTTCAAACTTGCCGCCACTTTGCTGTTTAGCTACGTGGGTACACCATGTATTTACTACGGTACAGAATTGGGGCTATTAGGGGGCCATGACCCCGATAATCGTCGCTGCATGCCTTGGGAGCAAGTTGAACATAGCCCGTTCCTACCATTCTTCCAACAACTCATTGCACTCAGAACAGGGAGCCCTGCCCTGCAGAAGGGGGATTACATCCCTCTTTACAATGACGAAGACTGCTTCATTTTTGGGCGCCAGTTCGAGGGCGAAGTGGTTATCTGCGGTTTTAACCTGACGGAGAAGACCAAAACCGTCCCAATCGAACTATGGAAAATGGCAGTAGACGATCTTACTTTAGTGTCTCTGTTTAGCCAGCAGACCTTAGCTATGAACAAAGGTAGTACCAAGGTAACGCTACCACCTTTATCCAGTGAGGTTTTCACTCTCAAACAGAGTTGCTAAAGCTCACAATAATTTAATCTGATATAAGCGGCACAATAAAACGATTGTGCCGCTTTTGTTATATATAGAGCTCTAAACCGACTTTGATATAGCCTATAACTATACCAAGCTACTGATTATCTATTTTTGTTTTATATGCACTGGGTTTAAATTGGGGCATAACCTAATGACAAGGATTGATAACAATGAAAAAGTTCGTGAAACCTCTTTCTCTTATTACGCTTGCTGTACTTGCTTCTAGCCCGGTCGCAGCCATGACCGAAGGTGAGATTACTATTTGGATCAATGGAGACAAAAGCTACGAAGGTCTCGCACAAATCGGTAAACAATTCGAGGAAGATACAGGGGTTAAGGTGATCGTCCAACACCCTGAATCATTAGAAGCACGATTTGAGAAAGTCGCAGCAAAAGGTATGGGGCCAGACATCATATTTTGGGCTCACGACCGATTTGGTGGCTACGCAGAAGCTGGGCTTTTAAAGGAGATCAATCCAAGTCAAGAGTTTAAAGACAAGCTAGTTGACTTCAGCTGGGACGCTGTAACTGTCAACGGTAAGCTAATGGGTTATCCAATGGCTATTGAAGCACCATCC
Organism: Vibrio sp.; assembly: GCF_984391705.1. Classification (NCBI taxonomy): domain Bacteria; kingdom Pseudomonadati; phylum Pseudomonadota; class Gammaproteobacteria; order Vibrionales; family Vibrionaceae; genus Vibrio; species Vibrio sp. The sequence continues at coordinate 101,377 of NZ_CFHWOM010000005.1, read as the reverse complement.
CTTATTTACAATAAAGATCTACTTCCTGAGCCTCCAAAAACATGGGAAGAGCTTGCTGAGATCCACAAGAAAATGCAGGCACAAAACAAGACCGCCATTATGTGGGATGTGAAAAATGCCTACTTTACTTGGCCTATGATCTCATCTGGAGGCGCTTACGCATTTGAGAAAGTCGATGGTGGCTACAACGGAGCTAAAACTGGCGTAAACAACGAAGCGGGCTTGAAAGGCTTACAGTTCCTGGTTGATATGGTCAAGCAAGGTGTCGTCAATCCAGATATGGATTACTCGGTTTCAGAAGCCGCGTTCAGTAAAGGGGAAGCAGCGATGACCATCAACGGACCATGGTCTTGGGGCAACCTAGACAAGATGGGAGTAAATTACGGTGTCGCTGTACTGCCTACGCTAAACGGTGGCAAAGGGAATCCTTTCGTTGGTGTGCTAAGTGCAGGCATTAATGCGGCGAGCCCAAATGGTGACTTAGCCGTTGAGTTCCTTGAGAACTACTTGTTCGTTGATGAATCTCTGAAGATTATGAACGATGATAAACCATTAGGCGCAGTGACATTAAAAACCTTCCAAAACGTTCTCGAAAAAGATGAGCGTATCAAAGCCACGATGACCAATGCTGAAAATGGCGAAATCATGCCAAATATTCCACAAATGACCGCATACTGGTTCGCAGAAGGTGCTGCAATTGACAATGCAATGCAAGGAAAGCAAAGCGTGAAAGAAGCGCTAGACACCGCAGCTAAGCAGATAGTCAACTAACAGCTCAATCAATCCACTGTATTTCATTGATCCCACTCGTAGCTACTATGGCAGCTGCGAGTGGTAAGTCCTTTTGTTCGATATTTCCCGGAGGTTAGCCTCCGGCTTTTTTTGTGATGAGATCAATCAATGCTGATGTGGGCTCTGTTATCGCACCTACTTTAGTGTATATCCCCACTTGACCCAACTGTTCCTTGTTTAACCAAAGAGGCACAAGACCTCGTCGCTCAAGCTGATCGACCATTTTAGCTGTGTAGGGCATGATTGCGTCACTCATTTTCACCATATCAATACTTGCTGAAAGCGAGTCTAGCTCATAGATCACCCGTGTTTCTTGCGCTGCGACCGTAAACAGTTCTGCGCCCTCTTCCGTCAGCACATCACCGTGACGAGCATGATCCGGCGTCACCTTTAACAGCGGATAGTTCAACGCCGATTCTTCAATATCCATTTGACCTAGCAGAGGATGATTAGGTCGTACATACCATGCTTCGTACTCTTGAAACAAGGGGATAAACCGGACGCGGTAGCGGCTATTGATGGCGTTGACCTCATGCCCTACAAATAAGTCGATTTCATCGTTGACTAGGTGGTGTAGCATAGATAAGCCGTTACCAAACTCAATATGCATTGAACTCGCTGGATACTGCTGGCAAAACTGCTCGATTGCCTCAGATGCAAAGCAATCCCACCAAGCTTCACCAACCCCAAGCTTCACCTTACCACCACTTCTTAGCTTCATATCGGAAAGTTGGTGCATCATTTGGCTATGTTTTTCTTGCACCTCTTGTACGTAACGGAAGTAAACCCAGCCATACTCTGTCAACTCAACACCTTTAGAGCGACGAATGAAAAGCTCCGTACCTAACTGCTCTTCCAGTTTTTTTATCGCCGTCGTGAGTGACGGTTGGCTAATGAAAAGCTTGTCGGCAGCGGCCTTAATGCTGCCTTGACGAGCAACCTCATAAAAATAACGGTATTGTTTATCCATTTTCTATATCACAGCTATGATTGACCGAGTCAGATTAGCGTTTGGTATTGATTTTTTCTATAACTCAATTCAAAGATTCAATTATTTTTGTCATTAATTGTTGGGTATAGTCGCGGTTAGATTCTGCTTCATTTAATAGGTATTAAAGATGGAACAACGTTGGTGGCATAACAGTGTCGTGTATCAAATCTATCCTCGCAGTTTTTGCGACTCTAATGGTGATGGTATTGGTGATCTACAGGGCATAATCAGTAAGCTTGATTACTTAGAAAATCTCGGCGTCGATGTTGTGTGGCTATCACCAGTCTACCAATCCCCGATGGATGATAACGGCTACGATATTTCCGATTATCAGGCAATCGCCCCTGAGTTTGGCACTATGGACGACATGCGTGAACTGCTTGAAAAAGCCAGTGAACGCGGCATCCGTATTGTAATGGATCTCGTGGTTAACCACACTTCTGACGAGCACCCTTGGTTTGTCGAAGCCAAACAGAATCCAGACAGTGAATATCGTGACTTCTACATCTGGCGCGATGCAAACCCTGACGGAAGCGCTCCTAGCGAATTGGGTTCTATCTTCGGCGGCAGTGCATGGCAATGGGATGAGGACAACCAACAGTACTTCTTCCACCTTTTCTCTAAACGTCAACCGGACCTTAACTGGGAAAACAGTGCCGTTCATGACAAAGTATTTGCAATGATGAATTGGTGGATAGACCAAGGCATTGGAGGGTTCCGCCTCGATGTTATCGACCTAATTGGTAAAGAGGTAGACAAAGGCATCACTGGAAACGGTGAAAGACTACACCCTCTATTGCAAAAAATGAATCATGCAACCTTCGGTGATAAGGACTTACTCACGGTAGGTGAGACTTGGGGAGCAACACCAGAAATTGCAAAACTTTACAGCAACCCAGCACGTAATGAATTATCTATGGTGTTCCAGTTTGAGCACATCACCCTGACATGGCAAGACGGTGACAAGTGGCAACCTAAGCCGCTAGACCTGATTGAATTCAAGAAAGTGCTGACTAAATGGCAAGTCGAGCTGAAAAATGAAGGCTGGAACTCACTGTTTTGGAACAACCATGACTTACCACGTGTCGTCTCTAAATATGGGTGTGAAAACGAGTACCGAGTGCAATCGGCCAAGATGCTTGCGACAACATTACATTTCATGAAGGGAACACCTTATATCTATCAAGGTGAAGAAATCGGCATGACTAATGTCGCATTCGACACACTTGAGCAATACAAAGACATTGAAACACTCAACTTCTACAAAGTAAAAACTCAATCCGGCATTAGCCATGAACACATGATGAGTGCAATCCATGAAAATGGCCGTGACAACGCTAGGACGCCAATGCAGTGGAACAGCGCCAACCATGGTGGATTTACTCAGGGTACTCCATGGATTGAAGTGAACCCTAACTATCCAGAAATCAATGTTGAAAAGGCGCTAGAAGACAACGAATCGATTTTCTATCATTACCAACAGCTCATCAAACTACGCAAAACGCATCCTGTGATCGTTTACGGTGATTTCATTCCATTACTTGAAAGCCATAACAAGGTATTTGCGTATGAGAGGAAAGATGACAACGAGCATATCGTCGTGATCAACAATTTCAGTCGAGACTCATTTGAAATCACTCTGCCAGAGCACTTAGTTGGTAAAACATGCGATACTCTGATAACCAATACTGAAAGTTTCACAAAGCTACCCGATACCTATCGATTAGCACCATACGAATCATTTTCAATTAAATTAGGTAGTTAGCTCTAATTCATTATGAGCGCATTTATGCGCTCATAATCTTCTTATCGCCACCCTTCACTTTCTTTTTCTCCATTGGCAATAATCATGATAATCTCTGCGCACTTTCACGCAGTGAACTTTGTTGTCTAATGGTTTATTGATAATGAACACGAACGCTCTTTCAACAAGCAAGCAACCCTTAACCACACATCTAAGCATATTTATAGCGATTCTCGCTTGCTTCCAACTCTCGTCACTATTTGTCGTTGAGCCACTCAACTTTCAAGTCGTTTCATTTGTTAGTGCCGTTATGACGGTCAGCTTTCTGAAATATCGTTGGCAAGTGTTTCCAACCATCGCTGCTGCACTTTTTATTTACTACTTCGGAAGTGGCCGTGATCTCGTTACCTCCCTAACATTTGCCATCACAATGCCACCTTTGCCATTGGTTGTGGCCCTAGCCTTCCACAAAGTTTGCCAGCAAAGAAAAAACATCACGCCTTACCAGCATATGGCCACCTTTTTTTTGTTCTATGGCGTTGGCTTTCCCATACTGAACGCTCTCAAGCTGATTACCCTGAACTCACTAGTTGCCGATTTGGCGGTATCACCACAGTTCCTATTTTACTCTTCAATAAGCAGTGCCTTGACCCAGCTGCTGCTCACACCTCTCATTTTGTTTGCCACCTACGCATTGAGTAAAAATCAGGCTCACCGATACGTTTCGCTAGATAACGAGTTAAGAGCCAGTAATAGTAGTAAGTGGTCATTCACCATCTGGCTGAGCTCCTGCCTTACTTTGATAACAATCGCTTTGTTTTCACAAGAGCCTTTAGCCTTGATAACTATTTGCTTGGTCGTATTTCTAATTGTCACGACGGGAATTGGTAAGCATGGCGTGCTACGTCCATTAGGTATCGGAGCTATGGTCATCCTATTGATGGTTTATGTGGGTGTACAGAGGGCCAACGAGTCAGGCCTTGAAGAAAGATTCTATGGCCTTCTAATGATGCTTATGCTGATTACCGCGCTCAGCTACCTCATAGCTGGGTACGTTTTGCAGCATCATGAAATGTTAAAAACCCAGATCCGCGCTGAACGAATCGATCCATATACTGGCCTGTTCAACATAAAACAGCTAGAAGAAGACATATCTTCGCATCAAGACATCGTATTGGTTTACCTAGATTTAGTGCCGACTTTATCCAAACTAGGCGATATCGGCCATGAAGGAAAATCTCAGCTTATTGGTCAGATCCAAACAGAGCTATTGGAAAGTGACTCGTTAATTCGACGTTGTTATAGACCGCCATACACATTAGGTATTCTGGGCTTTATGGTCACAGGCAATGAAGTAGACCAAGAGCTGACCAAACTCACACGTATGTTGCAAGATTTCCAGTTTTACTGGAAAGGAACCTCCATTTCGTTGGTCGATCCGACACTGCACTGCATCAATGTCTCCCGAGATCAGAATATCCACGATTTGATCTCGCACCTTTGTGGTCAGCCACCGATTACCGATACCACCCTAAACTGGGTCGAAGAGCCCGCGTTCGAGGGTAAAGTTGATAAGCTGAGTTACATCCAAAAGGCGTTTAAGTACGATTGGTTTGAGCTAAACTGCCAACCTTACCTCAAACTCAACTCAATCTCTCAAGCATACAGTTTTGAGGTACTGCTGCGTATACGCCCAAGCGATGGAGTGCGGTTGACCCCAGCAGAGTTTTTCCCGCTGGTAAACCAATTTGGTCTTGAAACTCAGTTGGATAAGTGGGTGGTATTCCACACCTTTAAGATGTTAAACGAACAGGTAAGTGACTGGAGTAAAATCGATAAATGCGCGATTAACTTAACCGCTAAATCGCTTGGTGTTGCCCATTTGGCCAACGATATATTAACGAGTGCAGCACAGTTTAATATCCCATTACAAAGAATCTGTTTTGAGATCACGGAATCTTCCGCACTACAGAATGAGCAGCAAGCAATTGAAACCATTACGACGCTTCGAGAGGCGGGCTGTAAGATTGCGTTAGATGACTTTGGTACCGGCTACGCGAGCTTTGCTTATCTGCGACGCCTACCGCTTGATATTCTGAAAGTAGATGGCGAATTTGTACGAGAGCTACCTGAAAAAGAGTCTGACCGATTAATTGTCAGCTCCATTAGCAAAGTGGCCAAAGAGATTGGACTAGAAACCGTGGCGGAGTTTGTTGAAAGCCACGCTCATATTGAAATTCTTAATGATCTAGGCATTACTTACGCTCAAGGGTTTGGAGTAGCGAAACCAAGACCACTCATTGATTTCTTACACGAAATCGCCCCAGCATAACAATAAGGGCATGTACACCATGCCCTTAATCTTAGCTACGCTACCTAAAACAAATATTACCAACTGCTATTAAACTTCACCTGCATAGCTCGGCTGACCGGCAGCTTTTCACCACCGACGAGTACCACCATTTTACCGGTGAACTCTTTCTTTACTTTTTCAATAGCGGAAACGTTAACGATAGTCGAACGATGAACCTGCCAAAACTGGTCAGGGTCAAGCTGAGTAAGCAACTCTTTCAAAGACGTTCTGAGTAAGTATTCAACTGTCTTTCCCTGCTCTTTTTTATACAAACAAACGTACTTATCTTCCGCTTTAAAGTAGAGAACATCAGAAGTCGAGATTAGGTGGATGTCCTCACCTTTACTCGCTCGAATCCAATTGAGGTAGTTCGGAGTTTTCTGCTCAGCGAGCTGCTGCATCTGCTGGAAAAGTGCCTGCATATCTGGAGCAGTCGATAAAGGCGCATCGCTAAATCTTTGCTTAAGCCGAGATACACATTGCTCTAGTCGACTTTCAGATAGAGGCTTAAGCAAATAGTCCGCAGCATTATTTTCAAAAGCTTGCACCGCATACTCATCATAAGCTGTAACAAACACAATGATCGTGTTCCTACCTGCCTGCAATAACTGTTTGGCCACTTGCATTCCATCGCATTTAGGCATTCGAATGTCCAAAAAAGCGATGCTTGGCTGGTGTATTTCAATGAGTTCAAGCGCCTGTTCACCGTTTTCCGCTAGCCCTTTAATCTCGAGTTCAGGCCAAGCGTCAGCTAACGCTTTATCTAGGTGAAAGCGAAGTAAAGGCTCATCATCCGCAATAATTGCAGTGATAGGGGCTTGGCTCATAATTCATTCTCCAATCTGTTCATGGTTAACTCGGTAAGGCTCCCAATGGAATAGATACCTTCGCTTTTACGCCGCCAGCCTGGGATTCCAGCAGAGACAAGCTTGCGTTGGAGCCAAAGAGTGTTTTCAGGCGCTGCTGAGTATTTTCTAAACCAACACCGTGTCCCGACTTACCTAGCCCGCTATTCATACCGACTCCGGTATCAATGACCTCGATAATCAAGTCTGATGGGCTTTGCTTCACAGAGATACTAACGCTTCCGCCATCGACCTTTGGCTCAATTCCATGTTGAATCGCATTTTCAACCAAAGGCTGAAGGACCAAAGGAGGCAGACTTACATCTTGAACTAACTCGTTATCAATAGAATAACTTAACCGACTGCCTAAACGAATCTGCTGAATCGCAAGATAAGCATCAACCATCTCAAGTTCAGTGTTGAGAGACGAATACTCCTGGCGACTCGACTTTAGAGTACCTCTGAGTAGGTCCGTAAGTTTTTCTAACATGATTTGTGCTTGCTTAGGGTCTTGTTCGATCAACACACTCACGTTAGCCAACGTATTGAACAGAAAGTGCGGTTCTATCTGGCTTTGTAGCTGTTTTAGTTGGCTCAATACCATCGCCTTTTCATGTTCACTCTGCTTACGTTTGGCAATTTCCGCTTCTTTTTGCGCAATCAGTTTTTGCTCATGGGCATAGAAAAACACAAAGCAAGTACAAGTAAAAACAAAACCAAGAATGACAACCGGTTTCAGCTGACTCAAAGTGGCAAAATCATCATACTTTTTAAGTACGTAATAAGCATTTACCGACCCCAAACACATCGACCCCGTTAAGGACATAACCGTAACCAAGCGCTCGGAAATCGAAGGCATTAACAGTGCGATCAAATGTGCACTGCCCACCGCACTATAGCCATAACCTAAGCTGATCAACAAATGTTCCTCATAACTGCTCGGCCAAATGGACTGAGTGACAAAGGCAATTACGAGACAGAATAGTGAAGTTACAATCAAGCTTCGAATAGAGTCTTTGCCATGACGCTTCAAAGTCTCACTCATTAGAATCTCCCTTTAAGGTTGATAAAAATCATACGCTTATCAGATAAATTTGCATATACGGACTCTTTGCTTCCCGTCATAAAACGGAGCGCCGTCTCAATATTCAGCGACGAATCACCGGAATCATAGGCTTGATAGTCTAGCCATTGGGTTGCGATTAAGCCTCCGTCTTGTGGAGAGTAAAGAAAGTCTGCCGTTGGCGTAAATTTGTTTAACCACAAATAATCTTGCGACCACTCCCATTGGCTCCATGCGCTAGAATCTAGGCTCCAATGGAGCATCATGTTATGAGCAACTAAATTGGCGTGATTTAAGCCTTGTGCATAAGAAAGCGATAATGGCTGAGTTAAGTCCGATTGGTTAAGTGTTCGAGCGCGTTCAAAAGCTTGATCCCATTCAGAGCTGCTCCAGCTCCGGTTGTCGAACCAGTATTCAAGAATAACATTGTTACCAACCTCGTTAGCCCAGTTAAGACCCGTCAAAAACTGAAAACCATGCTCATCACGCTTAATCTCGACGGGCTCGTTTAGTTCCCCTTGTTGGTAGGACAGATATTGCTTTTGATACACAGCAGATGAGTGAATCGCCCAAGCAGAATCAAGCACAGTGACAAAAGAGCCACCGACTAAACCATGCCTGACGTCATCATAATAGGCCAACAACTGGTACTCGCTGTCGCCGATGAACGCATATCGCCTTAGGCCGACTCCTTGCTGTTCAGTTTGCTCTTCTAATTCACTCCCATCTTGTTGGGTATAGTTTGAGTTTGAATAAACCAAGCTCCAATCACCAAGATCATCGAAGTGAGAAACCATAGCGGTTAATGTCCCTTCTTCCACTTGAATACCCACCGGATTGCGACGATAAGGTTTAAAAACATCCAATGGGCGATAACCATAGCCGACTCCCCAATCAAGACGCATTTTCCCCAGAGTAATATCCAGCGACACATCCGCTACAGTCGCTCCTCCTTGCCAAAACAGCTCCTGAGCGATCAGCTCTCCCTTATATTCAGAACTATCTGAGTTGGTGTAGACATCACTCCCCTTTACCGCAAATAAACCTGTCCACTGGTAGGCCCTGAGCTCGACATCAATCACAGCATCTAGCGCTTGAGTTTGATGTTGCTCTGCTGATCCAATCAACACAGAATCTTGATGAACGGTTGAACTGCCGCTCAACGTCCAGTCCCATTCCAAATTGATTTCGCTAGCGAACGCAGGTATCGCAATCAAACTCGTAATTATGGTCAATGCTGTCTTCATTTCACAGCTCCGACACTGCGTTACGCGTCAAGTAAGCTGGGTTATAGTACTTATCATCTAACGTTTTAGGGGTAATCTGTTGATACCTGATGACCGTCTTCTTCGCTGGTTGAATCTTATCGAGTAAAGTCATCGAAACCACACGGTTTTCCCCACTGAGTTTTCCTCCCTCAAACCATGCCTGCTTAGCCAATTTGCCTGAACGTAGATAGAGATCGGCTTTGATTGGAAAATCGTTATTGGCGTCTAGCCAAAGGTCGATGCGGTGATAACTTGCTCCCTTAGTTGTCGAACGTAATCGAAGCTGGTTAGTAATCTTCTGCTGGCCTTCAAGGTTGAGGGTTTCTTCCGAAACATAGGTTGCATGGTAATCTTTACTCCATGTCAGAGTAGAAATATCTCCGACCGACGCCTCTCCTAGTAGTTTTTGCATCGCGGTTATTCGGATAGGACGACGACTCTTTGGCATGACCAGCCAATAATTATCACCGAGCATCAACATTTTTTGCCCTTGCTCAACTTGAGATTTGAACACCACTAGGGACTCTCTATCTTCTCGAGTGTACACGTGATATTCGCGCGTTTTATCTAGTTGACCGTTTTCGTATAACGCCACTTCGGAAACAACTTTCGCCGCATCATAACCTTGGCGAAAGTTATCAGCATTCAGTACCATCTGCTTCACATCCAAAGGCTTTGACTGCGCACTTAACGCCTGACTAAACAGCAACACTGATAAGACACCGAGTTGTTTAATGAGATTACACATAAGTTAGTGCCTCCGTAATTGGTTTGTTTACCCCTTTGCGTGCTGACAGCCAAGCGGCAGTAATGCAGATCAATGCCACACCCAAGGTACATGCAAGTACAAGCTCAAATGAGAAATAGATAGTCAATGGATAGCCCTCAGTTCTCCCGGGAGGAGGTGGCATTTGAACATCAACAACCATCAGCAACAGGGCTGTTAACGCGCTTAGCACACCACCGACTAACGAACCAATAACCGCTAGCAGCCCCGCCTCTTTAACAAAACCGGAGACAATTTCTCTTGGGTATGTGCCTAGTGCAGATAAGGTCCCGATCTCTCTGGTACGCTCGGTCACCGACATCGTCATGGTATTGAACAGTGCCACGAATACCACCAGCGCCATTACCGCTCCCATAATGCCGAATATGCGGTCATATAAGTCCTTCACTTTGCTGTAGAAGAAAGCGCGGTCTTGCCAAGGTGTTAGTTCTACTTCTTGGGCTAGCTCCATCTTTGATAGTGTCGCATCAACCCAATTTTGTATTTGGAGAGTCTGCTTAGTGTCGAACAAGAACACCGACAAGGTGCTCACTTTGTCTGAAGACAAAAGGTCTTGGGCCGATTGAATGTGCAAGTAAAGCTGTCTCTTATCTAGCTCCGGGACACCGGTTGAATATATGCCACGAACTTTAAAGTCCAAGGCATTCAGAGCGCCGTCACTGGTTGTTGCCAGTAGTGTCACCCAGTCGCCAATAGATACTTTGAGGTTCTTGGCCAGATCCAAACCCAGCATGACTTCAGGTTCGTCTGAGTTATAACGAGGTGAACGGACATTAGAGAGTGTTTTACCTTCTCGCACATCGAGAAAAGGACCTTTCATATCAAATTCACGATCGTTAACACCAGAGCCAACAAAAATCGTCGATTTATTACCATTGGAAATCAAGCCATTGAATTCGATTCGAGGTTGTATGCCGCGTATTGTTTTGTTGACAATTAAGCGCTCAGAGATAAGTGCGCTGTCGGCAAGGCCATTTTCCAGCGGCATCTCCTCATCCATTTCAAAGTAGCCAGGTTGACTGATGGTAATGTGGCCCGTCTCACGAGCGGTAGACTCTTTTAATGAGTCGTATGTATAAAGCCCGAAACCACCAGCAGATGTGAGTGCAAACACCGCAATAGCAATAATTAGCACAGACAGGACACTTCGGCGGCGATTACGTTGTAGGTTGAGAAACGCAATACGTACGGAAAGTGGGATTAACTTGCCCATTTCATCGCCTCCTTACTGATTTCACCATCCACAAGGTCAATCGTTCTATCGCAGTGCATGGCCATGCGCGCGTCATGCGTCGCGACAACAAAGGTGGTGCCCATTTCGTGACCTAACGATTTCATCATTTCCACCACAACCGAAGCCGTGTGACTATCCAGACTTGCCGTTGGTTCATCTGCGATAACCATTTCTGGCTGGTGAACCAATGCGCGAGCAATTGCAACTCGTTGTTGCTGCCCCCCAGAGAGGTTATCTGGCCTATGTTCAACGAACTCGCTGAGCCCCACACGTTCTAGAATTTCTAGCGACTTCTGTTTTTGCTCAGTGAGCGACAATCCGTTGAGCATTAACGGGTATGCGACGTTCTCCCAAGCAGACATGACAGGAATTAGGTTAAAACGCTGAAATACGAAACCCAGTTTAGAACGGCGATACTGAGCGGCGACCATAGGATCACGAGGGTAAGCCTTACCAGCCAGCTCAATATTACCTTGGTAATTCATTTCCAGTAGCCCAAGTACATTTAGCAAGGTACTTTTCCCAGATCCAGAAGGACCACAAAGTGCCACCATTTCACCTTGATTGATGCGCCCACTCACTCCCTTTAATGCGTCAACTGTCTGCTGACCAAGCTGGTATTGCTTGCTGATATCCTTAAACTCCAGCATAACGCCTCCTTAAGCTGCTTGTTCAATGATGGCTTGCGCTTGCAATGTTAAAGGGTGCTGACTGTTCTTCTGCTGCATTTCCTTTAACCATTCATTAGCTTGCTGAGGCTCTTGCGCACGTAACGCTGCTCGGATTGCGTACAAATAGATCCAAGAGGTAGCATCGTAATGCTGGTGTTGGAATTGTTCATCAGCCAACAGGTCTAGGTATAAATCGTACCCACGCTCGAAGTGATTAAACATGTCTGGCAGCGAAGTAAAAGTCGCTGCGGCAATGGCTTGAGCAAGAAGAGATTCAGGTAGACCTTGGCGGATCTGCTGCTCATGAATAGGTGTCGCATCGTTTTGTAGTAAATCTAAGCCTTTTGCTATCGTCGCAAGCCCTTGCTCTGTGTATTTCATTTTGTTCCAAGGCATAAAGGCATCGCGGCCCTTCAATGTTTCCGTACTACCCAAATAAACCAAACTCAGCGGATCGGCGCCTTCTTTGGCAATCGCATCTTCCAAGGTTTGGTACACCACCTGTACGGCCTCTTCATCTCCTTCCGCCGCCTGATTGTATTGGTTAATAAGAGCATCGCTAGGCGCAGCCCAGACGTTAAGCGTTACTACGGTTGAAATCAGCGCAAAGATTGTTAACTTTTTCATCGACTTGTTCCCTATTCCTTGATTTGACCATGTTAGATTAGATTCAAACGGATCGTTAATCTGCGGTTTGCGACAAACGGAATATTCACGGACTAAATGGTAAATATGCGGAGTAAACGGTTATTGTCTAAGCGAACGCGTCACTAATTGGTAGAATTACAATTAAAGGGTGGTTAAAGTAGCGACCAATATCAAAGGGTGCTATCACACTAGATTCAGGACATGAAGTATGATTGATGACAACAAAGTAATTGATAACCTAAAAGATCTTGAAACGTTTCTACTTAGCGTTGAAAGCGGTGTACTAGGGTTGCAGAATGTAGCGGGTGTTGCCTTAGCGACGCAAAACTCAACGGGTCGACACTTTGTCGCAGTGCTAGATGACAAGCACCAGCTGCTTTTAGGTCATTGGGTTACCGATGAAATCTTTGAAACTGGCCAAGAAATGGTTCGCCATGGTGTGCGAAAAAAGCACTAATCAATTGAAATATATGGCTCACTTCATGTGAGCCATATTGCTATACGAGCGAGAGTTGACACTAACCCCTTAAGGCATCACGCCACGTCAATCCAATCACTAACAATCGTCAATGTAGACTGCTCAAAGTCGATTTCTAGCTCACAACCAAGTGGAGTAACAAGCATAGGATGAGTGTGGCAACTGTCGAAACCCGACACAATTGGCACCTCTTGACCATTCAAAACTTCCAACAACACATCCAATGGTTGCCTTCCCGTTCCTTTGTCGTCAAACAATTCGTGTTTCCCTAAAATGATGGCTGATATTTTATCAAACACGCCGCAAGCCTTAAGATGACTGAATGAACGTTCGACATCCGCAATGCCTTTCAAACAGTCCTCAACCAGCAGGATATCTCCCACTTTAACTTCTGGCATATAAGGGCTGCCCCAAATACCACTCATCGTATTTAAGTTACCGCCAATCACGCGTCCACTCACTACACCAGAGCCTAAGAACTGCCAATCATTCGGCTGGACAGGCTTAGCTTGCGCTTGACTCTCCCAGTCAATCATTACGTCGGTCCAGTTTTTCGGCATTGTGTATGAGTATGGAGCGCTTGGCTCACTGTCCTCAGTTACAAGTAAGTCAGCAAAGGACTGATACGTTTCGTCTACTAGTGGAGGGAATTCACCGAACGACGCCACCAGCGCCGGACCATAAAAGGTAATTAATCCAGTTTGAGCATAGATGCCCATCAGAAGCGCCGTGACATCTGAATAACCAATAATAATCTTAGGATCACGTCTTAAAGCTTCATAATCAATGTAGGGCAACATCGCGTTGCTGTTACAGCCACCAATCACCGACATAATGCAACGAACTTGCGGGTCACGGATTAACTGATTGAGCTCCTCAGCTCTCTCTTGAATACTCCCAGAACGGTACCCATCACTTTGACCCGTTAACATTCCTGCCTTTAAATTGAACCCTTTGCGACGCAAATAAGACTTCGCACGCTCAAATCGATTAGGTGCGAATACAGTCGCAGGAGAGGAAGGGGAGAAAAAACCAATGGTGTCACCCGGTTTAAGCGCTTTTGCTTTTAACATGATCAAATCCTTGATTAATAGAGCAAACTTAGGCTCCTTAACATACTAAACATAAGCTACTGATAATCATGGATAAGCACAAGCATTTACTGAACAATGACGCGCTAGACATCCTCAGGCATAACCAGTTGGTTGCGACCTTGGCTTTTTGCTTTGTAAAGGCACTCATCTGCCGTCGAAAACGCGCGTTTAGACACCTTAAGACCCTCCAGCATATATGGCTCGCTTGCACCAACTGAAATGGTTACGTTGAGCTTCTGCTGGTTTACCTCGTAGCTTTGGCTCCCAACAGCGTTGATCAAAGCTTGAGCTCGAAGACGATAATGTTCTCCATCTTTCAACACAATCAGAAACTCTTCACCGCCCCAGCGAACGATAAGCTCATCTTCTTCTAATTGAGAAAGCAGCCTTGACGCCGTTTCTTTTAACACGCGATCACCGAACTCGTGCCCATATTGATCATTGATTGACTTGAAGCGATCAAGATCAATCAGCGTGACACGGTAGACTGCTTTACTGTTTAACAATACCGGTCTGTTTAATTCCTGCTGATATAAACGACGGTTTCCTACCCGCGTTAAAGGGTCTTTGAAGGAGAGATCGTGCAGGTACTGGCTGCGTTTACGTTCTGCAAGCCAGCGCAACACCAACCAGACAACAATGAGTAACACCACCGCCAACCACAAATAAAGAACTCGAACACGTTGCTCTGTTAATCCCTGCTCTAGCTGAGTGAGTTTGTTTTGCACATCAAGTAGATCACGCTCTTGCTCTAACTCTTCAAACTCAAAAGCCGTTTCTAGGTTATGAATTTCTTTTAGAATTTGGCGATGCTCTTTTTCGTGGTAAGTCTGGTACACAGCCAAGGCTTCTTTATATTCTCCGCGCTTTTCTAAGATATCCGCTAATACGAGATGGCTTCGAATCAACCAGCGCTTATGCTCGATTTGAACAAACGTCCAAATACTCTCGACAATGGCTTCATGCGCTTTATTTACCTTGCCCGAGTCTTTCAACGCTAACGCATATTCCAACTGACAAATGCCTTTTTGCTTAGGGTACTTATCTATTGATTGAACTTTAATACACTGCTGAGCTACGTCGATCGCCTTTTCGGGTTTACCTTCAAGTAGCAACAACCTCGCTTCCGATTTTAAACGGATAACCCGATAATACTCGGGCGTTTGCTCGCTGATGTATCTGAGTCCTTTGTCAAACGCTTCACGAGACTTACCTATCTCACCAAGCTGATTGTAAATAAACGATTGGTTCATCAATATCACCAGTAACGTTTCTGGTTCAGCATATTTTGAGTTCGCATAGAGCAATTCTGCTCGGGTCAAATACTCGAGTGAACGTTGCCATTGCTCCGAATGTACATACAACAGACCCAAATTATTGTTAAAACGAGCATTGAGCTCACTCTCTGGGTACTTAGCTCCTAGTTTAATACCTTTATTAAAGAACTTTTGGGACTGCTTGAGTTGGTTGTTGGCGTTGTACAAAATTCCGGCGGTGTTATACGCCTCTAACAACAGAAACTCTGCCTGGATTCGCTCGGCAAACTCGATAGCATCAGTTACTGTTTCAATTCCTTGCGTGTAGGTACCGCGTTTAATGTCTCTATAAGCACTTTCTATTTGTAACTTAGCAAGCAACCAGCTCAAACGATGCGCTTGGGCAATTTTGTTAAGTTGAGAGTCGATGCTTTCTAGGGTGTCTGGCTCCCTTTTAGCAGCAATTCTACGAATCCAAAGTGAATAAACCTGCTCAATAACTTCCGGTGGACGCGATAGATTGGCACGCCAATGCTCGAGCTTCTCTAACGCTTGTTGGGGATTAAGGTTAGCGGATTGATAAATTTCGATTAACGGATGTTTTGCATTAATCGCCAACAATTGCTGTTTTGGCGTTAATACATTGGACGTGTTGGAAGATAAAGCTACTTTTTGGGGTTGAAATAGGAACGCCTCTAGGGTCACGACAACCATTAAAGAAAGCGCCATTAGAACTAACGCTGTGGTAGCTTTTTTGAACATTAAGTTGACCCAAGACCGATATTACCTTCACTTCTTAGAAATTATACAGGAGTTAGCGAGTTTTCATAAACACGCTTGATAATAAGGTATTCAATCTATGCGATACGCGTAACCGACATCAAGTCCAACTATGCGCACAAATGGCTATCACGACGCTTTCTCTATCACTAAGTAGGTGTGCAACTCAGGAAACTGATCAAACTCTAAGTGACGAATCACACAACCGAGTTCAATAAACAGTTGAAGAAAGCCGTTAGTTCCGAGCGAGGAGTAATAGACTTGCGGTCCCATAAAGTCATTTTCATGATCGCCAGCTTGGTCTGTGCCTCCAAACGAAAAAATGAACACGCCACCTGGGTTTAGCGCGTCGACGATCTTAGTGATGACATTTTGCTGCTCTGTAAGCGGGATATGCCAAATGCTATCCCACGCGGTAATAAAATCATATTTCTCAGTGAGTGTATGCTGGCAAATGTCCCCATGGTGAAACTGAATGTGTGGGTTTCTTTTCTTCGCCAACGCGACCATTTGGCCCGAAACGTCTAGCCCTTCTGGCTCGAAGCCGTTTTCTTGCAACAGGTCAATAAAGCGTCCTGTACAGCCGCAACCGATATCAAGCGCTTTACCTCTCCCTTTTACAAAGCTGATTGCTTTTTGGTGGGCTGCGATACCATTTTGTCGATCAAATGTCTCACTCTGCCACATATGCGTAATTTGATCGTACGCTTGACCGATCTCACTTGGTTTCATCGCCACCTCAATTTCATTACTACAAAATAGAGAATAACCATAGTTACTCAAATGGAAAATTACAACCTTTATATTTATGAATTTAATATATAAAAAGGCACATTCTCGATATTGAATGTGCCTTTAATAAAACATTAACTTGATTGAATATTATTTTTTAGGTGGTGTACCTTCAGCGTTTGAAATAATTGCATC
This sequence comes from Vibrio sp., assembly GCF_984391705.1. Lineage (NCBI taxonomy): Bacteria > Pseudomonadati > Pseudomonadota > Gammaproteobacteria > Vibrionales > Vibrionaceae > Vibrio > Vibrio sp. Next base: position 84,446 of record NZ_CFHWOM010000005.1, on the reverse strand, counting down.
AATTTGAACTGAAGCACCTAAAGCAATATTACTTACACCAATCACTGTTCTTGCAGGCAACTCTTTTTCAAAGAATGAGATATAAACATCGTTTACTTCATCGATATCTGCCATATCACGTAGTTGAATATTCACTTTAACAACATCATCCATAACGTGGCCAATGCTTTCTACAATAGATTGAATATGAGTCAAACACTGCTTAGCCTGCTCTTTGACACCACCTTCAATTAGAGCTCCGCGCTCCATGTCGATTGGCAGTTGAGCCGCAATGTGGTTGTAATGAGAGAAAGCCACAGTTTGTGTATATAGTGCGTCAACCGGTGCCGCATCAGTGTTATTTGGACGAATTACGATGCCATGACGGTCCTCTACTTCTTGTGGTGGCGTGCCATCACCATGAGAAATAACTACATCAATTTGCACCAATGCCTCTTGTGGTAAAGCTTCAACTACAACCACAGAACGTGCTGGCACGTAACCCACTGTACGCGCGATAGCGGAATCAGGGAAGAAGGTTGTGTACACCTCATTTACTGCATCCAAATCATTGAGGTCTTTTAGGTAAATCGTTGATTTTACGATGTCATCAAACGGTACATCGATGCTTTCTAAAATGGCTTTGACATTCTTTAGACACTGAGCCGCTTGAGCTTTAATACCACCCTCTACAATTTCTCCTGTCGAAGGTTCAATTGGCAATTGCGCAGAAATATTATTGTAATGAGAGAAGGCTACCGTATGTGTCGATAGATCGTGTTGAGGCGCATTGTCTGTGTTTCTTGCCAACTTAATAAGCTCGCAAGGATCTTGAGGGTAAGTCCCCTCCCCGTTAGAAATAAGAGCATCCATTTGCACCAAAGCGTCGCTCATTGGCAGAGCAGAAACAGCAACCACGGTACGAGTTGGGAAATACCCTTTGAAGAATGAAGAATAAGCTTCATCTACCGCTTTGATATCATCAATGTTTTTGACAAATACATTGATTTTAACCACATCTTCCATAACGTGACTGATACTTTCTACGATTGCTTTAATATTAAGTAAACACTGAGTTGCTTGCTCTTTTACACCGCCAATTACGATCTCGCCCGTTTCAGAGTCAACTGGAAGCTGAGCTGAGATATTATTGTAATGTGAGAAAGCTACCGATTGTGTTGAGAATTCACTAATAGGAGCATTGTCAGTATTTCTCGATAATTTTATGATCACGTCACTCATTTTAAGGTTTATCCTTATAATTCTTTTATACTTAAATAAGTATATATGTGGGTGTTATTGGGAATAATCAGAAAGTCAGAAGATACTAAGTCAAAAAATATCAGCTAAATGTGACATCACTCAAAAACCAATTCCACTAGAACGAGCAAACGGGCATGGATATTTAATCAGTCGAGACTAATTATCCCTACTAAATATAGAATCACTCTACTTACCAAGTTAATTCTCTGTATTAATTCTTAAATTATGGGTAAAAAACCAAAGGCGTTGAGTATTCAACTCCGCATTTTACTTCAACTCTGTTAGCGCCTTCACAATAACCTTTTCAAAATTGATCACCAACAAAGACCTAGCTGCAGTTTATCCCCCGAATAGTGCATAAATACTTCGCACATTAACTAGAGATACCTCTGTACCCTATACTTTGTTACACTCCGCCCTTTAATGAGCAAGGTCCCTAATAATGATGACTGACGAAGAAAGAATCGAACTGCAACGTAACAACCCTTTGCACGGGCTTAAGCTAGAAACTATGTTGCAAGAGTTGGTGGATTTTTATGGCTGGGACATTTTAGATACAGCAATGCGCTTTAATTGCTTCAACACCAAACCGTCTATTGCGAGTAGTGTGAAGTATTTAAAGAAAACCGAATGGGCAAGAGAAAAGTTAGAAAACTTTTACTTGTATCGATTTAAGCGCATGCCGCGCGCGAGTGCAGAAGAGTATGACTTGCCACCAAGAGCTCGTACTTTCCCCCATGGTCTTGAGCCTAAAGAGCCGATGCAGCTTACCGTTGATTCCATTTTGAAGTCACAAGCCAAAGCAGCATCTGCATTTAAAAAGCGCTCACCTCGCGGGCGTTCTACGCGTCGATAATTCTACCTTAGAAAGGAATAGAGCCTTGCCTGATGAATCAAGCAAGGCTCTATTGTATGTTTAAGTCACCAGTAAGAAATTACAGTCTCGGCTGATTTTCCCTTTCAGCGGCTTTCATCAACAGACAAATCAGTGGTCTACGAACTCTGTTGATTGCGTTTTTTCTTCTTCTTTCCCGTACCCGCTGGTTTCGCACGAGGCTTCATAGGTAAAAAGTAAGCTTCACTTTGGTCATCTTCTACCTCAAAACCCTCGACTTGCTCGCGCTCAAGCTGGAACTTGTTTTTCTTTTCGATCACTTTGAAATGGTGGTAATCATCGTAATCAATTAGCGATAACCCTAGACCAACTTCACCCGCGCGCCCACTGCGGCCAATTCGATGCATATAGTCTGCTGGACTACGTGGTAGATCAAAGTTAATCACCACCGGCAGTTTTTCTATATCAAGACCACGTGCTGCGATATCAGTAGCGATGAGGACTTGAATCTCACCTGATTTAAACCCGTCAAGCACACGAGTACGAGCACCTTGCCCTTTATCACCATGGAATACCTCCGCAGTGATACCACGTTTTGACAGCTTTTGAGCTAAATGATTACAGGCATTCTTAGCATTCACAAAGATCAAAGTCTGTCGCCACTTGTGCTGCTTGATCAGGTGCGCCAGTACCGCAGTCTTCTCACCTTTGTTAACACTAAACACGCGCTGTACCAAAGTGCTTGCTTCCGCACTTTGTAGTTGTACTTCAATCGGATCGCTCAATAAGTGTTGTGCAAGAGTCGTAACTTTATCTGGGAATGTCGCCGAAAAAAGCAGTGTCTGTTTTTCTTCCGGCAGTAATGTAAGGATCTTATTTAGTTCTTCGGTAAATCCCAGACTCAACATACGATCCGCTTCATCTAGAACAAGTGTTTTAACTTGGTCTAATTTAATCGCGTTACTCGATACTAAATCGAGAAGTCGACCCGGCGTCGCAACAATGATGTCACTCCCACCACGAAGAGCCAACATTTGAGGGTTCACTGATACACCACCAAACACCGCGACAGTTTTGATCTTATCTCTTAGGTGATACGAGTAGGATTTTACGTTGTATGCAACCTGTGATGCTAACTCGCGAGTTGGCACTAGGATCAAGTGAGAAACGTAGTTGCCGCGACGACTAGATTCACCTTGCTCAATAATTTTTTGCAAAATCGGCAGTGAAAAAGCAGCCGTCTTACCAGAGCCCGTATTTGCCCCTCCAACAATGTCTTTTCCATCAAGGACATATGGAATGGTATGAGATTGAATGGGGGTCGGTTGGCTATATTCCAGCTCTTTTAGTCGCTCGACTAAGGTTGGAAGCAGGCCAAGGTCGGCAAATGTCGCTTGCTGTGTTTTGTCTGTCATGACGATAAGTGGCTCAGTACTTGGTAAAGGGCGTGTATCTTATGCTATTTAGCTCGAGGATGTTAGCGATAATGAACCAAACAGGTCACATCTGTTTTAACGGTTCAGCCCCTTCACTCGTTGACACAAGACTAAGCTTCAACAAGTGACGTAACCCAGCGCTTAGCAAGCTTTTTATCGAATCAAAAGAGAATAGCGTTCTTTGTTATAGCTCCCGCCTTAAAGGAGTGCTTGTACAATCTCCTAATTGAAAACTCTTTGGCTTTCGTTCTATTGTACATTCATAAGATTAAAAATATTTTTGAGTGAATGTCGAAAATGGCGAAGCACAAACGTCCTTGAGAAGGAAACAACAAACCAGAAGGAAACTAAAGATGAAATACATGCTTTTGCTTTACGCTGCACCAGATCGAGAGCCAGCATTTGGCACGCCTGAATTTGACAAGATGATGGAAGAGTTTGCCGCTACCTCAGAGGCTTTCGAAAGAGATGGCGTATTTGTCGCGGGCGAGGGGCTACAGGAAACTGAAACAGCCACTTCACTGCGGATAAAGTCCGGTAAAGTGGAAACGATGGACGGCCCCTTTGCAGAAACACGCGAACACTTAGGCGGATTCTATATCATTGACGTTCCTGACCTAGATGCCGCGCTGCGATGTGCAGAGATGATTCCTGTCGCTAAGTTTGGCACTGTCGAAATAAGACCAGTGTTAGATTACAACGAAGCTGGCTAACGTATGAATAATGCCCCTTCAAAAGCTATCGCTGTCAGTCATATTATCCATGATGTCTTGAGTAAAGATAGAGCGCGGCTTTTGGCTGGGCTGATTTCACGTCTTGATGACTTTCAAGTGGCCGAGGATGCCCTACAGGAAGCGTCAATTGCGGCGTTGAAGCACTGGACTCGTTCTGGCCCGCCTCATAACCCTACCGCTTGGCTAATGAGAGTGGCTTTAAACAAAGGCATAGACCATTTTAGAGGGGTGCAACGAGAACGAAGTAAAGCGGGTGACCTTGCTTGCACTTCCTTTGATAATACGGCGTATGATGTTTCTGAAACTATTCCTGATGAACGTCTGCGCCTTATCTTTACCTGTTGTCACCCAGCCTTGGAAGAAAAGTCGCGTATCGCTTTAACGTTGCGTACCGTCTGCAATTTGACCACAAAGGAAATTGCAGCCGCGTTTCTTGATAACGAACAAACCATGGGACAGCGTCTCTATCGTGCAAAAGCAAAGTTAAAAGCCAAAGGTATTCGTTTCTCAGTGCCAGATACAGATAGATGGCATGATAGATTAGACACGGTGTTAACAACCATCTATTTGATATTCACCACTGGCTATGTCATCGAGGCTGAGTGCTCTCGTTCTTTATGCCAAGAGGGTATCTTTTTGGCCAGACTTCTCAACCAACTGCGACCCAATGATCCGGAGATAGAAGGTACGCTTGCATTGATGTTGCTTACGAATGCCAGAAGCAAGGCTCGACTAAATGAAGATGAAACCATGGTGCCTATTGAGGAACAAAACGCTTCACTCTGGCAACAAAGTTGTATTGATGAAGCTCACCAGCTTCTTGCCAATGCACTAGAAAAAAGACAACCAGGACCTTTTCAGATCAAGGCAGCTCTTGCAGATTGTCATATGGCAAAGCCCCGCCCCGATTGGCATCAGATGGCTTTGCTTTATCAATCACTATGGCGATTCGAACCGACTCCAGTTGTTGCTTTGAACTGGGCAGTCGTGATTGCAGAAACCGAGCACCCCAAGTCAGCACTCAAAAAATTGGATGAGTTAAAAGAAGAGCTGAAAGATTACCAACCTTGGTATGCGGCACGTGCGCATATTCTCAGTAAATTAGGACAAAATGAAGAGGCTAGCCACTTTTACACTCTTGCTATTGAGAGGGCTCCGAGTGTAGCGACACGTGAATTTTTGAAGTCGAGATTACGAGCAGTCACTAGCTGATTGACTCTTTAACAGTCTCATTTCCTCCCTTCCACCAGCCCCCCCCCGTTACAGATAATCATCTTTATCAAGAAATGGGTAACTTTGTTTGTAAATGACGAACTGAAAATTTACATAAAATGTAGATTCCCTTCAAAGCCGAAAAGTTAGAGTAAAGATTCTAATTGAGAGCATTCAAACCTAATGGTAGCGTGCGAGATGTTAATTTTATTGCATATCAATTAACAAAAACACTAACAACTCAAATAAAGAAAAATAAAACAATAAAGGCTCTCTATGAACAAACATACAGTTGGCATCATTGGTATTGGCCCTCGCGGACTAAGCGTGTTAGAGCGTATCGTCGCCCTCTCAATAGATACTCCGCACAAACCAATAAACATAAAAGTCTTTGACCCGAACCTTCCAGGTGCTGGATGTCATGATGTCAAGCAACCGAACCATTTACTCGTAAATACAGTGAGCTCTCAAATCACTATGTTCGCCGACGAAAGCGTTAGTGAAGCTAGGAATGTTATTTCTGGGCCTACTTTTTACCAATGGTTGTGTGAAAGGCCGAAGGATGAATTAAGCCCTAAAACCGTATTGCCCAACGAGTACTACTCTCGCTCTCTATTTGGAGAATATCTGAACTGGGTATTTCACTATCTTGTTGATATCTCGGCACCTCACATCACGATCGACTATGTACCTTGTGAAGTGATTGATATCGATAAGTTAGACAACCATTCCTGGAATTTACGAGATGACCGAAATATTGTCACCAATGTTGAATACCTTTACTTAACAACAGGACACACAAAAGCCAAATACATCGAACCCGATAATGCGCTAGAAATAACCAATCCATACCCGGTTAAAGAAAAGCTCAAATATATATCTTCGGATCAAACTGTTGCTCTCCAAGGTCTTGGGCTAACGGCGTGCGACATTCTGGCTGAACTGTCTATTGGGCGAGGCGGTAAGTTCATCCGTACTCAAAATGGTTGCCTTGAATACTCTCCTTCTGGAAACGAGCCCCGGATCATCGCATATTCTCGTACCGGCTTGCCTTTGTCGGGTAGGGCTGAAAACCAAAAAGGCACATCTGAGCAATATCATGCAAAGTTTCTAACACCTTCAAAGGTCGCTACGTTTAGAAAACAGGGGGCCATCAATTTTGTCATTGATGTACTCCCTTTGCTTATCAAAGACATGGAATATGCCTACTACGAAAGCTACCTAAGCCAAAAGAAAGGGCTAATCGCTGCACAAAAATTCTGTAACCAGTTCCTATATTCTTATCCGAACGAACAGGAAATTTTAGTTGCGAAAACAATTCCAATTGAAGACAGGTTTAGCTGGGAGAAGCTGGCAGATCCAGTCCCAAACTACGCGCTAAAGTCTCCGGAAGTATTCATTGCGTGGCTGATTGATTATCTTGAAGCCGACATTAAAGAAGCAAAAAAAGGAAACATTAGTAGCCCAATTAAATCTGCTAGTGATGTATTACGAGACTTAAGAGACATTATTCGAGATGTTATCGACTTTAAAGGTCTTAGCGAAGAGTCACATCGCTGGGTTGATTCTGTGTTTATTCCTTTGATGAATCGAATCGCGGTAGGTCCACCAAAAGAAAGAATTGAAGAGATGGTCGCCTTACTAAAAAGTGGTGTCCTCAAGTTAAACCTTGGCCCCTCGCCTGAGGTAATGACTTGTTCGAGTACTAACTCAATCACTCTCAAATCAACGGTGTGGCCTGAGCTAGAAGAACAAGCTGACATAAAGATTCATGCAAAGATCTCAATGCATAGTCCAAAAGATGACGGAACTAAACTCTGGCAAAACCTTTTAGTAAAAAAATACACAAGGCTCTATTTCAATGGTAATTACCATCCAGGTGGTATTGATGTAACACAGGACATGAATGTAATAGATGCTAACGGTATAGAGCAAAGCAACATCTGGGCATTGGGTATGCCGACAGAAGGTAATAAGTTTTACACCTTCATCGTACCTAGACCAGGTGTTAACTCCACGGCAATTGTCGATGCGGGTCGAGCAGTTAATACCTTGTTCAAACAGTTGTCTTGCACACCAATGGAAGGTAAACAACATGTCACAAGTTAAACTACTAAACCGCTTTACCCTCGCAGGACTAGCGGCGACATTAGTTGGGAATGGTATTGGCCGATTTGCCTACATAGCATTGATGCCAGTACTCATACAGAGCGGATGGTTCTCAAGCGAAGATGCCTCTATTCTGGGTGCAGCAACACTGATTGGCTATATCTTCGGTGCACCAGCTTCAAGCTTTTTACAGCGATATTGCTCTACCGGAACACTTATACGGGCCTCTCTCTTACTGAGTAGCTTTAGCTATCTTGGCTGCGCGTTGAAGTCAGCTCCGTTTGAATGGTTTTTAACACTGAGAACTATTGCGGGTGTATCGGGAGCTGTTCTTATGGTGCTCGCGCCACCTGTGATCGCGAGCCTTCACCCACAAGAGATGAAAGCACGAATCAGTGGTGTTGTTTTTTCGGGGATTGGTCTTGGTGCCATGATTTCAGGAACCATCATACCTTTACTGATCTACCAAAGTGTCGAAAGTGCGTGGTTAGGTATGGGAGTGATAGCATTCCTTGCTACTGTTCTAACTTGGAACGCATGGTCAACTGAGATAAAGCCAAAGCATTGTGCTAAAAGCCCATCGACTTTTGATGCTTTATCTAAAAACGAGCGTGTCAGCATAGGCTGCGTGCTGTTAGCCTATACGTTTAACGCTATTGGTTATTTACCTCATACGCTCTTTTGGGTTGACTATATTGTTCGAGAGCTAGAAATGAGCTTTTCAAGCGGCGGATTTTATTGGGCAGTCTTTGGCATTGGAGCCGCTACAGGGCCAATAGTTACCGGTATACTTGGAGACAAATTTGGGCTTAAAAAAGCACTATTAGCCGCGTTTTGTTGCAAAGCATTGGGGGTAGCTCTTCCACTATTAAGCACCAGTGAAATGGCGCTTTTTGCTTCATCTCTACTGGTTGGTATGTTCACACCTGGCACCGTAACACTGGTATCCACTTATACCCTAGAAATCGTTGGGCCGCAGCTCCATACGAAATCTTGGGGGGCAATGACAATGGCTTTTGCAATATCTCAAGGTGTTGTAGGCTTTGTGATGGCTCACTATGCTCCGCAGCTCACCAGTTATAACGCCCTGTTTATGATAAGTGCGAGTGCACTCATTTTATCCATACTCTGCATCGCATTTACATCACCTAAACAGCAGATGTTGAATGCTGCTCAAATAAGTTCGTAGCAAAGGAATCGCTCATGAAATTATATTTAAATGATACGTCTCCATTCTCTAGGGCGGTGTTAGCTACCGCATATATGTGCCATGCACCATTAGAACTTGAATGGGTCGATCCATGGCAAACCCCACAGGTATTGGTCACAATCAATCCGTTTAGTACCATACCAGTTTTAGAAACTGCTGATGGAATTGCACTTAGCGAGAGTTTGACGATTTGCGAGTTCTTACTACAAACTCACCCAATAGAGACACTCTCAATGACCAAGGCTAACGCTCCCAAACGTATGTCGTTATTAGGGTTAAGTAAAACGCTAATGGAAGTGTCATTTCGCTGCGCTGCGTTAAGCCGTTTCGACGCTGAACACAATGTGCTAGTGGAAAGAGGAAAAAGCGGTATACAAAGATGTATTCAAGCAATCATCGAGCAGCTAAATGACACTCATGATTTGCTAAAACCTGATTTCTCGACCTTGTACCTACATGTGGCATTGGATTACGTTTTGTTCAGGCATTCTAGCCTTCTTTCAGAGAAGGAGAGCGACATTATTATCACCGCCTTACAAGCTTCGCCTTTCAAAGAAACATTAGAAAAGTTGAGCCTCGATTCGCTTTCCAATAAACCTCACTTTAGCGAGCTGGGTGATTAGTTAAGAAAAAAGAGTCAACCTGACCGCTTGACTCTTTTTTAAAAGCAATTGATGTTAGTACGGGACTACTGTTGATTACTGCAGCTGGTGCCCCGTCTTCTGCGCTAGTTGCTGCATGGCCTCGGCAAACGTTGTTGTTCTACCTTTAGCCTTAACTTGCACTACCTTATACCCCATACTTTCTAGAGCTTGGCGCTCTGTCAACACGGCTTTGTCATCTTGTTCACTGCCCTGAGCAGGCTGATGAATGTAACACCCCTCTAGTTGACCGTCTTCAACCAATTGGTGATGTTTCAAAGCATCAATATCTAAATTCATAGTACTTCTTTTAATTAACAATAGAGAGTTTGTGTGGCAGGTTACATGCGCTTTAAAGGCTTAACAACAGTATCTAAGCCTTCTATTTTTAGCGCCAGACAGAGTTTAAGCAGTTCACCTAATTCCCCTTCAGGGAAACCTTTCTTATCGAACCAAAGCAAATACTCTTCAGGTAAGTCAATCAGCACTCTTCCTGCATATTTACCAAATGGCATTTGCATCCTAGCGAGCTTCAATAAGTTTTCTTTTTCTAACATCTTACCATTCTAAGGTTGTTCCCAGCCCTTAAGAGTAACACCTAATCGATCAACCCAATAGTTAATCGCGTCTTTCGCATCATCTAAGGAATCAATAATGGTAGAAAAGTCTTTGTTGCCAGCTTCGCGATCTATCGCAGCAAAAAGAGGTTTACCTGTTTGAGCATCGCTCACCAATAGCTCTACACTCGCGCTACCAACATTGGTATGTTCACCAGTCGTGACCTTTGAAATTGTGGAAATAGCGAGCCCTACGGGTAACACGCTGCTCGTGACAGCAAGCACAGGGTTAGGCGTTTCGATGTTACTTAAAGCGACACTAATACGTAGACTTTTTCCTGTTGGCGATTGGACAACACTTTTATATGGACTAATTTTCTCTGTAAGCCTTGATACCATATGCTCACTAAGCTCTTTGATATCATCCCCGTCCAGTGCGCTTTCATCTGTGACGACAAATACTTGGTCTATCACCACTGAGTCGTATTCACTTAATTTAGCTCGAAGACGATCTGGATCTTGAAGACCGATACGTGCCCAAACTAAATCTACACCACCCGAGGGCCCAGGCTTAAAGTCTTCATAAGTCGTGAACTTGGTCGGGCGCTTGATTGGCCCATTTGCGCATCCAGCTAGAACAAAGGCAGATAAGAAAAGAATCAGTAATTTTGTCAACTTCATAAATAGCACTCTCACACACAGACAAATGGAATGCTATATTATAAATATAAATTAGTCGAACTCTATGTCTCAGAGTGCCACCGATTTCATGAAATTATGCGTCATGCACCGTATGAGCATATTCCACAATCACTTGATTGCCCTCAATGTAGGCATTTTGTATTTCACCATCAACACTCATTCTGCTTTTTAGGTAAACCACTGTTGGTCCACTGGGGTTCTGCTCTTTCAGGGAAGGAAAGGTGTGCCTAGGTTCAAGCTGTAAATGACGGCAAAAATGGCTCACAAATGACATTGTCATAGGTCGCTCGCCTCTCAATACTTGAGAGAAGGTTAGCTGATTCATACCCAACTTTTTGGCAAATTCCATTTGGGTCAAACGCATTTTCGACTTTTTTGACATCCAAGTTTGATAGAGAGCCTCTCGGTCTTGCTCAGTGAATTCCATGATGATTCCTTTGTATACGTTGCTGAAATGAATTGTCAGCGTTTTCATACACCGGGATGTCAGGTAACCGTTATGGCAGCTTAAAGGTTTGGTTCAGATTCTTTCTTACTCGGTCAGTTATTCGCGAATCCCAACAACGAATATATACAAATTATTTATACAATTAAAAACTTAACCCTTTGTTTTTAATATCTTATTCATATCATTATTATGAATTAATCAAGTCAATTGATGTCAGAAATTTCAAATCGAGAATATGCTTCCACAAACTATGATTGATTATCGCTTTTAACCAAAACATTCACTACATTTCGCGTGCTCATACGCACTTCTGGCAAACTATCTGAAAAGTTAGGACGCAAAGCCACCGGTCTGTCGACATTAACTATGTCTATGATAGCGGAGCTGCCACTGAGCTTTAATATTGAGTGTTACGTATGCCGAGGTGTCATCTTGTTTTGTCAGCAAACTAATAAAGGACAGATGATGAATCAACTCCCTCAAAAAACTTTAATCGCAATCGCTCTAATGACGATAAGTGGCACGGCCGCTGCTCATGGTTACGTTTCCGCCTATGGCAATGGTGTCGCGGAAGGTCGCGCTGCTTTATGTAAATTCCCAACCAGCGATACAAACGAAAAAAACACTCAATGCGGTGCAATTCAATACGAACCACAAAGCGTTGAAGGGCCTGACGGTTTCCCAGAATCAGGGCCGCGTGATGGAAAAATCGCTAGTGCAGAAACATCTCTCGCGGCCGCCTTAGATGAACAAACTGCTAGTCGCTGGGTAAAGCGTCCGATTCAATCAGGTCAACAATATTTTGAGTGGACATTTACAGCCAACCACGTAACTAAAGATTGGAAATATTACATCACCAAACCAGACTGGAATCCAAATCAACCTCTTGCTCGCCAGTCATTTGATTTACAACCATTTTGTGTTGTCGATGGAAACATGGTTCAACCGCCAAAGCGTGTCAGTCATTTATGTAATGTCCCTGCGCGCGAGGGCTACCACGTAATTCTCGCAGTATGGGATGTGGGTGATACCGCTGCATCTTTCTACAACGTTATAGATGTAAAGTTTGATGGTGATTTACCTGTTGATCCAGATTGGAACCAAGGAGGTCAAATTAACCCAACGATGGATCTTAGTGTTGGTGACACTGTGTTTACTCGTGTATTCGATCATAGCGGCGAAAATGTTAGCTATAGTACAGAGCTCGAGATCAGCAGTGAAGAACAAGGAAAAGCGAATCAATGGGCACATGCTTTAGCAAGCAAAATCAACCATGAGCAAGATTTAATCCGCGCAGGGGAATTAAAGGAAGACGGCTCATTTGTGCCAACCTATGGTTCAAATCCAGTTTATCTAAAAGCAGGCTCAACCCTAGAACGCGTTGAAATTGGTTACAAGATCGATTCTACAGAGCCAGAACTGGATCTTAGTGTCGACGGTTTACAGTCTGAATACACAATTTCTGACCAGCCAACAGAGCTGAATCTTTCTCTATCAGCAACTGGCAATCTCAATGCGGAAATGACGGTGTACAACCACCATAAAGAGGCTCTAGCGTCATATTCAAAACGACTAGAGGACGGACAATCAGAGCCAGTTAACTTAACTCTAGCCAAATCGGAGCCGGGCCATCATATGCTTGTCGTTGTGACCAAAGATGACAACGGAACACTGGTTAACCAAGATACTATGGACTTCCACTTAGTAGAAGAACAGACGCCACCGCCATCAGACGAGTATGATCATGTCTTCCCTGAAGGAATGGATAGCTATACTGCAGGGACTAAAGTGTTAGCTAGTGATGGCAACATATACCAATGCAAGTCTTTCCCATACTCAGGGTACTGTGTGCAATGGTCACCGTCGGCTAACCACTACGAACCTGGTGTAGGCTCGCACTGGGAGTCTGCTTGGGACAAACTGAACTAACCATGTAACGAGGGGCGACATCGCCCCTTTTTTAGATCTGATGACACACGATATTGAGATCTTCGCTTCCACTTTTACCATAGAAGAACAGCTTCTTACCTTCGATATAGAAATGTAAGTCGGACTCGAAACTCGCTAGACTGTTTTTATCTCGAATAAAGGTCGGCGACTGTTCTGGTTTTAGATTCCAGTCCACTCCCGTAAACCTTTGCTCCATTCTTTGCCCCGTCACTTTGTTCTTGGCCATTAAAACAACCTCATAAGGTTCAACCAGCCCAGACTTATGATGCAAAGCCCCAGATTGATAATAGAGCACGCTATTGTTGGTTGGGAAATACATGGTAGTGAGTTCATCTACCTTCGCATACTGCTTATATGCTTCAGAGCTGAAGCCTGCTTTGGTTTCCGAGCAATGCCAACGCGTGCCACTAAATTCAACATCACTCAAGAAATAGTAATAAAGGCCAAAACCCGTCAATACACCCAAGAAAAGAGTTAATGCAACTCGCATCGAACCTCCTTGTTATCCAAAGAGTCTGCGATGTTTCTCGCCAAGTGATGCTTATCGACCCGGTAGAAGTGCAACATGTGATTGCGCTTACCTGTGGCTTGTTGTAGCCAAACCGTCAATGTGACTTGGTCTGGCTCATAAAGCGAAGGGTATAGCCTTATATAAACATCAGCACCGCATATAGTGGGTACCAAGGCTGCTAATTGCTGCTTCAACTCAAACACACCGATAAACCCATCAGTCACATCATGGAGGTAGTAGTTTGTGTCACCATTTGAGAAATGCTCATACTTATGTTTTTTAATGTAAGAAGGCTTGGTGACCATAGGTTTAGAGTAAAAGAGTAACAGCAAAGTCGCCAGCGTCGTCAGCATAAACACAGCCCCTAACATGTAAGGTTGTATCACCTTTTGCTTCCAAAATGGCAATGACGAGGCCTTTGGTTTTATATCTGTAGAAGACGTTTTTGTCTCTTCTATGTTGAGAGATTCTTCTGTGCGTTTATCCAACCATTGAATATCGAGAGAGTCAGCCTGCAGGTAGTAACCTACTTTGCTAATTGTTGTAATCTCTGTCCCTTTTGCTTTGAGAGACAATAGATTCCTACGCAGGCCAGAAATAACATTCGTCAAAGCCTGATCTGTGACAACCATACCTTCCCAACACTGGGCAAAAAGTTCTTCACGTGATACGGGTTCTTTGGCTTGCAGCAATAGCAACAGGACCTCATAAGGCAGAGGTCGTAATACTATTTTATTACCATTTTGATTGCGTAACGTCCGTGTTGCACATTCTAAAGTTAAGTTCGAAAACTGAATCGCTTGCATTACTTCATTCAATTTGTTTAGAAGGCAACTTATCTAGCTCAGTAAGCACGAGCTGAAAAGTAGAGATAACCTACGAAGAGGTACTCCGGTCCAAATTTTGAAAAAAGACAGTCTACCGATAAGTTTTTATAAATCAAGAATACACAGAAATGGTTATTTAAAAATAAACCTTTACTTAACAGCCAAATAGCTAACATAGTCAATCAAAACAAAGCAATTTCTCACTATTGAGACAAAATATAAATGTCGATTTCGTGTGCTTTCAATTTAGTTACCGAGATCACAAATTTGTAAAGTGCATGGCCTAATTCATTCGTTCACTTACTAAATGAGAAATTACAAAATGGGAAAAGCTCTCTTACTTACCGCCTTGTTTTCTGGCTTTGCTTCAGCACATGGTTTTGACGGGTTTTACTTAGGTGCTGGTCTTGGAAGTACGGATTTTGATGACGGGGGTATCTTCAACGAAATTGATGAGCCCCTCTCCACTGAGACAAAGGGAAGTACGGTCAAGTTAATTGCAGGCTATCAGATCAACCGCGTTCTAGGTATAGAAGCTCAATACACTAGATACGGTGAAACAAGCATTGAGATATCTGATCAAAAAGCAGGTGGTATCGAACATCGTTCTTTTACCCTTGGTGCAAACCTTGGCTATTCATTTGATAATGGCCTTCGCCCATTCGCTACATTTGGTATAGGGTCTATTGAATACACACTTAAAAATAGATTCCACTCAAAAGATGAGTCTGGTAGCACTGTTCGGTTAGGTGCTGGCCTAGAATACACTCCTTATATAGTTAACGGCTTTACGATTCGAGCGGGTTATGAAGCTGACTACTATGTATTAGAAGATACATGGGCCGACCGCGATTACGACCAATCTATAGGTTCTTGGTACTTAGGCACAACTTATAAGTTTTAACTTAAGTCGATGCGAGTAGTATTGACTACTCGCTTTAGTCATTCTTGGTCAAAACTTTACTTTCCATGACAACCACCACTTCCCATCAATTGAAATAAGACTTGCCCACCAAGCCTCAAAAACAAAGCGAACCAACAATTTTTATAAATTTTGTGTCTACAGAAACAGTTATCAACAAATTAAACTTTTAATTATCAATCACTTAATTACAGATATAGCTCAACCCACTCACAATTAAATAAAACATAAATGTGTTTTTTATTTGGTTTCGGTTTAGTTACTTGAATGAAAACTGAATAAGGTTTGCAGCTCAATTTTTCCGTTCGAATATTAATGAGAAAACACAACATGAAAAAAGTTCTACTGCTTACTGCACTAGTTTCAAGCTTTGCTTCAGCACAAGATTTCGATGGCTTTTATCTTGGTGCAGGTCTTGGTAGCACAAATTTTGAAGACGGCGGCCTAGTGAGCGATGCAAACTACGCGTTAGGTAGCCAAGGTCACCTATCTACTGACTCAAGTGGTACTTCAGTTAAGCTAATCGCTGGTTACCAAATTAACCGTATAGTAGGTATCGAAGCACAATACACAAACTACGGTGATACTGATGTTAAGCTATCTGGTTCTAAACTTGGCAAACTTGAGCACAGCAGCTTCACTGTAGCCGCTAACCTAGGTTACACATTTGACAATGGTCTACGTCCTTTCGGTACTATTGGCCTAGGTTCAATTAACTACAAAGAGACTGGCGCAGGCGCAGCACAAGGTTGGGATTTTGACGACAATGGCGGTGCAGTACGTTCAGGTTTGGGTATTGAATACGCACCAGCATCATTTAACGGTTTTGCTATTCGCGCAGGTTACGAAGCGGATTTCTACGTAATGGATGTTGGCCTTGAAGACTACAGCCAGTTTGTAGGTTCGTTCTACATTGGTTCAACTTACAAATTCTAATTAAGAAACAGCGAGTCAATTGACTCGCTGATTACAACGTCAGGGCTATCTCAGCTAAAAGAAGCTGGAGATAGTTCGCTTTATCCAGTCCATCAAACGTTTAAACAAACTCCCCTGCTCAACATCTTCGAGAGCAACGAGATCTGCACGAGCAACCTCTTTTCCTTCAACGGTATAGATAACGTTGCCGACTTTCTCTCCTTGAGAAATTGGCGCGGTAAGCTCACCATCAGTTTCAATCTCAGCAACCAACTTCGAAGAGTCAGCTTTACTTAGAGTTAAAAAACTATCTGAGCTTACACCGACACTGAGTGAGTCTGTTTGGCCCATCCAAACTTTGACCTCACTGAGGGTTTCACCAGCTTTAGCTGGAGAGATGGTGTCAAAGAACCTAAAGCCATAACTCAGTAGCTGCTTACTTTCCGATTCTCGGCTTTTTGTGCTACTCGAGCCCATCACGACACTGATCAGTCTCATATCACCATTGGTAGCCGAAGTCGCTAAGCTATAACCCGCTCCGCTGGTATAGCCAGTTTTCATGCCGTCGACATTTAAACTGCGATCTCGTAACAAGCCATTACGGTTGTATTGGGTGATTCGTTATAGGTAAACGCGCGTTCGCTATAAAGTGGGTAAATCGCAGGTAAGTCTCGAATGATTGCTTGGCTTAAAACGGCAATATCCCGCGGAGTAGAATAGAGTTCATTGCTGTCTAGGCCATGTGGGTTTGAAAAAGAGCTGTTTGTCAGCCCAAGTTTTGTCGCCCAGCTGTTCATCAAGCTAACGAATGCTCCTTCACTCCCCGCCACATGCTCTGCAATCGCCACGCTTGCGTCATTACCCGATTGTACAATCAGGCCGCGATACAGATCATTCAGAGATACCTCAGTTCCAACTTCAATAAACATCTTAGAGGAGTCAGGGAAGTTTTTTGCCCAAGCTCTTTCACTGATCGTCACCTGGTCATCAAGAGAGATATTGCCGTTCTGGACCTCTTGGCCAGCGACGTAAGCCGTCATTAACTTGGTTAGGCTTGCTGGGTTTAACTGGTTATCGGCGTTCTTTTCCACCAGTACCGCCCCTGTATGGTAATCAATGAGGATATAGCCCTTAGAGCCAATGACTGGAGGATCAGGAATAATCGTTGGTGCAGAAGAGACACCAAAAGAAGCAAACGCCAGAATGGATGATACGAATAACGTTTTTCTCATAGTAACGCTAAAAGCCTTATTAGAATTAGGGAACCCTTTGAGTATAAACAACCTTCTTGTCCACACAGCGGCTTTGTAATCAATCGTTACCTTTAAACTAGGTTTCTAGCAATTATTGCGAATTTGCACCCACTTTTTATACAAAAAAGCCAACGCTAATGCGTTGGCTTCAGTAAATGTAATCTTAGTCGACTATGACTATGCAGCTTTCTCTGTAAGGCTCTTGTTTACCATACGGTCTCTGACTTTGAACCATAGATAAGTAGCAACTATTGAGAAGAACAAATAGGACAATGAGAATACAAATGGCGATGTGACCAAGCCTTGATTAAAGCCCCACAGAACACCGACAACGGTGATCGATATTTTTGCCAAAAGCCCACAGATCAAAAGAACCAACGCCAATTGAGGGAAACGACTGCTTCTAAAGGCAAACCAGTAACATGCGCCCACCGCAAGAGTAGCAATGTATAAACCCAACAAGAAAGAATGAAGGTGTTCAGCAGATGCCACACCAGCAGTCACCGAAATGATAAATAAAATAAACAACTTCATACGCACCTCGCTTTTTAAAACTAGAAAAAGCTTCCTTTCATTTTTGCAAACTCATTTTGCGTATATTTTCACCTTTCTAAAGAAAAGATCAAGAGGTCAAATTGTATCTTTTTTGTACAAATAATCGCCACACCCCAAAGGTAAATAAAATGTTAAATCATTGGTTTTCATGAACTAAGCTATTACTTGAATTTACATGATTTTACAAAATGCCAAGTTTGAAGTGTTACATGCAGATAACATATGAAACATTTGGAAACTTTCTTTTTT
Organism: Vibrio sp.; assembly: GCF_984391705.1. Lineage (NCBI taxonomy): Bacteria > Pseudomonadati > Pseudomonadota > Gammaproteobacteria > Vibrionales > Vibrionaceae > Vibrio > Vibrio sp. The sequence goes on along the minus strand of NZ_CFHWOM010000005.1, from coordinate 66,138 downwards.
TGTGACAAAAAACATTTCAATAATGAAGTTAGCAGCAAAAATCACCTCTCGAAATCTAAGTTTCCAATTTGATCCTCTTCCCTTTCTGATTCTTCTATTTTTAGTGTGAGCTTAGCCACTCTTCCTGCCCTCTCGACTCGTATCACTTATACAGCTCTGCTACCTTTGCGTCACATATTTTTACGTACTACATACCATGCCTTCTGAGTACCGAATTCGAAAGATCGTAGAGATCGGAGATACGCTTCACCGTTGCGGCTGTGCGCCATACAAACTTGAGAAATACACTCAATTCTATGCACGAAAACACGGTGTTGATGTAATGATTCAAGCAACACCGACCACAGTTAACTACCAGTTCCCAGATGATAACAATGCAGTCGTGATGAAACGTCACCAGCCTGCATCTATTAACTTGAGTTTGCTAGCCAACACCATCATTCGAATCAATCAACCGAGCCAAGAGCCTGTTCCTGAACCCGTTGGTTATTCAAAATGGGTTATCGCAATGGCGAATATGGGCATCCCACCAGCGTATCTTATGCTAGTGGGATCAACGATGGATGCCATTTACATTTCGGTCTTTTTAGGTTTCATGGTTTGGGCGACTCAGCAACTCTGTAAAGCTAGACGTTCAATAGCCGTTGAATTTATTGCCGCACTGTTCACTGGAATATTGGTTGCTTTCTTTGCCAGTACAGGCGCTGAAATACCCGTTTGGGCGCTATGTATTGCCGCTATAGTCTTGTTTGTGCCCGGACTTTCTATCGCAAACTCACTGGAGTGTCTCGCCTTCAACGATTTGGTTTCAGGAACCAGTTTATTGGGGCAAAGCGCACTGACTTTAATTAAGCTCTTTGTCGGTATCGTAATGGGGTTGAATATTGGGGAGTCTATTTGGGGACAAGCAGAACCCCATAGCTATATCAATGAAGTACCAATCGTATTGCACATTTTCGGTCTCTTTCTTATCTCGACTTCACTCGGTGTGATATTCAACGCGAGACCGAAAGATATCCTCTTAGGTTTACCTGTGGCTATGTTAGGTATGTGGGGGCCATTTTATTTAGGCTTTGAAAGTGGCTGGGTGGTAGGAACTTGGGTAACGACCGTACTGATTACTTTGTACGGAACTTGGGTTGCGAAAAAAATGGATTTAACGGGTTCCATCTATATTGTACAAGGCATCATCATACTTGTTCCCGGCAGCCGAGTCCTAGTGAGTGCTAGCCAGTCCGTTTTCGAGCAATCAATACTCCCAATCCCAAGCATTGGCTTATCAGCGCTGTTTATGTTTTCTGCCATCGTGGCGGGGCAAATCACCGCTTACTCTATCTATTCACCCAAAATAGAGCGCTAGCTAATAAAAAACCCTATCCAAACGTCGCTATCTAAGCAGCTTTTGAATAGGGTTCTTTACCCCTGTGTTTCATTTTACGGCTGAAACTGCCTTTCCCTTTTTTCGCTTTTTCCACTCTCACTTTAAACAATTCACTGGTTACAACCGCCTTAAGGGCATTATCTTTTATCTCACCGCGCCCCACTTCTAATTCGTGTTGCAACGAGTGCTCTTTCCTCATTTTCTGAGGTTTATTCTTGGCCATATGTGGCTCCTTTGATTATCGATTTAATTGGTCACTACAATGAATTTACTCAGCAACCAAAGCAAACGAATGTTACACGAATAATATTCAAAACTGTACAAATTTAAATCTTTTACCTAGCGCAAACTTTGAATGAAAAAGCCTGTGACAACTGAGATTTGCCCCGAAATCTTATTGACTTAGTTGCACTTCAGCCTACACTGGATTTCAGCTAGAAAACGGTTCTTGTTTACCCCGCCGTTTCGTTGGATTTATGTTTGTCCGCCGTAACGTCGTGCTCAATAGCAATCTCCTTTTCCACGCTATCGGTGCCGTCATGGCTTTTGCAAGATTTATCAAGGATATACACTATGTCTAACACTGTAACTGGTACAGTTAAATGGTTTAACGAAACAAAAGGTTTTGGTTTTATTAAGCAAGAAAATGGCCCAGACGTTTTCGCTCACTTCTCAGCAATTACAGGTGACGGTTTCCGCACTCTTGCTGAAGGTCAAAAAGTGGAGTTCGTAATCACTCAAGGTCAAAAAGGCCCTCAAGCAGAAAACATCAAAGCGGTTTAATCACAACCACTTACAGCATACAATAGCCAGCACTATCGCTGGCTATTTTTTTAAGTATTACTATGGCACTCAAACCAACTATCTATAAATTTCGTCTTTCACTCTCTGACACGAATAGAGATGTGTACGATTCAGCACAACTGACTATCGCGCAGCACCCGTCCGAAACCATTCCTAGAATGATGGCTCGTGTTCTGGCGTTTTGTGTAAAATACCAACCCGATCTCGTATTCACCAAAGGTCTTTCTACTATTGAAGAGCCAGACCTATGGGTAAAATCACTCGATGACCAAATCCAGTATTGGATTGAGATTGGTGAACCTTCTCTAGATCGAATCAAAAAAGCTACTCGCCTTTCACCAAGCGTCGATGTGTTCAGTTTTAACAGTAAGTCTGAAGTGTGGTGGGAGCAAACCAAAAACAAAGCGCACCAGTACAACGCTAACTTCTACCGCTTTAACTGGGAGTCGATTGAAGCACTATCTGAAGTTATAGAACGAGGCATGGATATTTCTGTCATGATTACTGGTGACAGTTTATTCGTCGATGTCCCTCAAGGCTCTTTTGAAGTACAGCTAGAAACCCTCTATACCCATGACTAAGCTCGAGAGTGCGCTAAAAGAGATTGGTGCTGATTGCTTGCAGATGACACCACAACAGACTTCGCAGTGGTTAGTTTTTTGCGAGCAATACGATAACTTGTTTACTCAAGTATGCGATAAAAAACCGGATGTTGTGTTTACTCATCATCTGTTGGGCCTATTAACCAAAGCCCATATCGAGTCGCAAGCGACGGTTGAAAGTCACAAACAAGCTATACAAACAATGCAAGAGACGTTCGCCCAGCATTTATCCCCTGAGCAGGCGAGTAAGTTTGAAAACCAGAGCCTTTTAAAACTTGAGCTGGTGACCCATTTATGGCTTTACCTACAAGGCTACCTCAAAATGGATTTCAGCTTGGCTAACGATCATGCAGAGCAAACCGCACTAACTATCACCGACATTACCTCTCAAGATAGTCAAATACTGAGAACCCATTTTCTACAAAGCTATTATGCCGGAGAAGAACGCTCTCCAATTAAGCGTTCGGCCTCTCCACTCTTTTCTTGGCTAAAATCTTTGTTTAACCGTTCGAATAGTTCATCTTAGGCCTGAGAATAACGAGTGCGCCCATTGGTTCATCATCCGCCTTAATCATAGGGCTCACTTGTATTTCCATCCATTCACTATCACTCAGTTCGCCAAATTTTCGGAGCAATGAAATTCCGCTGTACTCTCTTCCATTGTGAATCGCGCAATATAGCCAGTTCGATGGGCTAGGAGTTTCTGTCGATTGATTTGAAATCAAAAATTCGAAGCTTTGCCCATACAATTGACTCGCACTGACATTCAACCACTCCGTAGCGGCTGGATTGCAGTAATCAATATTCCCCTTGTGATCGACGGTGAAAATAAAATCACTGATTGAATAAAGTAGCAACTGGCTGAACTGGTGCTGCTGATAGAGATTGTTATAGATACTGCTAAACTTCTCACTTAGCTCACCCATTTCGGCATTATCAGCATGCTTGTAGGGCTTCAACTCTTCCGCTAGTTGTGAACCATCAACTTGATTTAACCAGTAAATCAGCTCTCTGATCGGTTTAGTGATATGACTACGAAGTAAGTAAATCATCACACTAGGCAAAATTAGTAATGCAGCCAAATAAGGTATCGTTCTATATACGATGCTGATCAGACTCTGCGGTTGATAGGGTGTAATTAGTTCTATCGATACAGGCATCACATAGTCTTCTCTCATCAAAGAGTAGACGCCTACAATAACGCTATCTTCGAAAGCCTGACTTTGTGTATTCAATATCCAAATCGAATCATCGGTAATAGGTAGGAAGTGACTATTTTTGGCGATGGAAATCAGTCTAAAGTTATGACCGATGATCTTCGATACTTTTTCATTCAGTACGTGGTTAACCTCTTTAAAAAACAGTAATCGACCGTTCGTTTTCATTGTTCCGTAGCCATCTTGAATCGGCGCGCTTGAAAACAGGTAAGTACCACTGTCATGAAACAAAACGCCACTAATAGTTTGGGCGCTGAACTCAGATTTCACATTCGATGAGTGTCGCACAAACGGTATACGACCAAAATTATTGGTTTGCCCCTGAGTAAAGATAACTTGTGACTGGCTGTCTAGTATTGCAACTCCATCAAGTCTTAATGATTCAAGGGCTACTGAAGAAAAGTTAGCCTGCGTAAAGCGTTGATTCGGCAGCTCAACAAATGCGTACATATCCTGCCATTTGGCGTAATCGGTTGTGAGTAACTTCAGTTCACTCAGTTCGTTTCTCATCAACTCCAACGCTAACTCAGTCATTCTCTTGTTATGTTGGAGTCCCGCTTTTTCACCTTGATCACGCTCTGTATACAGCGAAATGGCTGAAATGACCCCAATCGTCAAAGTCGTCACAACAATAAAAATAACCAACAACTTTTTTTCTGTCGAACCTAACAAAGCCTGAACTCCAACATCTAAACAACGGGCTATTCTATGTCTGCTGGCAGTTAGGGTCTGTTCTTTAAAGAACACCTGTATGAAAAAAGGCCTTCATACGAAGGCCTTTTCTTACAGGTAATGGTGAATCTTACAAATAGGCGTGAGGGCCAAACACTTCATAGTGGATTCGGTCACGCTCGACACCAGCGTGAGTTAACTGTTTAACTACACTCTCCATGAATGCCACTGGGCCACAAATGTAAAAATCCGCTTGTTGCATTGGTAGAGCATCATACACTAAACGTAAGTCCATCTGACCACTAAAATCCGCTTGATCATTTAAGTACCAAGCAAATTGCTTCCAACCTTGTTGTTCAATCAGCTCTGATGTCTCTAACTTAAAGGTATGTTGCTGAGCATTGTTACAAGCATAAAGGTAGTTCACCTCTTTCTTACCAGCTTGAGCGAGTGTGTGCAGCATTGATTGCATTGGTGTTGCCCCCACTCCTGCAGAAATAAGTACAACAGGAGCGTTCTTTTCCTGGTAGTAAAAATCACCTGCCGGAGCATAAAGGCGCACAACATCGCCAGCTTTCACTTCATCATGCATGTAGTTTGAAACGAGACCATTGTGCTCACCTACTTCACGTTTGATAGAAATGCGGTAGTCCTTACCGTTTGGTTTGTGTGATAACGAATACTGACGAATTTCAACGTTCTCAGCCAACGTTGGCTTCACCTCAATACCAATGTATTGACCAGGCTGATAATCTAATACTGCCCGACCATCGACAGGCTCCAGAACGAAGCTGGTTACAAACTCAGATTCAACCTTCTTCTTGGCAATCTTGAATTCGCGAGCATTCTCCCAACCTCCATTTGCTTCACTGCGCTGTTGATACAAATCACCTTCACGATCGATGAAGATCTGCGCTAAGAACAGATAAGCCGCTGTCCAAGCTTCTTCTACCTCGGGAGTGAACGCCTCAGATGCCAGCTCGCGCAATGTTTCGATCAAGTGATGGCCAACAATTTGGTAGTGCTCAGCTTGAATGTTAAAGCTTGTATGCTTGTGAGCAATACGCTCAACGGCGGAAGTTAAAGCCTCTAAGTTCTCAATATTCTTCGCGTACGCAGCCACCGCTTCGAACAAAGCCACACTCTGGCGCCCTGTTTTCTGGTGCGTCATATTGAAAATGTCTTTGAGCTCAGGGTTATGTGAAAACATTCGCTGATAAAAGTGCTGGGTTAATGCAGGCCCCGCGCTTTCTAGTAATGGAATTGTGCTCTTTACAATATCAATATGTTGATTGTTAAGCATGGAGTTCTCCTCAGTTAGCTATTCTTGTTTTTGTTTATAATTAGAATGACTGTGTCACTTTACTATCTCCCCTAGAGCACAAAAGGTGCCAACTTTCCCGATACCGTAATCTCTTGGTTTTTGAGCTAAAATACATTTAATAAAAGTCAATATGACCCTTTGAAATTAAGTCATAATGACACTACAATATAAAAATCACTCACTCGCACTGAGTGTAAAACAATCAACTTAAAAACAAGCACTTAACTCACTATGCAAGATATCTCTGTTTCTACCCTCATCGATATGACCATCGGCCTTGCTGCAGGTGATAACGACTATGAGAGATTTAACAAGCTGCTCGATGCGATTCGCAAAGCAATCCAATGTGATAGCGTCGCGTTACTCTCTTTACAGGGAGAGACTCTAGTACCTCTCGCGATACAAGGCTTAACGCGTGATACCCTTGGCCGACGTTTTAAAGTCGAAGAACACCCTAGGTTTAAGATGATTTGTGAGTCTCGCAACGCAATTCGATTTGATGCTGATAGCGAACTTCCGGATCCATTTGATAACCTTCTGCTTGATTACGAAGGCGATCTTCCTATGCATTCCTGCATGGGCTTACCTCTCGTTTATGCAGATAAGCTTATTGGCGTACTAACCCTTGATAGCCTAACGCCTAACCTGTTTGATGATATCCCTACTCGAAGTTTAGACGCACTCTCAGCGATTGCTTCTTCAACCCTCAAGGTTGCGTTAACCGTCAGCCAACTAGAGCAGCAAGCTAAGCAGACACAGCAGCGTTTTGAAGAGCTCAACGAAGAAGCTTGGGATCGTGATGGGGGAGAGATCATCGGCACCAGTGAATCTATGCAACTGTTAAATAGCGATATTGAAGTTGTCGCTCCATCCAATTTTAATATCTTAATCCACGGTGAAACCGGGGTGGGCAAAGAACTAGTAGCGCGTAGCCTTCATCATCTATCTCCACGAAAAAAGCAGCCTTTGGTCTATGTGAACTGTGCTGCAATACCTGAAAAGCTGGTCGAAAGTGAACTTTTCGGCCATGTGAAGGGCGCATTCACCGGCGCAGATAAATCACGCATGGGTAAATTTGCTCTTGCGGACGGCGGGACGTTGTTCCTGGACGAAATTGGCGAGCTACCACTTGCTGCCCAAAGTAAAATATTGCGGGCGCTACAAAATAATGAGATTCAACCTGTGGGCCAAGATAAGGTTGAAACCATTGATGTCCGAGTTTTAGCGGCAACTAACAGAGACCTAAAACACGAAGTGGCAGAAGGTCGCTTTCGCTCCGATCTCTATCACCGTTTAAGTGTCTACCCAATCCAAGTTCCAGCCCTTCGAGACCGTGAAGGCGATGTCATATTACTGGCCGGATACTTCTTGGAACAAGCAAGACGAAAGCTCGGTATAGTGCAAATTAAACTGGGCAAAGAAGCTAGGTTAGCTTTAGCTAATTACAATTGGCCGGGAAATGTTCGTGAACTTGAGCATGTGATCAATCGCGCCGCACTCAAAGCTCGCGCTCGCGGCCGAAACGGAAATCTAATCACCGTCTCCATTGATGATATCGGCGATCTTCATTCTGTCGAGGGTTTGGATATTCAATCAATAGCGACTAAACACGAGCCTAATCACAAACTCGATTGGTCAAAAGGTTTACGTGAAGCAACTGAAGACTACCAGAGAACCTTAATCACAACCGTATTGACGGACGCCAATTTTAATTGGGCCAAAGCCGCACGCGAATTGAAAACAGATCGCGCTAACCTGACTCGATTGGCGAAAAGACTAGGCATTAACGTGACGAAGAAACATCAAATAGAACTGAATTAAGTAAGTATCCTATCGATTACAAGTTAGTTACAATAGGCCGATAAGGATGGGACGGATTAGCCTTACCCATCCAACCTAAAGTCAACCTCTAGCTATAATGAAAGGAATGTTATGAAGTTTATTCGTTGGTTCTTGGGCCGCGTCATTCTGTTGCTCAACTTTATTTTTTCTCCAAGAGGCATAAAGCGCTCTTCTGATGAACAGCAAGCTGCAGACTCGAAAGCACAGTCGATGGCACTATATCAATTTGAAGCATGTCCATTTTGTGTAAAAGTTCGCCGCGCAATGAAGCGTCAATCAGTGAATATTGAGCTTCGAGATGCTAAAAATGATCCAACCCACCGCTCTGATCTAGAAACAGGTGGTGGCCGTATTAAAGTGCCGTGCCTTCGTATTGAAAAAGATGGCCAGGTAGAATGGATGTACGAGTCTTCAGATATCGTTACATATTTGGAGAAAGAGTTCGCTTAAATCGCTAATCACTAAGGTAGGGTCTATGCCAGCAGTTCAACTTGATGTTTCTTCTATCAAAGCAATTGTGTTCGACCTTGATAACACCTTAGTGAGCTCTAGCATGGACTTTAAGTGGCTAAGAGAGCAAATTGGCTGCCCTTTGGACACAGACTTGCTCTCTTTTGTTGAAGAAATTCGCTGCCCACGACAAACACAACATGCCAACAATATGATTCTTCAGCATGAATTAGAAGACGCCGAGCACTCCACTCCGATGCCAGGATGTTTACAGCTACTAGAATTTATTGATAGTAATGACCTTCAAACCGCGATTATCACCCGAAATTGTGAGCAGGCTGCAAAACAAAAAGTGGCTCACAATCAACTGAACATTTCACGCATTATCAGTCGCGAACACTTTCCCCCTAAACCTGCTCCCGATTCCTTGCTGGCCCTTGCAAATGAATGGTCTCTTCTCTCTCATCAAATATTGTATGTCGGAGATTATCTCTATGACTTACAAGCAGCCTACAACGCCAATATGCCTTCTTGCTTGGTCACTCACGGTCAAAATGTGCAATTTGGAGAACACGCTTCACTCGTGGTTGATTATTTGGACGAGATCATCGAGGTATTTTAGAGCCTATTATCAAATAGTTTTTGATACTGTTTCTTAAGTTACTGACAGGTTACCAATGGTTAACAAGGTTTCAGTATGCAAAAATAAGCGCATAAATAAAACGAATAATCAGTGAGTCAAACATGCAAAAAAACAGAGTCCTTGTCCTTTATGCACACCCTTCACCTAGGCGCTCAGAAATAAACCAACCACTGTTCAAAGCCGCTCAAGATATTGAAGGCGTTACCGCAGTAGACCTGTACTATGATTATCCGACTTACAACATCAATATCGATCGCGAACAGCAAAGATTACGAGAACATGATGTAATCATTTTTCAGTTCCCTCTTTATTGGTATTCAACCCCTTCTATTCTTAAAGAGTGGCAAGATCTGGTCTTAGAATACGGCTTTGCTTACGGCAGTGAAGGGACTGAACTCCACGGTAAAAAATTCCTCTGCTCTCTTACCGCTGGAGGGAAAGAGGATGCCTATCAAACCAGTGGCTACAACCATTTTACCATCCGTCAACTGCTTCACCCTCTAGAGCAAATGGCTTCATTGACAGGAATGCAATATCTTGCGCCGTTCGCTCTCTTTGGCGCCCGAACCGCAAAAGAAGACGGCCGAATAGACCACCACGTTAAAGAATGGAAAAAGTTACTGACTGCTTTAGTGCGTAATGACTTCGATTATCAAAACGCAGCCAATGTTGAAAAACTGAGTATGTGTTTGGCTGATGTACAAACAGAGGACAAAGCATGACCGGATATTTCCTCCAAGCCTTTATTTATCTTGTCGCGGCAGTTATTGCTGTTCCTATCGCTAAGCGTTTAGGGTTAGGCTCAGTTCTCGGTTACTTAATTGCAGGTGTTGTCATTGGGCCTATCATTGGCTTAGTTGGCGAAGAGACGACAACCATCCAGCATTTTGCTGAGTTTGGTGTAGTCATGATGCTGTTCTTGGTCGGCTTAGAATTAGAACCTAAAATGCTTTGGTCGATGCGCAACCGACTACTTGGCTTAGGCGGTTTGCAAGTTGGTGCAACTGCAGCGATTATCATGGCGATTGCTATCTACTTTGAACAACCTTGGACTGTTGCGCTTGCGATTGGTTTGATCTTCGCACTATCTTCTACCGCAATTGTGCTGCAAACCTTCAATGAAAAAGGCCTGAGTAAAACAGAAGGCGGCCAAAACGCCTTTTCGGTGCTTCTTTTTCAAGATATCGCCGTGATCCCAATGCTCGCCTTCATCCCTCTACTTGCTCTACCAGAATTGGTTGAAAAGGCGCAATCTAGTGCCGCTGCAGCTGCGGAGCATCATGAAGAGTTGAGTCTTGTAGCAGGACTTCCCGGCTGGGGCTACGCTCTGGTTATCGTTATTTCTATCATTGGCCTTGTAGTCGGTGGTCATTACTTGAGCCGCCCCCTATTCCGCTTTGTCGCCAGCTCAGGTTTGCGAGAAATATTTACCGCAACGGCATTGATGTTAGTGGTTGGTATCGCAGCCTTAATGAGCTTAGTGGGGCTATCCCCTGCGCTTGGTACGTTCTTAGCTGGTGTTGTGTTAGCCAACAGTGAATTTCGCCATGAGTTGGAATCGAACATTGATCCGTTCAAGGGCTTACTGCTCGGTTTGTTCTTTATCACCGTCGGTGCTGGCATCAATTTCACGATTCTTTTCGATCAGTTCTTTGTTGTCATCGGATTAACACTTGGAGTCATGCTACTAAAAGCTGGCGTCCTGTTTGTTTTAGCACTGATTTTTCGTATCAAAAACAGCAATCGCTGGCTGTTTACGCTTAGCTTGGCGCAAGCGGGTGAATTTGGCTTCGTTTTGCTCAGTTTTACGGTTCAAAACCATGTCATTCCAGTTGACCTCGCGCAGACATTATCACTGGTAGTAGCGCTCTCCATGTTCCTAACGCCAGGTCTATTTATCTTCTTTGATAAAGTGGTTTTACCGCGTTATGAACATCAGTCTAATGACGGTGTTGCAGATGAAATCGACGAGCAAGGTACAGTTATCATCGCCGGAATTGGACGCTTCGGACAAATCGTCAATCGATTACTTGTCTCCAATGGCGTAAAAACCGTGGTTTTAGATCACCAAGCCGATCAAATAGACGTAGTTCGCCAAATCGAGACTAAAGCCTATTTTGGTGATGCTACACGCCCTGACTTACTCCATACAGCGGGTATTGAGGAGGCGTCCATGCTAGTCATTGCCATCGATAACCGAGAGAGCAGTGTCGAACTGACCAAATATGTGAAGCATACTTATCCACACGTCAAAGTACTTGTGCGAGCCTTCGATCGCGGTCATGGCTATCTGCTTCGCCAAGCTGGTGCTGACATCGTTGAATCCGAAACCTACCACTCTGCTCTTGAATTAGGAGCTCATGCAATGCGTGGCCTTGGTCACCACCCATTCTTTGTAGAGCAACAAAAGGCGGCTTATCAGCGCGTTGAAAACCGTAAATCTGATCGACTCTACCAAGCTTGGGAGGATGATTCAGAAGGCGAACGTTTCGATAACAACTATCGTAAGCTCTTTATGCATCTAGAAGAGCAGATCAAGGTCGAAATGTCTCGTGACCGCTCAGACAAACATGCCGCAGACGAACGCGGCTGGACTCCGCCACCAAAAGGGTACGCGGATGATTTTCAAGATTGATGCAATAGCATAACCCACACACAACCGAGGCTAAAATGCCTCGGTTTCAGTCTAAATCTTACTAAGCAAAATTATGACTACTCAAACAATCGACACGACACCGTCATTAGCAAGACAGCTTTTCAAAATGACATGGCCTATGCTGTTTGGCGTTTTATCCATTATGAGCTTCCAACTCGTTGACAGTGCCTTCATTGGACAACTAGGAGTGCTGCCTCTTGCCGCCCAAGGGTTCACGCTCCCAATCCAAATGATCATTATTGGTATCCAAGTAGGCTTGGGCATTGCAACGACTGCCGTTATCTCCAAAGCTCTTGGTGCAAAACAAGACCGCTACGCTCAGCAACTTGGCGGCCTGATTGTCGTTATGGGTAGCGTAGGCGTAGCGCTAATCTCAGTATTTATCTACCTCTCGCGCGAACCGATTTTAGCGCTGCTAAGTGCACCAGACACAGTACTGCCAATTATCGATAGCTACTGGGTTGTTTGGCTAATCAGTGCATGGACTGGGGCCCTACTCTACTTCTTCTACAGTATCTGCCGAGCGAATGGCAACACCATGCTACCCGGCACAATGATGATGGTGACAAGCTTACTCAACTTAGCCTTAGATCCAATTTTCATTTTCACTCTAGGTATGGGAATCAATGGCGCAGCGATTGCTACAATCCTCGCGTTTGGCATTGGCATTGTCGTCGTGGCCCCCAAAGTTAGCCGAAAGAACTGGCTTTGTTACAACTGGAATGATCTTGATATAGGCAAAAGCATTCGCTCGATCGCCAATATCATGGGCCCTGCCATGATCAGCCAATTACTTCCACCACTCTCTTCTATGCTGGCAACTAAACTGTTAGCCGGATTTGGTACCGCGGCCGTGGCGGCCTGGGCTCTGGGTTCACGCTATGAATTTTTCGCTATCGTCTCAGTGTTAGCGCTCACTATGTCAATGCCTCCAATGGTAGGACGACTGTTGGGAGCCAATAAGTTGGACGACATCCGAAAACTAGTGAGCATTGCATGTCGATACGTGCTTGGTTTTCAACTGCTCATTGCATTGCTGACATGGCTAAGCTCGCAATTTCTTTCCGATTTGATGACCAGTGAAGGACAAGTCAGCGAGATATTGCAGTGGCATCTGATGATAGTTCCGTTTAGTTTAGGTGCGCTGGGTATTTGTATGTTGATGGTCTCGATTGCTAATGCGCTGGGTAAATCCTATACGGCTCTAATGATTTCCGCCCTACGTTTATTTGCATTTTTCTTACCCTGTTTATGGGTTGGTGCTCAATTAGGCGGTATTGAAGGCCTATTTTGGGGCTCTTTAGTTGGAAACTTTCTTGCCGGCGGATGTGCATGGCTAATGTACCAAAAAGCGCTCAAGCAATTAGAACAAACATTAACCAACAAAGAAGTTGCATAGTACCCGCTATCACGTTAGTCTGAATTTTCAACACAATTGGAAATAACCATGAATTTTTCATCTACTTACCTTTGGCTCCTTCTCAATAATACCCGTAGCTGGTAGGTAGACTTATGCCTGGCTACGAGAGACCGTAGCCAGAGCCTTCGCCCTCTCGTAACCTGTCTAATAACTTTCAAGGATACGAGAACATGACAGACGAAACACAGCCCATCCCTTCCTCCAGCAATACTGTGACTCAGCTAGGTATATTGCTTGCCTTGGCCGGTTGTATTCTTTTTTCACTTAAGCCGGTTCTGATTAAGGTTGCCTACCAACATGATGGTGATGCCACATCAATCATGGCGCTTCGAGCTTTTAGTTCTTTACCCATGTACATTGCTATGTTTTTCTATCTTTGTCGGCTTCCATCAAATCGCGCCAAGGTCTCTAAACACGGACTAAAAGCGGTCGCAATAGGTGTTCTGGGCTACTACTGCGCTAGCTACTTAGATATCGCTTCACTCGCATTTATATCAGCTCAATTAGAACGCCTTCTTATCTTTCTATTTCCGACTTTTGTCGTCCTGATAAGCTGGGCTTTATATAAACAAATCCCTACCAAGCAAATTATCCTATCCGCCCTAATTGGATATTTAGGTATCGCGTTTATATTCGTGCACGATTTTCAAACTTTAGGTAACTCGATTGTAAAAGGAAGCTTGCTGGCCGCGGCATCTGCACTTGTATTCGCTTTCTATTTAGTATGGAGCAAACCATTGATCTCAAGTCTTGGTAGCTCATTGTTCACCAGTATTGGGATGGGCAGTGCAGGTATCGCAATCTTAATCCATCTAACCAGCAGTGGAGCTCAGGTAGAGCAATGGAGTTTTGAACTTATCGTTATTGGCGTTCTGCTTGGCATCTTCTGTACCGTACTCCCCTCTTATTTGATTGCTGCTGCGATGGCGAGGCTATCACCGACTCAGCTTAGTTTAACCAGCAATATTGGCCCTGCGATTACCGCTGTAGCAGCGGTATTTATATTGGGAGAGGAGTTTACGTTCTGGCATGCAATAGGTATGACCCTTGTTGTTTTCTCGGTAGTGGCGATGAACCGAAAGAAACCTTAATAAAAACAGGGCATTAATACTCTAAGATTTTGAACGTCTACAGCAAGATATAGTGATGACGGAAGATAGATAAACACGTATGATTCGGCATACGATTTTTATCCAATCAAGATTATGAGTACAAGAGCCCACCACCCTATTAAAGGCGCTAGCTGGATGCTAACTGCAGGTCTAGCTTTCGCTATCGTTAACAGCCTCGCGCAGGTTGCGAGTATCAATTTTGGCCTTTCTTCGACCACAGTAGCCTTAGTTCAATATGCCATTGCACTGGTCGTCATCTTGCCATATTTGAAGACTTTGGGTATTCGCCAGTCTTTAAAAACCAATCACTTAGGCATGCACATTTTTCGTGTCTTTCTATCGGTAATCGGTATTCAATTGTGGCTTTGGGCTTTAGCTTATCCAGTACCTATCTGGCAAGGTATTGCACTACTCATGACATCACCGTTATTTGCAACCGTGGGCTCAGGCTTATTCTTAAAAGAAAGAGTTGGCCCAGCTCGTTGGTTTGCGACAATTACCGGTTTCGTCGGAGCCATGATCATTCTTGAACCATGGGCAGACACTTTCAATTGGGCGTCATTGCTTCCTGTTGGCGCAGCGTTCTTTTGGGCATGCTACTCTTTAATGGTGAAGAAGCTCTCTTCCGATGACTCCCCATCTACCATGGTGGTGTACTTACTGGTTCTCATTACTCCATTTAACATCTTACTAGCGATACCAGATTGGCAAACACCGACAGGTGCTTCACTTTGGCTGGTCCTTCTTGCTGCAGGCGCTATGACAGCCCTAGCTCAATGGGCTATCGTTAAAGCATACTCCGTTGCTGACGCATCCTTTGTTCAACCGTTTGATCATGCGAAGTTGCCATTAAACGTGTTAGCGGGTTGGATGGTGTTTGGATGGGTTCCGCCAGGAAGGTTGTGGCTTGGCGCTGCTATCATCATCGCTTCGGTAGCCTTTATTACACAATGGGAATCAAAAAAATCGCGTAAGGCTGAAATTAAATCGGCCTAGTTCCTTTCTACTAGGGAAAGGTATTTCGGGAGAGAGCTCAATGACAAAACCAATCAAGATTACACTTTACCGCTGGGGCGGAAGCTGGGGACCATTCAGCGTAAAGATTCCTTGTGGCGAATGTACTTTAACTAAGGACATTCTTAAGGACACGTTTGAGAATGAGTTAGCTGATGTGCCGATTGAGCTGGAAGTTAAAGATTGGCTGTCTCACTGGTGGGAGCCATTAAAGGTCGGCGCTTGGCATGCTCCGATCCTTATGGTCGAAGGCAAAGTTATTAGTCAAGGTGAGGCTCTTAACCGAGGTGTGTTAGTTCAATCAGTCATTAAAGAGTGGACTACGCGCGACACCCTAAAAGGCAACATTGTTTATGGTAAAGCAACTTGTCCTTACTGCGTTAAAGCAAAGAAAATGCTCAACGATGCAGGCATTGAATATCAATACCATGATGTAGTGAAGGAAAGCGCTGCACTCTACCGAATGATTCCAGAAGTCAAAGCCATTATCGGTGAAAAAACTCCAGTGACAGTCCCTCAGATTTGGCTGGATGGCCAATATGTTGGCGGCGCAGATAACTTAGCTGCGTGGATTGAAGAACAAGGCTTAAGTAAGGTTCCAAATAACGTCGTCAACCTCGATGAGAATCAAAGCTCTGTTGGGTAAGCTCAACTAGAACTAATAAAACAAAAAAGCCGGAAAACATATCTGATTCCCGGCTTTTTAGCTATATCTCTATACAAGAAGTCTAAGCAACCTCTACCAAGCATACGGTCCCACTAACTTGATTGCGCCCCAGCTCTTTTGCTTTGTACAAAGAGTCATCCGCTTCAGAGTAAAGGCGGTCGAAACTAAACTCATTTTGATTGAGTTCCAATACTGCATAGCCGACAGACACGGTCAAATACTCACTACATGTATTTAAGTGATGTGGAATTTCCTCCTTCTCAATACAGGTTCGTACGCATTCCGCCAATTGTGCAACACTCTCAGGAGAGTGATTAGCAACTAACAGAGCAAATTCTTCTCCGCCAATTCGACAAAACACTTCGTTTTCCGACTGAGTGTGGTGTTGAAGGATGTTACCTATGCGCATCAAGGCGATATCACCCTGCATGTGACCATAGTGGTTATTGTAGAAACCAAAGTGATCAATATCGACCAAAATCAAACCGTAATGCTGCAGTCCCTCATCGCAAGCAACACACAATTCTTCTAATGAAGCTTCAAGCATGCGGCGGTTACCCAATCGAGTTAATGGGTCCATCTTCGCCATCACTTCTAGTTGCTCATTGGCTTTCTGTAACTCTCGAGTACGAGCTTTGACTTCGCGTTCAAGGTTCTCGTTCATTTCATGAATCGCCTCTTGAGCACGAGTTCGAAGTAATACTTCAGTTAGGTTTGAAGCAAACATTCGAATGACTTCACGCAATTGATGCGTCAATGGTGAACGCTTGATTAAGTTGTCGGCAGCGATAAAAGCAATTGGCTCACCATTATTGTCCACCAACATCGTCATCGCAGTCCAACCGAAGCCAACAATGTGAAAGTCATGATAAATTGGCACCGATTCTTCAAACACCACATCATTAGGGTTAACCCGAGCTGCATTCACAATCGCGCGATCAATCGTGTCAGAGCGATAATAAGACTCGTCAACCACGTTGCCCTGTATATCAGTTCCCCATGTACCTTGCATATAGGTACAACCTTTATCGGTTAGAAACACTGCAAAGCGGTCAATACCTAAGCGATTAATGGCAAACGTCACCGCAGATTTACAAACTTCGCTCACCGTCATACATCGAGAAAGTTCTACCATACTCGCATGCAACATGCGTACATTCTGCTCTTGGCGTTTACGAATATAAATTTGAGAGAGTAAAGAACCAAACGACTCTAGCATTTGGCGCTGGTAAGACGTAATCGGGTTACGGTTTATATAATTGTCCAACGCGATCCAGCCAATAATCTCATCACCATCACGCAAAATTAGCATTCCGTTCCAGCCTTGGCCAATGACATTACCTGCCGTATACAAAGGTGCGCCATCAACAATGACTAAATTCTCTTTACCTTCGAACAGTGCATCGATATACGTTTCTTCGAGCTGATGTAAATCATATTGGGTGTGGTGTTCACTGGCGGTGTTACCATGCTCGTCGGTACCATATGTGCCACTAAAACAACGTTTCTTAATATCGAGTAACATAAATACAGCTCGATCAAATCCAAGCTGATCTCGAACCGCTTCAACCGCCATTCGATATAACTCATCAAGGTTAGAAGGGTTAGAAATGCCAACGGCTACCTGCTGTACTAACTTCATGTTGTCGATAAACAGTTCTCTCTGTTTAATAACATCTAGATACTTAGCTTCTTTTATATCGCGCTGTTTGAATTCTTTTGCGGCTTCGGTTTCGGCTCGAACACATTGCCATCTTGCGGCAATGATCTGTAAAGCCTCTAGTTCATTATTTTCGTTAGACCGACTAACCAGCTCTGGATCGACATTTTCGGCAACCAAATAGGTACGCATTTCGGGGTGATTGTCGAGCATGAATACATAGCTTTCCGCCGACATGTGCTCTTCATACACCCATTGGCAGGTGTTCATTTTTAAAGGCAATAACCCATCAGAGGTGTCAAACTGAGACACCCAAGTCCAAAACGTTTCTGGATACAACTCTAACCCGGCAGGCTCCCCCTTTTTGTAGAGAAAACCTGCGAAGTCACTACCTTTTGGCTCTCGAAAAACACCGATATTTTCTGCGCCAAGTAGCTCATCGATATATTGGAATAGCGAGTTCGCAAGGAACCTCTGATTCCTCGCTGACAAGATATTTTTGAGTAGCATTCGGGGGAACATAATCCTAGCCTGGACCTTTTTATTATCTTTTTTCGGTCAAAAAAGTAACAGTTACCCTTATGCAATCAAATGATATTAGCGCCTCATTGTTAAGTCACTCGCATTTGTTAGTTGGCAAGTTTACGAGATATGATACCTCTTACATTTTTCATGTTGTGATTTCCCAAACTTTCATTATTAAGCTATCAGAAGATAAACACGGCTAGGAGGCGATGGGAACGAACAATCACTCTAACATCAAGGTTGAGATACAATTAAAGTACTAGACCATTTTGAGCACAAAAATGACAGGAGACTAGTTTGAAGGGTAAGTTATTGTTGTTGATGCTATGTATTTTTAGCTCATCAACTTTTGCTGCAGTAGATTTGGTAAAGGTCGATAAGTCCAAGCGCCGCATGTACTTGTTAGAAGGCCAAGACATTGTTCGTGAATACCGAATAGCTCTAGGACGTTCTCCAAAAGGTCACAAAAAGCAAGAAGGCGATCAAAAAACCCCAGAAGGCCGCTACTACTTAGACTTCGTCCTCGAGGACTCGAAGTTTTACAAGTCTATGCATATTAGTTATCCCAATCTAAAAGACCGTACCCTTGCGAAAAAGCAAATGGTCGATCCAGGTGGAGACATTAAGATCCACGGTTTGAAGAATGGAGAAAGTCGTCCAGCCAACTATGTACAAAGTTTTGACTGGACAGATGGCTGCATCGCTATTACCAACCAAGAAATGGATGAATTACTGAGTTTGGTTGATATCGGAACACCGATTGAGATCTATTGGTAGATTATTTTTCTCTTGTCACCCACCAGCACATCAACGAACCAATCGTTACCATCACAACACCTTGGAGGAAACTCTGAGTCAATGCGATACCTAAGATTACAGAAGAAATGATGGTCGACAAAACTGGAGTAAAGTATGAAAGCGTAGCCAGTAACACCATGTTCCCACCAATGATGGCATAGTTCCATAACGCGTAGCCACTTCCCATAAAGACACCAGCAACCAAGAGTAGTGCTCCAGACTCAAGATTTAGGCTCATGCCCGTTTCACCACTGAAAGCATATTTAACCCAAAGTGAAACTGCCGTCATGATGAAAAACAGTGTGATAGCATTTTGACCATTGGCGATACGCTTGGTTAAGTTGCAGTATATCGCCCACAAAAATGCCCCCGTAAACGCCATCGCGTAAGTGACTGGGTTAGTCGCAACGTTGGCACTAATCTGTGCAAGAGACAGACCTTGATCACCAGTAATACTCCACGCGACACCTAAAAACGCCAGTGCCACACTAGGGTATACCAGTAGATTGGTTTTCTTACCGCTAACGATTACTGCCAATAACACGGTTAACGCCGGCCATAGGTAGTTAATAACCAGCATTTCAATCGCTTGCTGACGGTCATTGGCCATCGCTAGTGCCAGAGCCAAACAGATCTCATAGGCAACAAAAAGGCCCCCGCCAAGAACGACGTAACGGAGGGAGTAATTGCGCCATTTTGGCACTCCCATTACCGCTACAAGAAACAAGGCCGCAACCGTATAAATTGCAGCTGCGCCGCCTACAGGACCGAGCATCTCTGTTACAGCTCGGGCAACACCCATCACGCTACTCCATAATAAAATGGCAGCAACCCCAGCAAGCGTAAATTTATGGCTTTGAAACATAATTATTATCTTTATTAAAAAAGCCGAGCTGTATGCTCGGCTTGCAGTGATAGCGAGAACCTAAGCCGAATTAGATGATTTCCCAACTATGGGTCATCTCTACACCTTGACCCAACATTAAACATACTGAACAGTATTTTTCTAGAGAATCAGCAGCTACTTGTGCCACTACTTCAGGGTCGAGATTATCGCCCGAAACAGCGAAGTGAATATTCACTTGGGTGAAAATACGCGGTGCAGTCTCACGTCGCTCCGTGGTTAACTTCGCGGTACACTCTTTTACCGCCTGACCTGCCTCTTTTAGCCCATCAACCACATCTACTGAGCTGCAGCCGCCTGCTGCCATTAACACCATCTCCATCGGGCTTGGCGCTGTCGCCCCACCATTACCATCCATCACCACTGAATGGCCTGATTGGGAGTGACCTAGAAATTTAAATTCTTCAATCCATTTAACTTCAGCTTGCATCTATATCTCTCTTGTTCTGTGCTAAAACTAAAACCGTAAAGTTCAAGTTATCATCGTTTGCATCTGCGGGCAGCTTATCGCTTTTCTCAAGCTCTTTTACACTGAATCCGCCGTTCAATCTACCCGCGATTCAATGTTTATTCCTCATTTTTCCTAAACGGTCATCACAACTCTAACTGCCAGTAATATTAAAACTGCACCTGATAGCCTGTCTATTAACTGAGCCTTTGATCGGATCTTATCAATAACCTTTGGGCTCGAAAGCAAAAAGGTTATTAGTGTGTACCAAAGCCCATCAACAATCAGTGGCGTTGCAACAATCACCGCTTTAGCGCCATAGCTGTCACCAACCGCGACAAATTGGCTAAATAGGGCGATAAAGAAAAGCGCAATCTTTGGGCTAAGCAATGAAATCAGTAATCCTTCTTTTGCTGATTGTATTACGCTGGTTTCCTCACCCGATTCCAATTTAGCGGCAACTCCCCCTTTAGAACGCAGAGCGTTGTATCCTAAGTACGCAAGATAGGCAGCACCCGAATAGCTGATTATTTTAAATAGCAGAGGCGATTGCTGCAGTACGACAGCCAAACCAATTAGAGTAATAAAAGCGTAAACACCAATTCCTAACGCGTGAGCCCAAGCGGTTGCAAGCCCATTGATTCGTCCACCAGCAAGGCTGTGTTTAGCGACTATGGCTAAGCTTGGGCCAGGTGACATCGCGCCAAGCAAACAGATAGTAAACAGTGAAAACCAAACGGTAAGAGTCATAAATCAATCCCGATATATTCTAGATGACCATAAATTAAATCAAGCGAAGTATGATTTGAAATTGAAGTTTCTCATTACCATTATGATTTCAAATCATACCTATCGAATATGGACAAGTTTGCATCACATGAAGAACACGTTCCCTCATCCACTGATGGGCTTTATCTAAATCATATTTGGGATGCCACATTAGCCAATATTGATGAGCTTCAGTATCAAATGGCAAACTGGCATAGGTTAAGTCATGATCTCGAGCCAAATTAAACGCGATATGCTCCGGAACGATCATCAAATGATCACTTGATAACAATGCGTTGGTTGCAGCAGAGAAAAATGGCACCCTTAACGCAATACGTCGCTGAAAGCCTAATTTTTTAAGCGCAAGATCTGCTGGGGTATCTTTATCTCCCCCTCCCGTGACCTTCACATGGGAATACGAAGTCAACTGGGTACAGCTCAATGAGCTCAAACCCGACAGTGGATGCGATGACCTCATCAAGCAAAGCGATTTATCTTGACCAATTTTCACACTGCTCAGGTGCTTGGGCTGGCTCGGCAACATAGTGGATGCCAAGTGTATGCCTTGCTCGTTTAGCTGTGACAAGTACTCTGGTTGCCATAACCGATAGGCAATATCCACATTCGGAGCAGCCTCAGACATTTGCGCCGCGACAGTGGGCAGAATGTTCTGCGCAACATAATCGCTAGACGACAACACAAACTCTTGCTGCCAAATTTTCGGGTCGAAAGGCTTATCACTAAGCAGAACATCTACTTCCCCCAGTAGCTCGGTCAGTTTTGCTCTCATCGCTAACGCCTTAGGGGTCGGTAACAGTTGATTACCATCTCTTACTAACAGAGGGTCGCCACATAATTCCCTAAGCTGTGATAACTGACGACTAACCGCTGATTGGGTAATGCTTAGCTTATCCGCTGCGCGACTGACGTGGCATTCATCAAGCAATACCTGCAGTGAGCGTAATAGGTTTAAGTTAACGTGTTCAAGAGCCATGGGTATTAAAAAACTCAGTTAAAACAGTATGGGTCATTAAATGCCTAAGCTCCGGGATCGTTTGTAGTTGATCACGAATTTGATTCAACCTTTGCATAGTCGGAGCCTCAACAAATAGCATCATGTCAGTTTCACCACTGATCGCATGACACCACTTTACGCCATCAATTTGATAGATTTTTTCCGCATATGTTTCACAATATTGAGTGGTAGAAGACATATCAAACTTCAAAGCCAAATATGCTTGGATCATAGGCGCTTCATCCGCAGAGGACGCCACTTGAGCGTGGTAGCCCAAAATGACCTTGTCGCCTTCTAACTTCTGAATCCGAGCTGTCACCGCTGAGCGAGACAAACTCACCTGACGTGCTATTTCACTCACGGATGCTCTGGCATTGCGTTTCAGTATCTCTATGATTTTTTGATCAAATTTATCCATATTCGTTATTCTCATAGCCCAACTTATCCTGTTGATTACAAGTAATGTGACACAAATATCGCGATCGTGAAAGTTATCAATTTGACTATTTCATCTTGTTATTCCGTCAAAGTGACAGTTATCTACGACGAATTGATGGCTGCCTAACTGACCACTATTAAGTAAGCTGTAGTCATGACGCTAAGGAAGGAATGCAATGAGCGAACTCAAAAAGGAAATTACCTTAATATCAGGCATTGGCCAGCTTTCAACAACATTACTAGGTACTGGGCTATTTATGGTACCCGCTATCGCTGCGGGAATTGCTGGACACTTTTCATTATGGGCGTGGTTGCTACTCTTTATCGCAATCTGCCCAATAGCACTGACTTTTGCTCAATTGGGAAAACGTTACCCTAATGCCGGTGGAACCGCATATTTTGTCCGCCAAGCTTTTGATAAGAAACTAGAAAAAAGTGTCGCATGGTTATTTGTTAGCGTCATTCCTGTAGGCGTCCCTGCTGCGATTGCTTTAGCAGCAGGCTTTTTACAACAGTTGCTCCCCGAGGCCATTAACTCGTCGATGGTCGCGCAATCTTTAACGGTCTTGTTGCTCGTCATGGTCAATCTTGCAGGAACCAAGTCCTCTGGACGACTCCAAACGGCGATTGCGTTAAGTATTTTTGCCTTAGTTGGAGCGTTTTGGTGGCAAGGTGATGTGCAGGCTAGCGATCTTTCCATGCCGACTCTCACCAGTGACTCTATGTGGAGTATTGGTGCCGCACTGGGCGTCATGTTTTGGTGTTTCGTAGGAATTGAGGCGTTCGCACATATGGGAGAGGAATTTAAAAATCCTCAACGTGACTTTCCCATCGCAATCCTGATCGGCTGTTTCGTGGCGGGAGCCACTTACTGGGCTTGCTCGGTGGTCATTCTGAAGCATCAGGCTTATGGTTCAGCCGCTTTTGACAGTGCATCGATTCCTTGGTTATCCGAGCAACTGTTCGGACAAAATTTCAAACTGCTTATTAGTGCCCTTGGCTTTGCCGCCTGCTTTGCCAGCGTGAACCTCTACACCCAAAGTTTGTCTCGCATGGTTTGGGCTCAAGCTAGAGAGTATCGGCCAAAGAGCGCATTAGCGAGACTCTCTCTTCGCGGCGTCCCCGCCAATGCGACACTCGTAATAGCAGTTGTATTACTAGTCTCATGCTTAATTGGAGAGTTATCTGGCCTAGACTTAGAGTTCTTTTTAAAACTTGCAAACGGCATATTTGTACTCGTTTATCTTCTAGCGATGTTAGCCGCGTATAAGTTACTTTCTGGACCAAGTCGATGGCTAGCGGGGTTTTCTCTAATATTGTGTGTTGTTGTCTTCATCTGCCTGAGCTGGTCAATGCTTTACGCTCTGTCAGTTTTCGCCTTACTCTCGTTGCCCTGGAGCAAATGGTTAGGCAGCAGGTCAAGCAGTATCGAGCAGCCTTAATCTAACAGTGAGCCAAATATCTTTGCTAGTTCAGCGATGTTTGGCTCTATTTTCTCTTTCGCTACATTACCAAAACCAAGCACAATACCACTCCAGTCACGTGTTATACCTTGCTTCACGGCGCTGTCTTCATAGTAATTCAGCGCTCTTAACACCAAACCTTTGTTTTTTGCTCGTTGCACAAAGTCATCTTCATTTACAGAGTTCCGCCACTTCAAAGTTACATGCAATCCAGCGGCTTGGCTGACCACTTCCACACAGTCGCCAAAGTAGCGCTCCACAGATTGGCAAGTAAGCTGATGTTTCTCTTGGTACAAACGGCGCATTTTACGTATGTGACGTAACAAATCACCTTCGCGAATAAAATCTGCCAACGCTTCTTGAGTGTGAGCAGGGGTATCTCCCCCCGTGGCATCCTTAACGGCCAAACAAGGCTCGACTAGAGACTCAGGTACAACTAAGTAACCCAACCGCAAACCATTGAACATCACTTTACTGAAAGAGCCAACATAAATGACACGCTCTGAACCACCAATGTCACTCGCCAGTCCTTGTAGGCTCGTATAGGGGCGGTGCGCGAACTGAAACTCGCTATCATAGTCATCTTCAATAATCCACCGCTTACCTTCGACCGCCCATCGAATCAACGTCAGCCTCTGTTCGGTATTCAAAGTCGTCCCCATCGGGTACTGGTTACTTGGCGTGATATAAAGCGCTTTAGCCTTGCTTGATAATACCTCTTGTACATCAAAACCATCTCGCTCTTTGACCATCAACGGCTTAACATTTACGTCCCTTAAGCTAAGTACCTTGCTCATTTGCGCGTAGCCAGGTTGCTCCATTAGCAAAGAATCATTGCGTTGCAAAATCACGCTACTCGCAATATATAGTGCTTGCTGTGCACCAGAGGTAATAATGATTCGTTGTGGCGTACAAGAAACACTTCGGCTGCTCGCTAAGTAATCAGCAAGCGCGGTTCGTAGAGCCAAGCTTCCTTGTACATCTTGGCTTCCCAATAAACTTACTCGCCCTGAGTGGCGCTGTAAAAAACGCTGCCACTTTTCAATAGGAAACTGCGCTAAATCAGGTATGCCCGGTGAAAAAGGTTGGTTAAGAAGTTGCGGCGGCGATGCAGTTATGGGAGTTGGTTTATTTTTGGGGCCAACCTCATTTGTATTTAAGTAGTACTCTGGTAAGTCAACAGAGACAAAGAATCCCGCACCAGGTCGACTCTCTAGATAACCTTCCGCAACTAACTGTTCATAGGCAGCAATAACCGTATTGCGACTGATTGATAGCTCTCCCGCCAGCTTTCGAGTAGAGGGTAACTTTCCCCCTAAAGGCCAAAGTAGGCGAATAATTTTGTTTCTGATGGCATGAAATAACTGCTCTTGAAGTGAGCAATTATCGAGCTCAAGCGTTAAGTCTCCGACGTCGATAGGTGTCAAACTGGATCCATCCATATGTATAAACTGGCCCTAATAAAAGTACCACTATAACGATACCTTGTAACCATTCAGTCAATAAGAATGGAAGCTAAGCAATGCTATCGACAACAAAGAGAAGTGAAATCAACAAAGCACAACATAAAGCCGTCTTTGACCCTGAGAAGCTCAACGCCATTATCGACGAGTCTCTTATCGCGCACATTGCTATCGGGTCCGAAAGTGGTCCCGTCGTCATTCCAATGCTTGCGTGGCGAGTCGACAATCACGTCTATATTCACGGCGCAAACAACAGCAGGCTAATGCGAAGTCTCAGTAAAGGCGAACAGACCTGTCTCACCTTTACTTTGTTTGATGGTTGGGTACTTGCTCGCTCAGCGTTTCATCATAGCGCCCATTATCGCTCCGCAGTCGTATTTGGCGGCTTTGAACGAGTTGAAGACAAAGACGAAAAAAATAGGGTGCTTAACTATTTTGTGGAGCACATCGCTCCAGGAAGAACCCAAGAGGTCAGGCTAAGCAGTGATAAGGAGCTAGCAGCCACCATGGTGCTCAAACTGCCTTTAAGTGAAGCATCTGTAAAAATCAGTAACTTTGGCGTTAACGATGACAAAACAGACTTAGATCGCCCAGTCTGGGCTGGAGTGTTACCTTATCGAACCGTTGTTGGTCCACTAGAGCCCGTCGAAGCTTCAACTCACCTCGAAGAACCCGATTACAGCAAAGCTTATGGGGATCGTTGGCACAACTCATAACTTGTGATGTTCACTAAAATGTATCGTGGAAATGCTGAAGATACTGCTTTGGCGTCAAGCCACGATGCTTTTTAAACATTCGGTTAAAACTGGCACAGTTCTGATAACCCAAACGCTGAGCGACCTCTTCCACTGGGACTCCTTTACTTAAAAGGTTCGCCGCTGAATTGGTCAACACATATCCCATAACAGTAGTAAAGTTCATACCAAACGCGTGTAACTTACGCTGAAATTGTTGCGTTGATAAACCCAATAAGCCTGATACTCGCTCTAACGTCGGTAACCCATAGTGGCAACTGTAGTTGATCACTTCATAGATCACTTTAACTTCGTCATCAGGCTCAGGCATATTAAGAAACTCATCCAAATCGGAAAAATTCATCGCTAACCGGCGCTGAGAAAACTGAGTTTTTTGCTGTGTCGCGAGACGCAGATCCGAGTGGAACCATATCTCCGTTTTAGAGTGACTCCATTCGACATTGCATCCGAAGTAATCTTCGTATTTGGTGATGTTTTTCCTTGTACCTGAAACGAGCACTCGCATCGGGCTAAACTCTTCGCCTAAGTAAGTGCGTAGGATCTTAGTCATGAATACCGCCACTCTGATACTATCGTGGACTTTACACTGCGGCTCTACATAAGGGTTATGGTAAACCCACTTTAAGATCGAGCCACTCTGTGCGCCTGACAAATACGCGCCAGACTGAAGTGAACTAAGACCATAGTTAATTCGGCGAAACGTCGATGCCAAATCGTAGCCGGACAAAAACCAACGTGAAATAGCGCCAAGTTTGTCTAAGTCGATCTCACGGCTTAACTCGAGTACAACATCGGGATTACCAGAGCACTTTTCCAACTGCTCATACCAACGGTTGACTTCCGAAAGGGGCAACAACGTCATCGAGTTTTCCAGTGCACTTTCTGGGATATGAAGCGCCCCTTCCTCAATGGAATATCGATGTCTTGCTAAGTTGTGCAATTGTTTAATACCCAACGCACGAATAAATCGCACTCTAACCATACTGATTACATCATAATTAAATAAGTTTTGATTCAATCTGTCACAAAATATCGAAGTTAGCAAATCTTGATCACAATTACTGTCACTTAGAAAACTTGGAGACCTAGATGAGTCTATTAAGCGTCCCTTTTGTTGGCACTGGTGCCGATACCGCGCTGCACGTCGTCGCTGCCATCGTGTTAGTAGGTACTGTCGGAGCTGCGATATACGGTTTCTGGCGATTCCACGAACTTCCGATTAATAAAGCGCACAGTAAAGATCACCATCAGATTGGGCTAATCACAGCACTCACATGGATAGGATTTATTTGGCATTGGGTATGGGTTGTCGCCGTTATTCTTGCCTTCGTCGATATGGAAAAAGCCATCGTTAACCTACGTGACACTTGGCGTCACGCGCCAAAACACGAACCAAAGCAAGAGGAAGCGTAATGTTAGAAGGCTTAGCTGTATGGGCATTGTTCATCTATCTACTTCGTTTAGTGGGGATGCCTTGGAACAAATTCACTCAAGGATTTGCGTATCTAGGTGGGGCGTCATGGTTAATGTTTGTTTGGGTTGGCTTAATAAACTTTACGCCCATGGATCTCTCTGGTGGTTCTGTCGTACAGTCTCCACACATACAACTTCGTCCAGACTCAGCCAATGTCACCGGTAAAGTGGACAAGATTTATATCGAGCCAAATCAACAGGTCACTAAAGGCCAATTAATCTATCAACTCGATGATACCCAGTACCAAATAGCCTATAACCAAGCGAAAGTTAGCGAAGAAGCAGCGCTTGTGGCAATGGACGTCGCACAAGAAGATATAGCAATCGCTCAAGCAACTTACGCTTCAATGCAACAAGATCTGGCAACGACCGAAAGCCAACTCGCAATGGCAAAGGTAGATTACGATCTACAAAAGAAAATGCTCAAACGCTACCAAGATCAAAACCGTGTGGTTAAAAACACCATTACAGATAGTGACATCGACAAGCAAGAAACTACAGTTGCAAAAGCCAAACTTAATATTGAAACGATCAAATCGCAGTTAAAAACCAAGCAGGTGGAAGCTGACAAAGCAAAGCTTTCGATCAGTAAATCTGAACTTGCAGTTAAGAGTAAACAAGCTGATTGGCAAAAAGCGAAAGAGCAATTAGCCAAAGCGCAATGGGACCTAGACAGTACCAAGGTTTACGCGCCAGCCGATGGTTTTGTGACTAACTTTATTTTGCGTGAAGGTCAGCGCGTTTCTATGATGCCTCGCCTGCAAATGTATACCGAAGAAAAGTACGTCTTAATGCGCGTAAATCATCAAGCAATTCGAAATGTAAAACCTGGACAAGCAGCCGAATTTGCCTCTTCCGTCTATCCTGGAAAAATCTTCACCGCAGAAGTCGAGGGAATTGTAGAAGGTACCGGAGAAGCGCAAAGCAACTTACTCGGATTAGACCAATCCGTACGTAAAACGACGGGGCAAAACCTACAAAACAAACACCACTTTGTACGCCTTAAAATCCAAGAGCCAGAAGGCTATGATATTCCTGTGGGTTCGGTGGGGCTAGCATGGGTCAGCGGTGAAAAGCCGATCAGTTTTATGGCATTTCTAGATGTTATTCGCGGCATAATAATTAGAATGAAGTCCCAACTTTACTTCTTCTATTCTATTTAACTTCAATAAGTTAGAAGTCATTTCATTAAAACAACCGCTTCCAAGTAGAAGCGGTTTTCTTTTCAATTGTGTTCAATTTCTCACTTTTCCCGTATAAATAATTTTAACTGTGGTAAACGCCACATTACGGGAGAAAATCATGCCGACGAAGGAACGAAGCCTTCCTACTCACCGCGTCTCTAGGTTCAGCAAATTTGCTTCACTGGCGACTCGCGTTGCGGGCAACGTCATCGCTGAAGGAACAAAACAACTAGCTCAAGGAAATAAACCCAAAGCTCGTGAACTCTTGATGACCCCCAAAAACATTAGCCGTCTAACGCAACAACTCGCACACCTTAGGGGCGCTGCAATGAAGATGGGCCAAATGTTGTCGATGGATGCCGGGGATATTTTAGAACCCGAACTCGCGGATATTCTGGCGCGATTACGCTCTAATGCCGATCCAATGCCAGCGAAACAGCTAAATCAAGTGATGGTGGATGCACTTGGTGAACAATGGAAAACAAAGTTTTTAGCATTCAACTTTAAGCCGATAGCCAGTGCTTCCATCGGGCAGGTACACCATGCATACAGTGATGACGGACGAAGTCTAGCAATGAAAGTCCAATACCCAGGTGTCCGAAAAAGTATTGATAGTGACGTCGACAATGTCGGCTCACTATTGAAAATCGTAGGTCTAGTTCCAGATTCAGTCGACTACAAAGGATTACTGGAAGAAGCAAAACTGCAACTGCATGATGAGGCCGATTACCTTAGAGAGGCTCAATTTGCTACTCGTTATCACCAGGCTCTAAGGAATTCAGAGCAGTTCGTGGTACCTGAAATATACGAAGAACTGAGCTCGGACACTGTATTGGCAATGGAGTTTATTGAGGGAGAACCAATCGAAGCCATTGTTGAGTGCGAACAAGAGGTACGAAACTCCGTCATGTCGAGCCTAATAACTTTGCTATTCAAAGAGCTTTTTGAATTAAAGATGGTGCAAACGGATCCTAACTTCGCAAACTATCTTTTTTTACCAGAAACCCTACAAATAGGTTTATTAGACTTTGGCGCTACTCGTAACTTTAGCGAAGCATTCAGCTCTGGCTACCGGAAAGCGTTTCGAGCGGTTTTAGATGGTGACGACGGGGCCCTCAATAGTGCCCTCGAACAAATTGGTTTTTTCAGCCAAGACATTTTGGAAGAGCAACGCCTAGCAATTCTAAATTTGGTCAAAATGGCCTGTGAGCCAATGCTCGTCGATGAAGAATACGATTTTAGTAGTAGTTCATTAGCTCTGCGCCTTCGAGAAGCAGGAACAGTTCTTAGTATGGAACAAAACTACTGGCACTCCCCTCCAGCAGATGCTTTCTTCCTACACCGTAAAATTGGAGGGATGTATCTCCTTGCAGCCCGAATCGGTGCAAAAATCAACATTCATCGACTTGCTAAGCCTTATCTTGACACTAAGCCACGTTAGGGGGATTGTTTTTCTGTCACTTTCAAGTACCTTGATGTTCAGTTAATTTGACCATACTGATTGTCGGGGTGCTCAGTGAGCCAATTCCAAGACCTCTCCATATTAATTGAACAAATTGTTCAAGCCGAAGATAACGATCAAGTTACGATTCTTAACGACTCCATAGAGCTTGGTTTAGAACCAGGTTCCGTCGCATTGATACTAGAAGCGTTTCCAATCGACGAGCGTGTTCGTTTATGGCGTAGCTTACCCCTTGAACTGCATATTGAAGTCCTAACTGAGTCGCGTTCTGAAGTTCGACATTCAATCATTGATGAATTGTCTGAAACTGAGCTAAAACTCACCCTTGCTAAACTCGATAACCTTTCTTTGATTGAATGGGCGGATTCGCTTCCAGAAGAGATCATCAACGAAGCCCTCCAGCTAATCGAAAAAGATGAGTTAGAGCTGTATGACCAAGCGAACGAATATGAAGATGACGAGTTAGGCCGCTGGGCTGAGCGTAAAGTAGTAACGCTACCATTTAACATTTCGGTCGAAAAAGCCAAAGTTCTCATGGAGCGTCATAGTTATGACGCCCCCCAGCAAATCTACTTAATCAACAAACGTAAACAGTTTCGCGGCGTTGTAAGTTATATTGATCTGCTTCGCGCTTCACCAAGCGACCGCTTAAGAAGCCTGACTGTTGAGAATACAGTTACATTGAACGCCAAGCTCACGCTTGCGGAGAGTATTGAAGCGTTAGAGCACTCTTCTCTAGCGGCCATGCCTGTGACAGATGATGAACAACTGTTGGTCGGTGAAGTGGATTGGCAATTTGCACTCAGTACGCAACGAGAGATCTACGAGACTCGCTTGATGGCGGGTACTGGTATGGATGAAGGCGATGACCTATTTGCGCCGATTCTAAAAAGCTCGCAAAAGCGAGGGGTGTGGCTTGGGATAAACCTAATGACGGCGATTCTAGCTTCTGTCACGATTGGTCTATTCGAAGATGTTATTGCTCAAGTGGTTGCTCTCGCAGTACTGATGCCGATTGTTGCCTCAATGGGTGGTATTGCAGGAAGTCAGACTCTGACCCTAATGATTCGTGCTATGGCATTAAACCAGATCACTTCAGGTAACCGCTGGGCTCTACTCAAGAACGAGATCGGCATTGGCTCAATAAACGGCTTACTCTGGGCTGTTATTATAGGTGCGATTGCTGGGCTTTGGTTCCAATCCATGATTTTGGGGGCCACAATCGCTTTGGCGATCATCGTAAATATTATTACTGCCGCATTATTTGGCGTGCTCATTCCAATAGCCCTAGATAAGTTTAAGCTCGACCCTGCATTGGCCGGCTCGGTAGTTCTAACTACAGTAACAGATGTCGTCGGTTTCTTTGCTTTCTTAGGCACCGCTAGTTTGGTTATGTTATAGCGTTATTGATATCAATTATATCATTAGCAAATGTATGGGAATTCGCATTTTGCATTTTCAATTTGCAAAAATCATAAGCTAAATCAGCGAAAATCGACCAAAAATAACGCAATTAGGCGCTATTAAAGTTGGCACATATACTGCAATAGTATTCATGACCCTTATTAAGCCGAGGGTCACCTAGCCAACTGACGTTGTTAGTGAACCATTTTGTTCACAGATATATCGGCCAATCTCAAGTATTGAGGTTGGCCTTTTTTTATCCCTTATCGCCATCGATAAGTTGAACATCTCATTCATTTTTCGTTCATTATCAGTATGACATCCTATTACCTAACACGTTTAGATGAGAGTCACAATGAACCTAAAAACAATCACCCTAGGCCTATTCTCTGCTATTACAGCTTGCCTTGCTCTTTGGAGTCTTCTACCGGCCGAACTTGAACTAGCACGAAAAGTACCCGCATTTTTTGCCACCATTTCAATGTTTTCAATGGCACTAGCGATCTTTCTTAGCTGTCGACCTAAATGGATTGAACGCTTCATTGGCGGTATGGATAAAGCGTACATTTGGCATAAGTGGCTAGGTATTTTTGGTTTACTTGGCGCATCGTTCCATTGGATGCTAGTTCCCGGCCCTGCTGGGAATGGTATTGACCCAATTATCGCAGAAGTCGGTGAAGAAAGTGGGCAATGGGCTATGTATGGCCTACTACTTTTAGGCGGTGTAAGTATGGTTAAACAAATCCCCTACCGCATTTGGTATTACACTCATAAACTTATGGGGCCTATTTTCCTTGTCTCTATCTACCATACGTTTTTCTCAGACGTGCCTTTTGAAGTAGGAACAAAAACCGGCGTTGCGTTAGTCGTTGTGTCGCTTATTGGATGTATAAGCTGGATCTACAAAATGGTATTGAAGCCACGTGGTTATTGCCAATATCGAGTAAGCGAATCCGTGCAACTCGACGATACGATTGAAGTCCATCTCACCCCGATTGAAAAGGGTATCCAATACCAAGCAGGCCAATTCGCGTACTTAGATTTTGGCTATGACAAAATTGAACACTTTCACCCCTTTACGATCGCTTCAGAGCCAAATGAAGACCACTTAACCTTCGTTATTCGTAAACTGGGTCGCCACACAAACGAACTTTATGAAAGAGTTAAGCCAGGTGATATTGTTACTGTTGACGGTGCCTACGGCCAGTTACATGCACGCAAGTCTCTGCAGCAACCTCAAATATGGATCGCAGGCGGAATAGGTATTACACCATTTTTGGCTTGGATTAAGAGTCTTAAAGGTGAACATCCTCCAGTCCACCTCTTTTATGTCGGGCGTGGAAAACTCTACACTCAAATACTCAGTAAGCTTGATCAGTTACTTCCGACCAGCCAAGTAACGCTGTATACCCAAACGGAGATTGGTGAGCTTCTGAACGGAAAATTCATCCGCCAACAGCTACAAAGCGAACTACATAACCATCAAGTTTTCGCATGTGGGCCAAAAAAAATGATGAATGACCTAAAAATACAACTTTTATCACTTGGCCTTCCTGCCACACAATGGCACAACGAAAACTTCGCCATGAGATAACGTTTGCATAAGCTAAAAAAAGAAGTGCTTGCCACTTCTTTTTTTATAGAATGACATATAAATACAATTAAGACTAAAAAAAACAATACCTATAGATATATTCATATTTTCACTCTTAATTTACTCATAGGAAACGATTTCATCGAAAAATACACCGCAAACTAAATTATTGAATTTTAAACATAAAAATACAAAACAAACCAATTAAATCGTTAACCATTAAATTTATCATTGACAGCTTGATTTAGATCACCATAATACCGGCCGTTTACCTGAAATTTACACACAATTTGTATTGATAATCTATTTGCGGAGGTTATAGATGGCTGCGGACAATAACTACAGTCTTGGACCGGTACCGGCAACGGCAAGGAAAGGCGTCGCTTCATTAACAATGGTAATGTTAGGGCTCACTTTCTTCTCTGCAAGTATGTGGACAGGCGGTTCACTTGGCACTGGCCTTTCATTCAATGATTTCTTCCTCGCTGTTCTCATCGGTAACCTAATCCTCGGTATCTACACTTCTTTTCTTGGTTACATCGGCGCTTCTACTGGCCTCTCTACTCACCTTCTTGCTCGTTTTTCTTTTGGTACTAAAGGCTCTTGGCTTCCTTCTGCGCTTCTTGGCGGTACACAAGTTGG
Source organism: Vibrio sp. (assembly GCF_984391705.1). Classification (NCBI taxonomy): domain Bacteria; kingdom Pseudomonadati; phylum Pseudomonadota; class Gammaproteobacteria; order Vibrionales; family Vibrionaceae; genus Vibrio; species Vibrio sp. The sequence goes on along the minus strand of NZ_CFHWOM010000005.1, from coordinate 32,338 downwards.
CTGGTTTGGGGTTGGCGTTGCGATGTTTGCCATTCCGGTACAAAAAGCAACGGGCATTGATACCAACACATTAATCATCGTCTCTGGCTTACTCATGACCGCGACGGTTTACTTCGGTATCAAAGCGCTAATGATTCTATCGGCGATTGCTGTACCCGCAATTGCAATCTTAGGTAGCTACTCAGTTTCAATGGCGGTTGATAGCATTGGCGGGTTGGAGCAACTACAACTAATTCAGCCAGAGACACCCATGGATTTCTCTGTCGCACTTGCAATGGTAGTAGGTTCATTCGTTAGTGCCGGCACGCTCACTGCTGACTTTGTCCGCTTTGGTAAAAAGCCAGCTGGCGCAGTATTAGTGACTATGGTGGCTTTCTTCATTGGTAACTCTCTGATGTTTATCTTTGGCGCTGCGGGCGCCGCGGCAACCGGTAAAGCTGATATTTCTGACGTAATGATTGCGCAGGGTCTTCTGCTCCCTGCTATCATCGTGCTTGGCTTAAACATCTGGACAACCAACGAAAACGCCCTGTACGCTTCGGGCCTTGGTTTCTCAAACATCACTGGGCGTTCAAGCACAGTAATGTCTATCATTAACGGTATCGTCGGCACTGTCTTCGCGCTGTGGTTATACAATAGCTTTGTAGGCTGGTTGACCTTCCTTTCGACAGCAATCCCACCAATCGGCGGTGTAATCATTGCTGACTTCTTATTGAACCGTAAGCGTTACCAGGACTTCGAAAAAGCGAAATTCCAAACGGTTAACTGGGCAGGTATCATCGCAGTCGCTATAGGTGTTGCGGCAGGTAAATTCATCCCTGGTGTTGTGCCGCTAAACGCAGTATTAGGTGGCGCACTAAGCTATGTTGTACTTAATTCACTACTAAACAAACAAGCGCTGAAATCACAAACAGCGTAAGGAAGCATCATGACAACGCTATTGATCAAAAACGCGACGCTACGCAATCAAGAAGGTCTCAAGCAGATTCTGATTGAAGACGGTCAATTCAAGCAAATTCTCGAAAGCGATGCGGATATTGCTTACCAAGGTAACATTCTTGATGCAGAGGGCGGCCTTGCGGTGGCGCCTTTCTGCGAGCCTCATATCCACTTAGATACCACTCAAACAGCCGGCGAACCAAACTGGAACATCTCTGGTACTTTGTTTGAAGGTATCGAGCGTTGGGCGGAACGTAAAGAGATGCTGTCAATCGAGGATGTAAAAACTCGTGCTAAGCAGACTCTAAAATGGCAAATCGCCAACGGTATTCAACACGTTCGTACTCACGTTGACGTTTCTGATCCAACATTGGTCGCACTTAAAGCAATGATCGAAGTGCGTGAAGAGATGAAAGAGTGGGTCGACATCCAAATCGTTGCATTCCCACAAGAAGGCATTCTTTCTTACCCGAACGGTAAAGAGCTACTAGAAGAAGCAGTGAAGTTAGGCGCAGATGTTATCGGTGCAATCCCTCACTTTGAGTTTACTCGTGAATATGGTGTGGAATCTCTGCACTATGTGTTCGAATTGGCACGCAAATACGATCGCCTGATTGACGTTCACTGTGATGAAATCGATGATGAGCAATCTCGCTTCGTTGAAAATCTGGCTGCACTGGCGCACAAATATGAGATGGGCCATAAAGTAACGGCTAGCCACACAACAGCGATGGGCTCTTACAATAGCGCTTATGCTTCACGTCTATTCCGTCTACTTCGTATGTCTGGCATCAACTTTGTGGCTAACCCACTGGTGAACATTCACCTACAAGGCCGCTTTGACGACTATCCAAAACGCCGTGGTATGACTCGAGTAAAAGAGATGCTAAACGCTGGCATTAACGTTTGTTTCGGCCACGATGATGTGTTTGACCCTTGGTACCCACTAGGCACAGCGAACATGCTGCAAGTTCTGCACATGGGTCTGCATGTTAGCCAAGTGATGGGTTACGACCAAATCAACAACGGTCTAGATCTGATTAGCGATAACTCAGCGCGTACGCTGAACATTCAAGACAAACACGGTATCGAAGCCGGTAAGCCTGGTAGCCTACTGATCCTTCCTGCTGAAAACGGCTTTGATGCTCTGCGCCGCCAAGTGCCTGTGCGTTACTCTGTTCGTCACGGTAAAGTGATTGCAGAAACGCAACCTGCAACAACGCAGATTCATCTTGGTGAGCAAGAGGAAGTGACGTTTAAACGTTAAACAATAAAGGAGGCGTTATGCCTCCTTTTCGTTTGCCAACTGGTTGTTATTATTTACTTAAAGCGGTGTTTTAGAAGCTATACTTCGCGCCCAAACGTAACGTATCTTCACCCGACTCAATCAAGCCGTTTGCATCTTTAACGTCTTTCAAGCCATTAGACATGAACGATATGTAGCTCGATAAGTTACTGTTGAATTTGTAGTAACCAACAACTTCAAAGAAATCTGCTGTATCCACTTTTGTCTTGGCATCCGTATTCTCATCTTCAGCTTGGCCGTAAACCACTTTTGCTGTGATTTGGTCAGTAAACTTGTACGCTACGGCCGCTTCTACTGCAGTGAATTCACTCTTGTAAGGAGCATTCCCAACCTGGTCATTGTCACCAAACGAATAAGTAACTGCGAGGTATAATGCATCCATGGTATAGGCCGCACCAAACAAAGCTGAAGATTGTTGATAATCTTTGGTTAAGTCCGCTTTAGAGTATGCAGCACCAAAGTCTAACCCCATAGGTAAGGAATAAAGAGCAGCCAGTCCAAAACCGTCTGAATCTTTTTCGTCACTCGCGGTAAAAGTGGCTTGTAACTCTAACGCATCAAACTTGCCTCGATACGCAAACGTGCTGTCTTCCTTATCTGAAGCAGCATCAATGTATTGCTGAGTACCAGAGAATTCAGATACGTCTGTTAAATCTGAGATGATCACCGCTGCAGTATCTTGACGCCCCACCGAAAATGCGCCGATGTTTGTTTCAAGACCTGCATACATGTAGCGATTCTTAAAAGTATCTTTACCCGTTCCTTGCTCCGCTTCATAAACAGCAAAGCCTGTTAGGTCGTTAGTCAGCTCCGTTTTGCCTTTCAAGTTAAGTCGGGCACGTGACTTATCTTCCATTGTGCCTTCAACCTCAGCACCACCAGAGCCAATGAAGTCACCACGAAACTCTACTCGCCCCCCGACTTTCAGCTCTGTACCTTCAGAATCATAAACGGTCGCCGCTAACGCCCCACCCGAAACCAAAGCCGATACCATCACCGTCGCTACCACTGTCTTTTTCATCGTTACTTACCCTGTAGATTTAATATGGGCATCTGCCCTAATCAATAACTGAGGGTAGGGTAAAAGCTGAGCGTGACTGTTTGATTGCTAATCAGTGGCACTTTAATGGCAGTTATGTGGAATTCAGATGACAGCACAGGAAAAATTTTAAGCAGAAAAAGAAAACCCCACTAAGCTCTCGCCTAGTGGGGTATAGTCTTACTCGCAGCAATCCGGCTACTAATAGGTGCTCCCTGCATCTATTCCTTGATAGTACGCTGAATCCTTCAGCACTTTCCGTATCATCGCCATCCTAGCGGTGTCCTTGGCAATCCAGCCCGTTAGCTATCCTCGCTAACTCTCATCACTTAATCCTTAAGCGGTGTCCCTGATTCTATCGTCCTGATAGCATTGCCTTAGTCCGTCAAGCGTCCATTGTCTTTCCTTGTGTAACCATCCTAGTTACTAGCGTCCAGCCAATGTCCTTTGCTTTCCATGCCGACCATTCGTCCTGAATAATCGAATCTTCATCCTGAAGATGACCTATCCTTGGGTCTTTCCTGTTCCGTGTCTGCTCCCTGCTGACAAATTAAGATTATGCGAATCACGCTATTTCACAACGATGAATTAAGACAAAAACTCCACGGTAAACACGAACAAAATTCACACATAGCAATTAAAAACAAATACTTACAGAGACACTTTAAAAATATCTCAGTCATAGTTTCTCTGAACGCTCACGCCTTTGTAAGAGATCTCGCACAAAGCAACTAGCTAATTTCCACTGTGCATCTCCCACTACCAAAACCTATCACGTGATTAAGATCACTTAAAATAACGAAATCATGATGAATACATGGAAAACAAAGTGCATTTTACTGGACTAAGCTCATCTAAATTAGGATATTATTAGCAGATCTCTATCACATTTAACGCTATACCTATCCCGGATAGGCTGTCACCTCTAGAGGAAAGACTCAATGATATCGAAATGGGCACAACGCTTTTACCAAATGGCGGAACTTGTTGGCTCTTGGAGTAAAGACCCTTCAACGCAAGTTGGCGCGGTAATTACCAAACAAAACCGTATTGTTTCCGTCGGGTTCAATGGTTATCCACATGGCATTTCAGATAGTGCAATGACAGATGATAGAGAAATGAAATATTTAAAGACTCTGCACGCCGAAGAAAATGCCATCTTATTTGCCAAAAGAGACTTAGATGGTTGTGAAATTTGGGTTACCCACTTCCCTTGTCCAAATTGCGCAGCGAAGATCATTCAAACTGGTATCTCTGCAGTCCATTGTCCGGAACAAACACCAGACTTCTTATCTCGCTGGGGAGATAAAATAAAAGTGAGTCAAGAAATGTTCCTTCAAGCCGGAGTGAAAGTTAACTGGCTGCCGCTAAGCGACTTAGAAGGTGACGTGTAACCTCTCGAAAATATCAAATAGCTGCTTTGATTTATAAGGTTTTGGCAAATATGCATCCATCCCTACGTCGAAGCAGCTTTGAATTTCTTCAGGAAGAACACTCGCCGTCAAAGCAATAATAGGTACTGGCGGATGGTTGTTCTCTTTTTCCCAACATCGGATTTCTTTTGTTGCTGTCAGGCCATCCATAATTGGCATCATGCAATCCATTAGTACTGCACAATATTCCTGTTTACTTTTGACCAAATTAAGCGCTTCTAGGCCGTTACTAGCGATCGTGAACTCAATACCAACTTTACTCAAAAAGAAACTCGCAATCTTCTGATTCATTAAGTTATCTTCAACAATAAGTACCCGTTTAACGCTACCGACATCTGGCTTAGGGGGAGAACTTGCCCGTTGAGCAATGCTAAATCGTGAATCCTTCTGGCATTGACTCAAGATGTTTTCAAAACGCTTACCTAACAATGGTAAACTCACCTGAGTAGACAGCAAAGCCTCCAAATCTGACTCGACATACAAGTGGTGTTGCATGCCAATAATATCTGCAGATGGAAACCTCGCTCTTAGCTCAGACAAATCTTTTCTCGATCGGGTATGGCGGGCCAAACAGTAAACCACGACATCAAACTCATCTTGAAGATCGTATACCTGGGTACAGTTCTCGCATTGAACCAAGCTTAGCCCCAGTCGCTGACACTCGCTGTACGCTAACTGTTGATGGACAGCTTGATTGGATATAAACAAGCCTTTTAACTCATATTGAGTTTGCATTGGGGAGGTTTCTGGCAGTTGAAGTGGGACTGAGAACATAAAACGGCTCCCTTCCCCAGTTCTGGATTCCACACTGATATCTCCCCCCATCAGTTCCACCAGTTGGCTGCAAATCGTTAACCCTAAACCCGTTCCCCCAAATCGACGGGTAATCGTTCCATCTTCCTGGGTAAAAGGTTTAAAAATATCCTGCAGTTTATCTTCCGCAATACCGACCCCAGTATCCGTTACCTCAATACTCAAATGATCACCATCAAGAATAGAGACACGGACCATTACGGAACCGTTAGGGCTGAATTTAATCGCATTGCTAAGCAAATTCATCAGAACCTGCTTAACACGGAATTCATCCATTTCTACATGAACGGGTATCTCACCAGAAAACTCAACTTCTAACGTGACTTCTTGCTTAAGCGCTTGAGCATTCACCATGTTCATCGCTTCGAAGGCCAGCTCTCGGATATTTGCAGTATGAGGAGAGAGAACCAAGTTACCCGATTCAATCTTCGATAAGTCTAATATGTCATTGATTAGGACAAGTAGTGCATGGGAAGAGGCGTCCACATCATTTAGGATTTCTTTCTGGCTCGAACTCAAATGGCTATCGGACAGAATCTCAGTCATGCCGATAATGCCGTTCAACGGAGTTCGAATTTCATGAGACATATTTGCTAAAAAAACGCTTTTCGCTTGGTTAGCCGCTTCTGCATTATTCTTCGCATCGACAAGCTTTAATTCATAAGCTTTCTGGCGCTTAATTGTATAATTGAGCTCATGCGCAAATCGAGTAAACTCGTCATTACCATCAATGGGGATTTGTTCGACATTCTCGCTGTCTCTCATATTACCCATCACACGCAGTATTCGAGAAAGCTTCGAGTTAATTCGATACAGCGTGCTCGCTCCCCAGGCAAACATAACGATAAATACAAATACACCCGCGCCAGCAATTAACCACATTGAGCGCTGACTGGCATCAATAGCCTCTTGCAATTCGTCTTGTAGTTGGCGCGAGAAAATCGTCAGTTGCTTTTCAACTAATTGGTTTCGTAGTTCAACAATACCAACCGACTGTTTAAGTTCTTCCGCTGAAAAACGGTTATATAAAATTTGTTCTTTGACGAAAGCACCTTGTTGGAAGTCTCGGCTTGTAAAGATGGCCAACAGAGCCTCAACCTGCTGTGTATCAGCTCCTAATCCAATGAATTTATCTAAGTAATACTGTTGCCTCTCGCTTATTCGGAAATACTCCGGCGCATATTCAGCGTATGGCCACCCTTCCACTTGAATTTCTTGAACCAACCAAGCTTCTCTCTCCATCCAAAAGTGAAGCCAGCTCAAATCGCTTAAAATAAGGTCCAATTGATGGACTCGATTGTTAGTATGTGTCCCCTCTAAGGAAAGTACATTGGCGTATAAGTCATAGAACACGGTATAAATAAGTCGTCCCAGCTCAACCGTTTCTTCAGGAGAAGCATGCTCAAGCTCAGGGAATAACTGGATTAACTCCTGAATATAACTTTCCGATATATCTTGTTGGTGCTTATGGAGTAGGTCTTCTCGTTTACGCTGTTCATTTATAGAGAGTAATTCTAACGTACCATTCGCCAGAGCGATGGATGTTTGACCACTTTTGCCACGTAAACGCTTAGTTAATGCCGAATAATTATGATGTGAAAACTCCATCAATAAATTGATAGATGAGTTTTTGTCACTGATGAGTTGATAGCTGTGAAGCCGACCCTGAATCTGATTGACTAAGTTGGCACTTAGCAAAATGATGACTATGGTTGGTAATAAACACAGAACTAATAGGCGACTTTTAATCGACATTCTTGTCAAAAGCATTTTGAGTTCAATCCTTGAATCAAATTTGCATTCCAGTTACCAAAGTGTAGAAGAATATTGGAGACTAACCACACTTAAGCATTACTAATTGAATATATTACTCCCTGAATTTCAATACTAATTGCTAAGGAAATAAGAGTTTATAGCTAGTTTGCTAGGAATAATTAAATTTGTAAAACCATCCAATAACTCTATGGACAGAAATAACAATAATGAGAAAAATCCATAACCTATTTCGGTGTTCACTGACAAAGCTAACTTTCATCGTAAGCTTAATGTTCGGTTTGGCAGCGTATGGTCAATCCACGGAAGGTGTTAGTTTTGCAATCGTAACCTTCAACGTCGAAATGGGAAACTTGAGATCTAACCAAGTAAAAATGCTCTACCGGGGTAGGCTTTCTCATATAAATGGCATACCCGCACGGTTAATGGACTTACCTAAATCGTCCAATCTTCGCAATCAATTCTATAAAGAACTGCTCAATAAAAGTCCTAGCCAAATGAGTGCTATATGGGCAAAACAAACCTTTTCTGGTAAGGCTCTTGCGCCTTTCGAAATAAAAAACGAATCAAAAAACGAAATAACCAGTTGGCTTAAACATAACGAGAATGGCGTGGCATATGTACCAACCCATCTTATTCCTGAGGACGCTTATGTCATCTATCAAATGTAACAATTCCGGCTTACGATATTATTTAAGTTCGCTACTCATGGTGCTTCTGCCCATGACAAGTTGGGCGCAAATTCAACTGGGTGATGACATCCAACTCAGTGGTTTTGGTACGGTAAGCGCAGCGAAAAGTGACAACTCAACACCAGTATTGTTTTCTAGAAACATCACCGATGAATGGTGCTTTGACTGCGATACCACGTTTGGTGCTCAATTAGATTGGCAGGTCACGGCAAATATTCGCACCACAGTACAGGTGTTAAAGCGCCCTCAAGACACTTTCTCAAATCCAGAACTTGAACGCGCCCATATTGAGTTCGCCTATGATAATTTACGCTTTAAAGCAGGCCGATTGCGGATCCCACTTTACATAATGTCTGAATATTACTACGTCTCAAGTGCTTACCCTTGGCTACGTTTACCCCCTGAGGTATATGCGAATAACTTAGGTATTACACACTACGAAGGAGCAACACTCGATTGGGAGATTCAGCTTAATGATGAACTTCAGCTCACCTTCTCACCGTATATCTCAGTACCAGAAAAAGAGCGCTACGAGCTATATGGAGCAGACTTCACGTTAGATACCGATTACGCGTTTGGTTTTTCATCAGAGCTGTACTTTGACGAGAATTTTATCCACCTCGCCTATTCGCGTGTGAGTACAGAGCAAGAAGGGCTTGTCACTGGGGATGTCGATTATAACCTGAATTTCTTTTCTATCGGGCTGAGTTACTACATAGGTGACGCTCTACACTTTCAAGCTGAAACCCTGCTTGAAAAAGAGCTATCGTCCAACTGGTATGCTGGTTTTGATTATCGAATCGGACAATTTACTCCCTATGTACAATATGGGCAGGCTCGTAAAGGCAAAGATAGCCAAAGTTATTTAATCGGTCTGCGCTACGATCTACATCCACAGATCAATGTATCTGCTGAATGGCAACGTATCGAAGGTGATAAAAAAATGATAAGTGGAGAGTTCACTGAGCTACAAAACCCGATGAAACCGTTTGCGTCGAAAGTCGACTTAGTCTCTGTGGGTCTTTCGTTTACCTTTTAAGTTGATAGCGCTTTCAAGATCACAACCAATGAACCAACAGAGTATCTCTGTTACATGTTTTTTGTGGTACAGGTATTTTTTGTCACAAATTAACTTCCTAAGTTTTATTTTGTCAATAAGCATTACCACCTAGAATTATTAACTTATTTCACTTAAACAACCCACCTATACAGCAAATTTAGCTGCAATTATTTTTACTAGCAGAATAAGATGTCATGCCTTACAATTCTGCCGCATAAAAATTACAAAAATAAAACACTGTTAGTTTATCTCTACTGCTGCCCTACAAGCTGGTAGAGTCAGTCCCCCAAACGTGAAAGGTCCAAACGAAACATGAGTCCAGAGAAACACCTATTAGATTGGCAAACCAGCCAAACGATTGCGGAATCTATTTCTCCACTACTTGGTCAGCTTTACCGTCAAAAAGGCGTTGAAGTCTTACTTTTTGGTAAAACTCTCGTCAACGCAGCTACCATCGATATCATTAAAACACATCGCCTTGCCCGTCGTTACACCGGTACACCTCTCACTCCAGAACAAACACTTCCCCTAATCAAAGCCTTGTCAGAAATGGAGTTGTCTCCATGTCGAGTTGATGTAGGGCAACTGGCTCACCAATTCTGGCAAGGCCGAGATGATGCGCACGGTGTTAAGGACTTCCTTCACACATCTCTTTTAGGTGCTATGGATGGAAAAACAGTCTCTGAGCCTCGTGATGTTGTGCTTTACGGTTTCGGCCGTATTGGGCGTCTTCTGACTCGTCTGCTTGTCGAGAAAAACGGTCCGGGCTACCCACTACGACTTCGTGCTGTTGTCGTTCGTGGCGGCAAAAAAGGAGACTTAGAAAAGCGTGCAAGCTTGCTACGTCGCGATTCAGTTCATGGTCAGTTCAACGGCAGCATTATTGTCGATGAAGAGCGTAAAGCGATCATCGCTAACGGCAACTTCATTCAGTTTATCTACGCTAACAAGCCAGAAGAAGTGGACTACACCGCATTTGGTATTAAAGATGCTCTCGTTGTTGATAACACAGGCGTTTGGCGTGATGCAGAAGGCCTAAGCCAGCACTTAGCATGTAACGGTGCAGAGAAAGTTCTATTGACCGCTCCAGGTAAAGGCGATATCAAAAACGTTGTATTTGGCGTAAACGACAATGTCATTCAAGCTGAAGATACCATCATTTCAGCGGCGAGCTGTACGACCAACGCAATTACCCCAATTCTGAAAGCAGTTAACGATAAATATGGCGTGATTTCTGGTCATATTGAAACGGTTCACTCATTCACGAATGACCAAAACCTAATCGATAACTTCCACTCAGGTGAGCGCCGTGGCCGTAGTGCTTCACTAAACATGGTTCTTACTGAAACAGGTGCAGCAAAAGCGGTAGCGAAAGCACTACCAGAGCTAGCTGGCAAGCTAACGGGTAACGCAATTCGAGTACCTACCCCGAATGTATCAATGGCGATTGCGAACCTAAACCTAGAAAAAGGGACAGATAAAGAAGAGCTTAACGCGTACCTGCGTGAGATGGCCCTTACGTCAGAGCTGTCTGCACAAATCGATTACACAGAATCTACAGAAATTGTATCAACCGACCTCGTTGGTTCACGTTTCGCAGGTGTTGTCGATGGTGCAGCAACGATTGCCCAAGACAGCCGCTGTGTTCTTTACATCTGGTATGACAATGAGTTTGGCTATAGCTGTCAGGTTGTTCACTGTATGGAACAAATGATGGGTGTACGCTACAAAACTTACCCAGTTAAGTAATTTATTCTCCTACGGATATCGCCTCTGGCCATATGGCTAGAGGCAAAGCTCCACAACACTATAACGTATAATAATCCCCCGTAGTTGCCACTCCCTTTTAATGGAGTGGCTTTTTTGTATCTCGTTCATGTTTCATTCATTTACACCCTCGTATTCTAAAAGCCTAACGAGAAGAGGTACGTATTATGAATAGAATCATTTCAAGTGTTTTCGCGCTGTTTATTGGCATGTTTACCATTCTGTTTGGACTTATCTTAGCTATTCCGTTGACCATTGCTGCGCTCATTACAGGCAAAAAAATTGAGAAGTCTCTAAAAATGAATAGCGCTGCGTTCAGCCACTCGAATCAGAAATCTGTTCTAGAGGGCGAATATGAAGAAGTCACAAAGTAAAAGAGAAAAAGCAGAATACCTAATGCGAAAGAAGTCAGCATTTGCGTTTTATACCGCTGCAGCCATCACCTCCGTAATCCTAGGCTGCAGCAATGCTCCACAAGATCCAGCGTTTGATAAAGCAGATGCCCTACCAAGCTACACTCAAGATAGTTTTGAGCAGTATGTCGATGAGACTAAACAGTGGCTTGCTCTCAATCGCATCTTCTTTACGCAAGACAAAGAATCTGAATTAGCACAAGTATTACCACGAGAATATCAACCTGCTAACCCTAACGGTCAGGGGGTTTTGCTCGTCCATGGATTAGGGGATTCACCTTATTCCTTTCGTGACATTGCCAGCCACTTAGCCGATCAAGGCTACTTAGTAAGAACACTATTGTTACCAGGGCATGCTAGCAAAGTCGGCGACTTGCAACTTCCAAGCTTGCAGGATTGGCAAGGCGTGGTAGATCATCACATCAAACTACTGAAAGAATCCACCAGCACAGTGTGGCTTGGCGGCTATTCCACAGGTGCCAACTTAGTGACCTCAGTGGCATTGCATGACAAGTCAATACAAGGGCTATTGCTGTTCTCTCCTGCTCTAAAGCCAGGGTCTAGCGCGGTGCAATTTGCGGAGTTGGCAAGCTACTTTGTGACATGGGCCGATCAAGATCCTGAGGACAACCCGCTGCGCTACAACTCCCTACCTATGAGTGCTGCGGCGGTCTATTATCAAACTTCGTCTGTAGTTAGGGAGCAGCTTAATACAACGAATTATGATCGCCCGGTGTTCATGTTACTGAGCGAAGGCGACGAGGTGATCAACACCGACTACGCGATTCAGACATTTAGCGACAAGATGGTGAACCCAAACAATCACATCGTTTGGCAAGGTGAGCATGATCTGGCTGAGCCACGTTCAACTCGCTTTACAATGAACCTGCCTGAGCAAAGAATCTCTAACGGCTCCCATATGGGGTTACTCTTCTCTCCTGATAACCCCAATTATGGTGCCAAAGGAGTGAACCGCATCTGCAGCAATGGACAGTCGGAAGAGCAATTGAATCACTGCATGAATGGCGATGAAGTTTGGTACTCCTCCTGGGGCTATGTAGAACCTGGAAAAACACATGCTCGATTGACCTACAATCCCTACTTTGAGCAAAGCATGGCAATAATGGACACAGTCATGGCCTCCAAACCTAATTCATAAAAAAACGCCCAGCATCGCTGGGCGTTATTGATTACTTTTCTATTTGGGTATGATCTATAGGAAACAACTTGCTCTCAAATACCGTCGCATAGATAGGTATATCTTTAAGTCGATTTACATCAACCTTGTATGGGTCTTCTCCTAAAACAGTAAAGTTGGCTGTTTTGCCCACTTCAATACTGCCTAAAGTGTCTTCCATTCCCCATGAGTATGCCGCTTCAATTGTAATACCGCGCAGCGCGCCATCAAGAGACAGAGCCAAGTCCGGACGAAGCACTTTACCCTCATTGGTTTGTCGAGTAACCGCGCTCCAAGCAAGCAGTAAGGGATCAGAAGGTGCCATTGGCATATCCGAATGCAGTGAAACAGGAATACCTTCTTTTTCAATTGTCGCTAATCGCACCATGGCGTGTGCTCGCTCTTCACCTAAGCCAACCTCCCCAAAACGCTCACCAAATCCAGTCACGTAATATGGGTTCACACTGATGATTGCACCGAGCTCTTTAAGTTGTTTTACCTGCTCGTCGGTAGAGTTAGCAAAATGGACAATCGTAAATCGATGATCGTCTCTCGGGTATTCAGCTTGTCGACGTTTCATTATCTCTATGAGTTTTTCGACACCCTCATCGCCATTAACATGCACGAGTATCTGGTAATCTTTCTCCCAGAAAGCCTTAGTGATTGCTTCTACATCATCAGGGGTTTGAATCCACTCACCATGATGACCATCTAAATAGCCATCTTTCATTTTCATCAACTGAGAAATAATAGCGCCATCAAATAAGATTTTAATCTGTTTATCGAAATACCGAACCTTGCCCTCTTGTGGCAATGTTTTAGTCACCTCTTCTACCGCTTCAACCACACCGTCTTTCCCCTTCAGTAAGAAAGGCGTTTTACTCTCTGGAGTAAAGAATGAGTACATCGGCGTATCATCAGAGCCAAGGATTTTCAAATAAGTCTCGGTCATTTCTGGTGGAATAAAAGCGCCTGGCTCATTGTAAGCAGTGACGCCTTTTTGATGTAGCATTTCAACCATTTGCGTTAAACCAAACTCAAAACGTTCAGCATTGCCTAGATCTTTGTATATACGTGGAAGTAAATAAATCAGAGCCCCTCCTTCCCAGAAGTGACCTGCAGCTAAGTCAGACTGACCTTTAACTTCTTCGCCAAGTGTATCAATATCTTCTTGGTTCAAACCATACTTTTCAATGAACGCACTGTTTACATAAAACTCATGAGCGGAACGGTGCCATACCCCAATCGGACGTGTTTGCGATACCTGATCCAAAATTTCTCGATTTAACTCACCGTGGAAAAAATTGTTGTACCCCCAAGTCCACAACACTTCATTCGGGTTTTGCAATTCCTGCTCTGCCGATTTTAGCGCGGACAAATATTCTTCATGTCCGCTTACCGCTGGCCATGTTCTACTTGGCAACTGCCATTCTTCAGGAGCAATAACGGGCATACTCAACGTAAGAGCGCCCAAGAATGGGTGAAGGTGCTGCTCAATGAAACCAGGCATGATTACGCGTTCACCTAAATCAACAACCTTTGCATCAGGGTAGAGTTGCTTGGCTTTGTCTTGTTGGCCAACGAACTCAATCACACCGTTATCACTTGCAAAGACGGCTTGTGCTCGTGGCTGATCTGCATTCATCGTGATAACGCTAGAACCAATATACAAGGTGCCTTCGTGAGCCGGTTCCGGTGACTTTTGAGCCTTGTTGTCTCCAGGGCTACATGCGGCTAGCAAGACAGATAAGCCGAGTATTGATGCAGCGAGTAGGTTTTTCCTAGCGGTTAATAAATTCATTTTTCTCTCTCTTTGTTTATCTGTACAAGCTTCCAATGTGTTTGCAATAAACGTAATAGTCTTGAACTCTCTTCTTACAATTAACGCATGTTTAATATGCAATTAATGTAATGAAAAACCTCAAAACGTCGGTTTCAAAAGTGAGAACAGCTACAATTATTCGCTTGCAGTGTAGCGTTTATGAAAGGTCACTTTTGCGTCTACAATCGAATAGATGTTGCGGATAATTAACAGCTTTGTTATTTAGTAGTAAGACAAATCGCATGAACCCTATAACTACAAAGGATTGACAGATGAGTAATGGTCAACGAGATATTACACTACGCTTTCTAGCTGAGCCCGGAGATGTAAACTTTGGTGGTAAAGTCCACGGTGGTGCCGTTATGAAGTGGATCGATTTAGCAGCCTATGCCAACGCTGCGGCATGGAGTGGCAAATACTGTATTACCGCTTATGCTGGAGGCATTCGCTTTGTTCAACCTATACACGTAGGAAACCTAGTCGAAGTAAGTGCAAAGGTTATCTACACTGGTCGCAGTTCAATGCATATCGCAATTGATGTTCAGGCAAGTGACCCTAAAGAGTTGAAAAATCGCTTAACGACGCACTGCATCGTTATCATGGTGGCTGTAGATGAGAATGGTAAACCTACCGACGTGCCTGAGTGGGTACCCAAAACAGACGAAGACATCGAGTTAAGAGACTCTGCCATTCGCCTAATGAATATGCGTAAGCAAATCGGCGAAGAAATGGAAGCCCATGTAAAATACTTAAAATAAAACGATAGTGAGCAATTGAGCATGAAAGCCTTCAATTGCTCTATTTACCCGACTCAACCACCAGCCCTTAAGGCATTTTGACAAGTGCTTTATCACTCTAACCATGAAACGACTTCATCCGATCAATCACTACATACAGTAAAACTAAGACTCGCTCACTCTTTTTTGTCAGGGGTTTGTTAAGCAATAGTATTGTCATTTTTCTTTCATCTTCATCTGCTTAAATCCGCTAGCAATCTAAATAGATGAAGGATTACCTGTGAGCTTAAGTGGCATTACACTGAGTGAAAATACGTTAAATAACCCGAAATCCGTTGAGTATCAGTGGGTGCGTACTATGTACGTCGAGGGCTATGAAGATCGAGAAATTAATCACTATATTCAAACTTGCTTCGGTGGTGATGACACTTTTGCCGATCTGTTTAGGAAGGTCGCTTTATCACAAGAAAGCGTTTACGTATTACTCCGTTATTTAGGCTGCGCCCCCTCAAACCGAGAATTTTAATCCACTTTTCCACAGCTCAATCCAGTCGCCAATGTAACAGAACACTCTGTTGCATATTCATTTGAACACTGCGTCGCATCCACTAATCGTTCAGATATCTTTCCGTGTCTTAATTCTTATACTTGAAACGGTTGATTTTAGGCATAAAAAAACCCGGGACAAGCCGGGTTTTGGTTACAAAAACTGTTAGAAGTAAATAGTAAGGAATCTCACTAACAGCCAGCTATGCGTAACGCCAGAATTGCACTCTGCTTAACTGATCGGCGGCCAAACCAAAATTGTTAAGTCGAGATACAAAATGGGCGACCTTGCGGTCGCCCTTATCGTTCTTATTAACCTTTCACACCGCCGGCGGTTAATCCTCCGACCAACCAACGCTGCGCAAGTAAGAATACGATGGTAATTGGTAGTGCAGACAATACTGCTGCAGCTGCAAAATCACCCCATAGATAGTTCTGAGGGTATAGATACTGCTGCATACCAACCGCTAATGTATAAGAGTTTACATCAGAAAGTAGTAGAGATGCTACAGGAACTTCACCCACCACACCAATAAACGACAGAATGAATACCACTGCAAGGATAGGCACAGACAATGGTAGCAGTACTAACCTGAACGCTTGCCAAGGTGTTGCGCCGTCAAGTGCGGCCGCCTCTTCTAGTGAGTTATCAATTGTTTCAAAGTAACCTTTGATCGTCCAAACATGCAGTGCGATACCACCTAAGTATGAGAAGATCAAACCACCGTGCGTATTCAATCCTAGGAACGGAATGTACTGTCCTAGCTTATCAAACAACGCATATAGTGCTACCAAAGCCAGTACCGCAGGGAACATCTGGAAGATCATCATTGCTTTCAAGATAGTATCTTTGCCTTTAAAGCGCATACGAGCAAACGCATAAGCAGACGTGGTTGAAAGTGCCACAATCAGAATCGATGTAATGCCTGCCACTTTCACTGAGTTCCAAAGCCACAGTAGTACTGGGAAAGGAGGTGGTGTTACAGAACCATCAGCGTTTGTCACCGAAAACCCAAGAGCCAGTTTCCAGTGCTCCAAAGATGGGTTGTCAGGAATCAAGCTACCTGTCGCGAAGTTACCTTCACGGAATGAGATAGCCACAATCATCAATAATGGGAAAATAATCGCTGACAGGAATATCCATAGCGCAGCGTGTGTTGCCCATACACGGTATTTAAGTGATTTACCTTGTACCATTGCCATTGTCGGTACTCCTTAATCCTGAGACAGCTTAGTGAAACGTAGGTTGAGTAGTGCAAGACCACCGACCAATAGGAAGATAAGTGTCGCGATTGCACTTGCCAGACCAAAGTCTTGACCGCCGCCGCCTTCAAATGCGATACGATAGGTGTAGCTTACTAGTAGATCTGTGTAGCCCGCAGGTTCAGAGGTACCAATCATGTTTGGACCACCTTGAGTCAACAACTGGATAAGCACGAAGTTGTTGAAGTTGAACGCAAAGCTCGCAATCAAAAGCGGAGTCAAAGGTTTGATCATCAGAGGCATCGTGATGCGACGGAAATTGTCGATAAAGTTCGCACCATCAATCGCCGATGCTTCATATAAGTCATCTGGGATTGCTTTCAGTAGACCCATACATAGGATCATCATGTAAGGGAATCCAAGCCACGTGTTGACAAAGACGATCATCACTTTCGCCATTAATGGATCAGAGAACCAAGACGGGCTGATGCCAAATAGCGCTTCCAATACCATGTTGATCTCACCAAAGCTTTGGTTAAAGAGACCTTTAAAAATAAGAATCGAGATGAAAGCTGGTACCGCATATGGAAGAATGAGTAGCACGCGATAAATAGCGCGACCTTTAATCTCTTCCCACTGAACAACACTAGCCAATACCAAACCAATAATCACAGTAAGGCCAACTGTCAGAGCAGAGAACACAACGGTCCAAATAAAGATGCTTACGAATGGCTCTTTAATACCGTCATCTTTCCAAACTCGTTCAAAGTTCTTCGCCCCAATACCTACCACGAAACCTGGTGAAACCGTCGAACCCGTGAATTGTCCATTCTCGTCTACAGGTTGGTAGAAACCCACTTCCAAGTTAGGACGCAGCATCTCACCGGTGCGGTTGTTGTAGATAGACTCACCATCGTCTTGAAGTGTGTATAGTGGTACCACAGCAGCAAACTTACGTAGACCACTCATACGAATGTCTTCGCCCGTAGGCAAATGCAGGTCCACGGCTCCAAGTGTCGCTTTGTTTTTGATGATAGTTTTGATTTTCTCTTTGTCACCAGCAACAGAATCCACCAAGGAGAGATCCATATCCGCAGCTGGAGAAGCCAAATTGAACGCTTCAGTCGCTAAAAGCTGATCGCCTTTTTTGACTGCGATGCGGTGGCCATTCTCCGTCTTGTATAAAGTAAATGGGTAGCTGTCACCACTTTGGAAAGTTCGATCAAGTAAGACCGTTTGTGCGCGGTCAAAGGAAAGCTGATTTTTCGCACTGTAGTTGGTGAAGGCGAGGTTGACCGTATAAGCAAGAGGAAACAGGATGAACAGAATCATGCCTGCAATGCCTGGATAGATATAACGGTGCGCGTAAGTCTTTTTACTACCAAAGATATACAACGCCAGTGCGGTTAGGATAAGAGTAAGCAGCGCAAACGCTGTCTCACCACGAGAATACATTAGGACGGTGGCATAGCCATTAACGATACCGACAGAAGCCAGAACTGCCCATTTTATAAAGACGTTTTTACTTGATGGCAAGCTCGTTGTTGTAGATGTCATCGCATCTGTACCTTGAACTGACTGCATAAGAGAACCTGCTAGCGATAATAAAACTTAGAAAAAGGAGGAGAGGTTACCCTCTCCTCAAAAGGGTATTACTTAATTATTTAGTCATTTGTTTTTCTGCGTCTGCCAGTGCTGCATCTACAGTTTGACGACCATCAACAACGTTCACGATAGCGTTCTTAGCCGCGCCCCAGAATGCACTCATTTGTGGGATATTTGGCATGATTTCGCCATTCATCGCGTTGTCCATTGTAGCTGCAATACGCTTATCTGAATCAAGCTCACGTTGGAATGAGTTTAGCGCTACCGCACCCAGTGGCTTGTCATCATTGACTTTACGTAGACCTTCGTTAGTCAATAGGTAGTTCTCAATGAACTCAACCGCTAGGTCTTTGTTAGGAGACGCTGTGCTGATACCCGCAGTCAATACACCAACGAATGGCTTAGAAGAGTGACCGTTAAACTTCGGTAGTGTTGTTACGCCGTAGTTGATACCTGATTTCTCAATGTTACCCCAAGCCCAAGGACCGTTGATGGTCATCGCTGTGTTGCCTTGGTTAAACGCCGATTCAGACACTGAGTAATCCATGTCAGATGAAATCACGCCTTTTTCAACTAGGTTTTTAACGAAGCTCATTGCGTCTTTCACGCCGTCTTTCGCGATACCCGCATCTTTAATGTCGTAACCTTCAGCGCCGTATTTAAACGCGTAGCCACCGTCAGCTGCCATTAGCGGCCAAGTAAAGTACGGTTCTTTTAGGTTCCACATAATTGCAGACTTGCCATCTTTCTTAAGCTTCGCGTCTAGTGCTTCCACTTCTTCCCAGCTCTTAGGTGGGTTAGGTACTAAGTCTTTGTTGTAGATTAGAGATAGAGATTCTACCGCAACCGGGTAGCCAATGATTTTGCCATCGTATTTAACTGCGTCCCACGCAAAATCTACAATGCCTTCTTTAATTTCTTTAGATGGTTTAATTTCTGCAAGAAGCCCCGACTCTGCGTAACCACCGAAACGGTCATGAGCCCAGAACACGATATCAGGACCATCACCCGTTGCCGCTGTCTGTGGGAACTTGTCTTGAAGCGCATCAGGGTGAGCCACTGTTACTTTAATACCAGTGTCTTCTTCAAATTGTTTACCTACTTCAGCAAGTCCGTTGTAACCTTTATCGCCATTAATCCAAATGGTTAATTGACCTTCTTCGATAGCAGCATTTGCACCAAATGAGCCAAGAGCAACTAGAGTACCTAGTGCCACTGTGCTTAGGGCATTTTTCATGTTCATATCCTTTTTAATTTTTGTGTTGTAGGGGTCAACCTAGAGGCTTCACCGTATTTCGCCATATATTCTCAGCCAAACTGAACATTAGCTCATCCTCCTACTCCCTACGCCCTCAGTATTATGGACTATTTTCGTGATCCCTATCGTTAGAGCTTGGAGAGCAAAATCACAAAAACGACTCTTTATGTGATCGATTTCAATATTAATGGAGAGATTTATTTGAACTGGATCTAACTCCGCCTTCTCACCCCTCCTCTCCCTCATCCTTATCTACTACCCCTACAAAAAAAACCTCCGGGAGGATGCAGTAAAGGACGAATAAAAGGAAACTACAGCCATCCAAGAGTGGATAGTAAGAACCCTTAACAGTCGTTCTTTGAAAGAGCACGCTGATTTGCAACGCCGCAGGGGTTTGCTGTGACAACATAATCATTCGTAGGGTTGTAATCGGAAGATTTCACAAAAACGGGGGAGATGCTTATGCTGTACGGGGGAAGCAAACTCTGTTTTGGCTTTGGTGGGTGATGTGAGTAATCCTTCACCCAAATTTTCTTACTAATTGAAAGAATCCATTCCTTACCAAATTCCTACTGTTACTGCTCGCGCGATAACTCATATAATGATGAGCAGTAAAAATAAAAATATTGATCGAGGGCGAGCTAGATGGCGAGTGTCACGTTAAAAAATGTATGTAAAGCTTACGGTGACGTACTAATTTCAAAGAACGTTGATTTAGAAATCAAAGAGGGCGAGTTTGTTGTCTTCGTCGGTCCATCAGGTTGTGGTAAATCAACTCTACTTCGTTGTATTGCAGGCCTAGAAGATATCACGTCAGGTGACTTGTACATCGGTGAGCAACACATGAATGATGTTGAACCGTCAAAGCGTGGTGTAGGTATGGTATTCCAATCGTATGCCCTATACCCTCACCTAAACCTCTATGACAACATGTCGTTTGGTCTTAAGTTAGCAAAAGCAGACAAGAAAGAGATCGACCAACGCGTTGAACACGCTGCAGAAATTCTTCAATTGAGCCACCTACTAGAACGTCAGCCAAAAGCGCTTTCCGGTGGTCAGCGTCAGCGTGTCGCAATTGGTCGTACTCTAGTATCTCAACCAAACGTATTCTTGCTTGATGAGCCTTTATCTAACTTAGATGCAGCTCTGCGCGTACAAATGCGTTCTGAAATTACTAAGCTTCAACGCAAACTCGGTTGTACCATGATCTACGTTACGCACGACCAAGTAGAAGCAATGACGATGGCTGATAAGATTGTGGTGCTTGACGCTGGTTTTGTATCACAAGTAGGTAAACCACTGGAACTGTACCATTACCCTCAAAACCGTTTTGTTGCTGGCTTTATTGGCTCACCAAAGATGAACTTCATGAGTGTATTCATCGAAGCGGTTGAGAAAGAGCGAGTAATGGTTCAATTGGCCAATGGCACGACTTTCTGGATTCCTGTTGATGGTACGACTGTAACAGCAGGGGAACGTATGTCTCTGGGTGTTCGTCCAGAGCACTTACTACCAGCCAACGAAGGCGACGCTACCATTGAAGGTGAAGTCAATATCGTCGAAAAACTTGGTAACGAAACCCAAGTGTACATGCACATTGATGCCGCTGACGCTGATATGATTTACCGTCAACCAGATACGCTTTCTGTAGAGGTGGGTGATAAGCTCTCGGTTGGTATTCCAGCGCACCGCTGTCACCTATTCCATAGTGATGGCAAAGCATGTCGCCGCTTACATCAAGAAGCCGGTGTTGAGCGCCCTGAAGCTTAAACCTACATGGTTATTTCAGCCCGAGTATTTTACTCGGGCTTTTTCGTTTTGAATCATCACTTGTACACCCACAAACCCTACTCAAATCACATTCCTTACAAATACGCAACCAAGCTCTTATAAAGAACCTACAATTAACAAGGTATCAACGAGATGAGAGCCTGCTTTGGACAGACAAGGGACTACTTTCAACAAGGCCCTACCTTGGGTGATCTGCGTGTCCGCGTTTCTAAACGTGCTCTTTGTTGTATACCTAATAGTCCAAGCCAATGCGATAAATCGCCTAGAATCGGTTGTTTTAGAAAAAGCACCGATCAGCGTAGAAATGACGCAAAAGCTGGCCGATATTGAAAGAACCATCGGCTATGTTGGATTCATCCACCATTTTAAAAACTACATCATCCGTCGTGACGAACAGCACTACTTAAAAGCCATGACGAGTTATGATGATGCGGTAAAAAAAATCATCGAGTTTGAGGCTTTAACCGATAAAGATGAGCTAATACATAAAATAGAACATCTGAAGAGCACGCTCGAGGAGTACCATATCAATCTCATAATGGCGAAACGCTTCTCTTCTGATTTAAGCATTCAGACATTAGATAAAATCGTCAAAGTGAATGATTCGGAAGCCGAGAGAGCCCTACGCGCTCTGCAAACTTACTTATTGCCGAAATTTGAAGATATCTTCGAGCAGACAGCCATAGAACTTTCGAAGCTAAGTCAGCTCACTTTGCTATTCAATATCATAGTAGCCCCGATCATTGTTATCGTTAGCTATTTCATCATCCAGATAGTTCGACGTGTACATAAACTCACGAGTCAGCTTTCATCAATCCTCGATATTTCTCCCGATGGAATCGTTTATATCTCTGAGCAAGGCATTATTCTTCAAGCAAACAGCAAGGCATGTGAACTACTGGAGTACTCTGAACACGAATTGACGAAAGTCCCGCTAGAGCAGTTAGTCGCACCTGAGTATCGACAGTACTGTGCTTATTATCGCGAACAAGTGTTTAGTGCGAACAACCGTAAGAATCTGGCTCAGAAACCCCGTAAGATGCGCGCGCTAACTAAGTCTAACAACGAGATTGAACTTGAGATAACGGTAGCCTCTGGCTATGTGGCGAACGAGAACCGAAGTGTGTGCATTATACGAGATATGACCCATCACAACGCACTTAAGCAAAAAGCTGAAAAAGACCATTTGACGAGTCTTCTCAATCGCTGGATGCTCGATGAACTGCTGCAAAAAGAGCTCGACCGATGCCAGCGTTCCAACCAGCCATTGTCTCTTTTGCTGGTCGATATTGATAACTTCAAATCTGTTAACGACAACTTTGGTCACGATGCAGGCGATATTACGTTACGTAAAACCGCCGACTACCTACATCGAAGCACGAGATCCTACGATCATATTGGCCGCTGGGGCGGCGATGAGTTTATTTTGGTATGCCCAAACTTAGGCGCAGAAGATGCAATAAACTACGCTCAGCGACTGGTCACTAACTACCAGCAGTATGAGAAACCAGCGCAACACAATACATCTCTAAGTATTGGTATTTCAACAACCTCAGAGTGTTCCAACAACAAGCAAATGCTATTCAAAAATGCCGATATTGCTCTGTATCACGCCAAGAAAAGTGGGAAGAATTGTATTGCCCACTTTGATCAGAGATTCTCCGATATCAATGCAAACGCCACCTGCTGTTAATCCAAAGACTATGAACTTTTGTCTTTTGAACCAGAAGTCTGATTTCGTTTAAACAGTCCTTCCATCAACTCCATCGGAAGTGGAAACGCGATTGTTGAACTTTTTTCGCCGGCAATCTCTGTCAAGGTTTGCAAATAACGCAGTAACATTGCATTGGGCTCTGCCGCCATTTTGTTGGCCGCTTCCACTAACTTTTCTGACGCTTCCATTTCACCTGACGCATGTATCACTTTTGCTCGTCTTGCTCGTTCGGCTTCAGCTTGTTTCGCTATCGCACGTATCATACTTTCATTGAGATCGACGTGCTTAATTTCTACATCCGATACTTTGATCCCCCACCCGTCAGAACGTGCATCTAAAATGGTTTGAATATCGGTATTGAGCATCTCTCGATTAGCAAGCATCTCATCAAGTTCGTGCTGCCCAAGAACGGAACGTAAGGTTGTTTGCGCTAATTGGGAAGTGGCTGCTAGGTAATCTTCCACATTGATGATGGCCTTTTGAGAATCAACCACACGAAAATAAATCACCGCATTAACTCTCACCGATACGTTATCGCGGCTAATCACATCCTGACTGGGAACATCCATCACTACCGTCCGCATATCCACTTTCACCATTTGTTGAACCATAGGGATAACCACTATAAGTCCAGGGCCCTTTACAGTCTGAAATCGGCCTAAGAAGAACACGACACCTCGCTCATATTCACGCAAAACATGGAATAAGCTAAACGCGATCAATAACACTAAACCAACAAGGATCACAGGCGTTAGCATTCCACTAGATAGCAATTGCTCCATCATATTACCCCCTTTGTCGTTTTCTAATACGTAATGTCAATCCTTCAACCGATTCAACCGACACAACTTCACCGGAAACAAATTCGCCACTCCCCTGAGCCGCCCATCTCTCACCGTTCACCCGCACATAACCGCTGTGACTAAAACTGGATTCTACAATCGCATCACCACCAATGAGGTCTTCAATCCCACTCACTACTTGGCTCTTTCGCAGCTGTAAAACTCGGCGCAATACAAACATCACAAATGCCGCTGACGTAATGGCAATGATGTAAATGAGGTGCACAGAAATACGCAGTTCAGGTATGTCACTATCAAATAGGAAAATGGACCCTAGGATAAAGGCGCCGACACCACCAAACCCTAATATGCCGAAGCTCGGAATGAGTGACTCCGCCACCAGTAGCCCTACTCCCAACATAATCAAAGCGACGCCAACATAATTCACCGGTAGCATTTGGAATGCATAAGTCGCGACCAACAAACAAATTGACCCAACAACACCTGCTACCCCAAACCCTGGGCTGTAAAACTCCAGCAACAACCCGTAGAAACCGATAATCAGCAGCAAATAAGCAATATTGGGGTCAGTAATTGTAGAGATAAACTGATTACGCCAGTCCGGTGTGCGACTCTCTAAATAGGTATTGGAGAAAGACAAAGTAAGTTCCGATTGCCCCATGTTGATCGTCTTGCCATTTAGCGATTTGATGAGTGCTTTAGGCGAATCAGAAATCAAGTTGATAACGTTTTTTTCTAGCGCTTCGCTAGACGACAAGGTTGCCGCTTCACGAACTGCCAACTCCGCCCAGTCGGCATTGCGTCCTCGCAACTGTGCCAATGAGCGGATATAGGCGATAGAATCATTGAGAATTTTTTTCTCCATCGCACTTGGGCTCTCTGGCTTTTCTTCAGATTGATTAGGAGAGCTTCCCCCTCCAATACTCACCGGGGTAGCAGCACCAAGTGTCGTCGCCGGCGCCATAGCAGCAATGTGACAAGCATAGAGAATAAAAGTACCTGCGCTAGCCGCCCTAGATCCCTGTGGGTGTACCAGGCAAAGAATAGGAATATCAGAGGATAAAATAGCCTGATTAATGTCGCGTAAACTGCTTACTAACCCGCCTGGAGTATCAAGCGTGATGATAAGAGCAGGAACATTTGATTGACTATTTGCGAGCTGAATTTGCTTAGCGACATAGTCACCCACAGCAGGGCCGATAGCACCGCTGATTGAAATGACTGCGACCGTCTGATTCGGCTGCTCATTTGCAACTTGCGCTGGAATACTGACAGACGGCCACACCATGATCATTAAGCTGCAAAGCAACAATTGGAACTTTCGCAGGAACATCATGTGATCCCATCAGTACTGTTACTCTGAGTTTAGACTACATTTCAAGTCTGGGGAGGGTATTGCTCCTTAACTAAGTACAGTCGCGCATCCAAATTTTGTCACCTAGTACGAGGAACCAAACAACCTTTACCAGTAAATATAATTTTGTGACAAACATAATAAATTAATTAAAAACACACTTAATAAACTAAATACATATTATGCGAATATTTCCAACCCTAACTGTACAAAATTCACCCAATACAAATAATAATTCAATCCTAAACAAATTAATCCAAACCTATGATTAAAGACTGAATATTATTCACACTTAGGTAATTTCATTCCATCACAGTTTTTATTTATGGCTATTTTTCGACCGCAGATATTTATATACAGTCGCTTTGAATAAACCTTACAAGGATGCTGTCATGAAACTTAAATACCCAAGATTAAACCCTGTTGTATTTGCTTTGATAACTGCGACTGCTCTATTCGGTTGTACAGATGAAGAGACAACGATCATTGAGCCTGCAAAGCAAGATCAATCTAAGCTAATGCGTGACGTATTTTCCGATTATCAGAACGCAATCAATACGTTAGACAACACTACATTTGGGCAAGTAACAGACCAAATGGCAACATCCATCCAAGCTGTCGACAGACTTTATTTAGACAAATTGGAATCTATTGACCGAGACCAGCTATCAGATGAAGACAAAATATACTACGACACATTTATGTTCGACCGTAATATATCTTTACGAGGTGCCAGCTTACCAAATACGCGTTTTGGTAATTTTGATGTGCCTATTACCCACTTCTATAATTACATAGAATGGAATGCAGACTGGGCAGGAAGCAGCCAAAGCTCGTTAGAAGATTATAAAGAGCATATTCAAGTTGTCAGAGAATTTACTTCTTGGGTCAATAATTTAAAGTCACTTTATTCACTCGGTATTATTGACAGCGCGCAATTACCCAAAGTACTTATCACTCGACTCATCGAATCAACAGAAAATACTGTGGCTCTAAATAACTATTCAATGATGAAAAAAGGGTTAGACCACTTAAAAACACTAGGTGATGACGAGTTTTCTTCAGAATATGAAAAAGCGGTCGATGACTCCATTACCGCTCTTACCATACTTATCGATTTCTTAAAGAACGACTATTATACCGCAGCCCGAGGTCCTAACGGCGATATCGATGACACCAATATCGGTTGGGGTGACCTACCTAACGGACAAGCGTGGTATCAATGGCAATTGGATAGAAATAGCACAACAGGCAAGCCGGCGCTGGAACTTAGCCAGTTAGGCGAACAATTAGTCGCCGATGCAAAAGCTGAAATGATCCGTGTAGCAGAGCTCGTAGTCGACAAAAGAGGCGCTGCAATTACCGCAGATTGGAATAATGGAACAGGCATTGTATCGAGAACGTTTAATCTTGTTGACGGCAATGGTGATATTGTTCTCAATGAGTTTTTTGACTACCTCAACAGTGAGCAGTTTTTCTACGGCCGAGATGGGCGAACAATTACAGATACTGAGTACAAAGATTTATGTGTCGTCGCGTCAAGCCCCACTGCCTGTGAGGCCGCACTGGTGGACTATAATACTTTCAAAACCGATGCCAATGATGTTGTGGCCGGATACTTCAAGCCAATCCAAGCAGACTACACTATCAAGCCTGAGCCAGCCGCTCGCGAACCGTATGCAGGTGTAGCATCTTATGGCAGTAACGTGTTCAACCTCAACACGCATCCAAACTACAGCCTCCAAAAATGGAATGTTTCCACACTACTGCTTCATGAAGCTGCGCCAGGGCATCACTTCCAAAATGCGTATGCAAACGAATATCCACCAGCAGACAAGCCCGATTACATCAAAGGGGTTTGGTACACGTCTTACGGGGAAGGCTGGGCCTTATATACTGAATGGCTAGGCCTAGAGATGGGCATTTATGGCTCACTAGATACGAGTGGCAAACCAACTTTTGCTGACGCAACAGGTATGTGTAAAACAGATCTGGATTACTCTCAGTTCCAAGGTGGTATTTATACAGACGCCGAAGAATGTAATGCCCTTCAGTACTTTGGTAGCTTGAATGAAGCGCAGTTACGTAACATGCGCCTAGCCGTTGACACAGGTATTCATGCAAAAGGTTGGAGTATTCAGCAAGCACGTGACTATATGTCAGCAAACTCAGCGCTTGGGGTCGGTGATATAGAGTCAGAAACGTTTCGCTATGCGGCCTACGTTGGCCAAGCTGTTTCCTACAAGTCAGGCTTCTTAGTGATTAAAGCGCTACTTGATAAAGCGCAAAGTGAATTGGGTAATAAGTTTGACTGGGCGATGTTCCATGACCAACTATTAAAATATGGTGATCAACCGATGGAAGTCGTTGAAACCAGCATAAATAATTGGATCAAAGCGCAACAGTAACCCATGAAAAAAGAGCCTAGCGTTTGTGCTAGGCTCTTTTTTTACTTGATTGGCGTATATCCGTACTCATCAATTATCGATTTCGCGTCGCTTCCGAGTATGTATTTAATGAAAGCTTTCCCATCGTTATCAATCTTATCAGGCTGGTAGAGTACTAAGAATGGTCTAGACAGCTCATAGCGCCCTATCGCAATGTTCTTTTGGCTCGCTTCAACACCTTCAAACTGAACCGCTTTAACAGAACGATCAACTGACCCGGTAGAGATAAATCCGATCGCTTGTTTATTATGGTTAACAATGGTTTTCACCATACTGTTGCTATTTACAACTAGATTATCTGGGTTGATATCTGAAACTAAGCGCCCATTAATCACTTTCGTCAGGCCTAAAAGACTTTCAAAACTGTAACGTGAGCCTGAAGACGCCTCGCGCGTCACAACCGCAATTTTCTGGTCATTACCACCAACTTGTTTCCAGTTAGTAATTTTGCCTTTATAGATGTCATACAACTGCTCACGAGTCACGTTCTGAATTGGGTTCGACTGATTAACGACAACAGCTAAGCCATCAAACGCAATTGGCGTGACCGTTAAAGACTCATCTTGCTCACTTTCTGTTAGATAGCGAGAGCTCATGCCAATATCTGCTACGCCCTTTTGGATTAACGTAATACCCGCTGTGGAGCCGACTCCCTGAACCGCAATGTAGCTATCCGGATGCTCGCGATTAAATCGCTCAGCCAACACATCCATCACTCGTGCTACGGACGTAGAGCCTGATACATTCACTTCGTTAGCCATAGCAGAAGGTATAGCGAGCGGTAAAGCAACCAGTGCAGCTAGCACAAAACGAACCATATTTTTCTCCAATTCAAATCTAAGTAAGCGACTTAATTGGCAGCCATCTTATTGCGGTTAGATGACATTTTTGTGAAAAACTATACAGACAACGAAATAACCATTAAATACTATGATTAGATTGAGATAGGGAGTCGCCATGTCCGTTGTGAGTTTGCTACAAAGACAAGTTGAAAGTCGCGCGCAGCTGATTTGTCAGCAGCGTAATCGAAGTTTGCCTGCTGAATTAGGCAAAGCGAGCTACGAAACAATCGGCAATGGTGTCGTGTTTATTAAGCAACACTTTCTGCTCGATTCTAGCCATTGTGATTACATGATGCCTGTAGCGAAAGTAGCATGGAGTGAGAAAACACTAAGTTGGGAATTGTTTATGCCCGATGACTTCGTAGCAGATAACTGGCTTCCTTACCCATTTCTAGCCCATAGCAGCGACTTAACCGCTATAATGCGTGAAGTAGACAAAGACCCCAAATCAATGTTTTGGGAAGATTAAAAAAAGGGTGCTAAATTAGCACCCTTTTTACTGATTTCAATGAATTATTCAGTTTCCGAAGTAACTTCTTCTACTGTTTTAACATCTTCAAATATCTGAGTCGGTTTAGCCACGATGCTGCGGTTTTCTTGGTTCACTTCTGAAAGTACAACTTCAAGTACATCACCCAGACGATAAGTCACTTCTTTATCAATTAAGATAGTCCCTTCATCTGCATTGCATTGTAAACGCTCTTTATTTGCCAAAATCAATGAGCCTGGAATAAACGCTGCTGCACCATTCTCTACGAGTCGAACTCGCATGCCTGCGCGGTTAATATCAAAGATTTCGCCGTGGAACTTGGTCTCTTTAGCTGGCTCTTCTGAAAGCGTACGGGCGTATAGCCAATCACCTACGTTACGCTCTGCAATCTTGTGGTGTTTACGGTGAAGCGCTAGCTCCTCGCCCACAGTTTCATCTGCAGTTTGTACTGGCTCTTTACCCAAGATATGCGCCTTCAGCATTCGGTGGTTAATCATGTCACCGTACTTACGGATTGGTGAAGTCCACGTTGCGTATAGCTCAAGACCCATCGCGTAATGAGGTAAAGGTTGGTTACCAATTTCACTGTACGCTTGAGACTTACGGATGCGGTTATCAAGGTAAGAAGTTTCTTGGTCAGCTAACCAGCGACGTAACGCGGCAAAACCTTCAAGAGTCGCTACCGACTCAACCGTAAATGGCAGTTCACCTTCTGGGTTAACGAGTTTAACCACATCTTCAATCTTCTCTGGTTTGAAACCAGCATGAGTATTAAATACGCCCGAATCAAAACTTGCTTGCAGCGTTTTACCCGCACAAATGTTAGCGGTAATCATCGCTTCTTCTACTAAACGGTTTGCACTACGACGCATATCAGCATGAATCGCCACAACATCGTTGTCTTCACTTAGCTCGAAGCGGTAGTCAGGACGGTCTGGGAACACAACAGCATGTGTTTCACGCCATTCTGCTCGCGCTAACGAGAACTCATACAAATCACGTACGATTTGAGCGATCTCATCGTTTGGTTGCCATGCTTGTGACGAACCATTTTCAATCCAATCAGAAACGTGGTCATAAGCTAAACGAGCGTGAGACTTAATGTTTGCGGCAAAAAACTTAATGTCGTCACCGATTACACCGTCTTTACTCACTGATACGCTGCAGCAAAGCGCCGGACGCTCTTCATTTTCAATCAACGAACATAGTTCATCTGCAAGATCGCGCGGCAGCATTGGAATGTTGCGCCCTGGTAGGTAAATAGTAAACCCACGCTCACGAGCAACCTTATCCATCTCGCTGTCCGGCGTGATGTATGCGGTTGGATCGGCGATAGCAATCGTCAGTTCGAAATCACCAGATTCGGTTTTCTTTGCGTATAACGCATCATCCATATCCTTCGTTGATTCACCATCAATAGTGACAAAAGGAATATGGGTCATATCGATACGTTCAAGATCCGCATCGTCTTTGATTTCCCAATTATCGATACCCGCTGGCTCACTGTTCGGCAAATCGTTTTGTGCCAGTGTTACCCACCAAGGTGCGATTTTGTCATCGGCATCAGTGATCTTCTCAGTGATTTCAACAAAAAAGCCGTTATCACCTTTCAGAGGGTGGCGAATAAGCTGAGCGACAACCCAGTCACCTTCTTTTAAATCGTCACTCTTAATGCCTTTACGTGTCTTGGCTTTCAGTGACAACTTCTTCAACTGAGGATGATCAGGCGCTACGTTTAATTTGCCTTTAAACAGCTTAACGCGACCTATAAAACGATTAAGACCTTGTTCCAATAGCTCTTCTGGTTCAGCTTGCTCACGCTCCTTTTCAGTGCGAATGATTGCCTTCACTTTATCTCCATGCATACATTTCTTCATGTATGGTGGTGGAATAAAGTAGCTGGTTTTACTATCCACTTCTAAAAAGCCAAAGCCTTTTTCAGTTGCTTTGATCGTGCCTTCTTTTTTTGGAAGGTTTTCTTGAATTTGTTGCTTCAATTGAGCCAGTAGCGGGTTATCTTGGAACATCTATACATTTCTTACTGAAAAAATTGAGCACACTATATCATTGGCATTATGGCCAAGCTACCGTGAGCTGATAACTAATCCATCAATGACCGGCAAGGCTCAGCATTTTCGTCCAATCCTTAACCACCTGTGGTGGCGTTATGCGCAGATTTCTCTTTGCTGAGAAAAATTTGTGATGGAATTCAATTTTTTCTGGCTTTTTTTATGCTTTTAGGGAATAATCCGCCCCCTTAAATCGGTGCTACACAATATATACGGTGCATCGAGATTTTACGTCCCTAGTGGCTTGATGCGATTTACGACTTGTCCGCATCTGAACGGAATCAGCTCTCAACTGGATTGGTATTGGAATTGGTAGAGCTCGTGG
This sequence comes from Vibrio sp., assembly GCF_984391705.1. Taxonomy (NCBI): domain Bacteria; kingdom Pseudomonadati; phylum Pseudomonadota; class Gammaproteobacteria; order Vibrionales; family Vibrionaceae; genus Vibrio; species Vibrio sp. The sequence goes on along the minus strand of NZ_CFHWOM010000005.1, from coordinate 920 downwards.
GACCTTTTGTTGACATAAAAATAGTAGGATCCCAATGACAGATTCTGTAATTCAGTTTAGCGACCTAGCGCTTAACGACTCTATCCTTTCAGCTCTTGATGGTATGGGTTTTGTTTCACCAACTCCAATTCAGGCTGCTGCTATCCCGCACCTATTGGCTGGTAAAGACGCATTAGGTAAAGCTCAAACTGGTACTGGTAAAACTGCAGCTTTCTCTCTACCTCTTCTTAACAAACTAGACCTTGGCCAACGTAAGCCACAAGCAATCGTACTTGCACCTACGCGTGAACTTGCGATTCAGGTTGCTGCTGAAGTTAAGAACCTTGGTAAAAACATCGCTGGCCTAAAAGTGCTAGAAATCTACGGTGGTGCATCTATCGTTGATCAAATGCGTGCACTTAAAAACGGTGCTCACATCGTTGTAGGTACTCCTGGCCGTGTTCAAGACCTTATCAACCGTGACCGTCTACACCTAGACGAAGTACACACATTCGTTCTAGACGAAGCTGATGAAATGCTAAACATGGGCTTTGTTGATGACGTAACTGAAATCATGGAGCACGCTCCTGAGTCTGCACAACGTGTACTATTCTCTGCGACTATGCCTCCAATGCTTAAGAGCATTGTTGAGCGCTTCCTACGTGATCCAGAAACAATCGACGTTGCTGGTAAAAACCACACTGTAGACAAAGTAGAGCAGCAATTCTGGGTTGTTAAAGGCGTAGAAAAAGACGAAGCAATGTCTCGCCTTCTAGAAACAGAAGAAACTGACGCGTCAATCGTATTCGTACGTACTCGTCAAGATACTGAGCGTCTAGCTGACTGGCTATGTGCACGTGGCTTCAAGGCGTCTGCACTACACGGCGATATTCCTCAGTCTCTACGTGAGCGTACTGTTGATCACATCAAACAAGGTGTTA